>CAMEOO010000003.1 GCA_945929875.1 uncultured Caryophanales bacterium
GAAGAATGATGTATCGAATCGCAACTATTGTCGCTAATAGATCAAATTGTTTAGTAATCTCAAATGGTGAATCGATTGGTCAAGTGGCTTCTCAAACATTAAAGAGTATTAAAGAAATTGAAAATGTCACTTCTTTACCAGTCATTAGACCTCTAGCGATCTTTGATAAAATCGATATCATTAAAATTAGTAGAGATATCAAAACTTACGATATTTCTATTCGTCCTTTTGAAGATTGCTGCACGATTTTTGATCCTAAAAATCCAACTACTCAACCAAAAACAGAAACAATTGAAAAGATTGAACAAAGTTTCGATTATCAAAGTTTGATCGAAGAATGCGTAAATAATCTAGAAATCATTAAAGTCGATGAAAATTATTCATCTAATGAAGATAACTTTGAAAAATTTTTATAAAATAAATTATTCTTGTAAACACTATCTTTAGAAAGAGGTGAGTTTATGAGAAATACTAAAACTTCAAAGAAATCTACAGTTAAAAATACTAAAACAACTCGTAGAAATCAAAACGAAGAATATGGTAGAGAACACGTTAGTGATTCTTCTACTCAAAGGCAAACTCGTCGAAGTGATTCAAAGGCCAAAAACTGCTCGACTAGAAAGTCAACAAGAGGATAAAATCCTTAATAGTCATTTAAAAAGAGAACTAGGTAGAAAGTCTAAGTTCTCTTTTTTCGTATAAAAACAAGTATAGTATCAATAATAATATTGATGATTTATTACTATATTTTTCTTTTTATTTTACTAGTTATCTACTTCTTATTTGCTTATGAATTAAAACTTAAAGTAAGCATATCTTTCTCTCATTTATCAGTGAAGGTTTTCTTTATCCCAATTATTTATTTAAAAGGTCCAAGATACAAGAAGTTTTTAAAAAAGCTAATTCCAGAAAATAAAGAAAAGATGAAGGAAGAAATCGACATCTCTTCTTTAATAACTCTCGTTCATTTTGATTATCTTAATATCATCATTAAAAAGAATGTTGTTGATTATTTAGCTTATTCATTTTTAATTGCGGGGTTTGATATATTAAATAATATGCTTATTTATTATATTAAAGAAAATATCAAAGAATATAATTTTAAAATTGAAGAAAATGAAAAGAATAATATTGATATAGATAGTAAATTCCATTTCAATCTTGGAATCATTTTATTAAATCTATTTATCATAAATCGGAGGTATAAAAATGTTCAAAAGGCCAATAAATGAAATGCTTCATTCTTCTTTAGAGTCTTTATCTAACTTGATTGACTCTAGCAAGGTGATTGGTAAACCGATTCAAATAGGGGAAGATAAAATAGTCGTACCAATTTCTAAAGTGACTTTAGGTTTTGGCGTGGGTGGTAGCGAATTTAATGTTTCTAACAAAAAGAATAAAAAACTAAAAAATGAACTATCTTTTGAAGTTAGCGATGAACTTTATCCTTATGGAGGAGGCCAACTTGGAGGGATGAGCATCGTTCCTGAAGCTTTTCTCATCGTTTCAAATAATAAATCAGAAATTGTCTATTTTGATAAGAACCCATCATTATTTGCTAAGACTTTAGATCTAATAAAAGATATTATTAAGAAATAAAAAAACATAGCCGAAGCTATGTCTTATTTAACTAATGCAGCTTTTGCTTTTTCAACTAAAGAAGCAAAGCCTTTTTCGTCAGTGATTGCCATTTCAGAAAGCATCTTTCTATTGATGTTAATTCCTGAAACTTTCAATCCGTGCATTAATGTTGAATAGTTGATGTCGTAATTTCTGCAAGCAGCATTGATTCTAACAATCCATAATTTACGATAGTCTGATTTGATTTTTCTTCTTGATACGTAAGAATAGTGTAATGAATGTAATACTTGTTCATTCGCGGTCTTAAACAAAGCGTGTTTAGAACCGAAGTAACCTTTTGCTCTATTTAAAACTTTTTTTCTTCTTGCGTGTGTGACTGTTCCACCTTTTACTCTCATGGTTACTTACCTCCTTATTTTTGAATGAGAATTCTAACTCTCTTGACGTCAGAATTACTCATTGTG
This sequence comes from uncultured Caryophanales bacterium, assembly GCA_945929875.1. Lineage (GTDB taxonomy): Bacteria > Bacillota_I > Bacilli_A > RFN20 > CAG-449 > UBA3210. The sequence goes on from CAMEOO010000003.1 coordinate 2,046, forward strand.
TTTGGCATTCTTAAATGTCTTTTTTGCTTTGTTGATTTGTGTGGCGCTAAATGGCTAACGTGTGAATGGAAAATTTTGATTTTTCCAGAGCCAGTTACTTTACATCTTTTTAGTAAAGCTCTTTTTGATTTCATTTTTGGCATGATCTTGTCCTCCTATTTTTTATGCTTTGATGCTAAAATGCTAGTTAAGAGTTTTCCGTCCAATTTTGCTTCTTTTTCAATAACTGCGTTATCTAAGCAACCTTGGATGAAACGATTCATTACTTCTTCTCCAACTTCAACGTGGGAAAGTTGTCTCCCTTTGAATCTCAATGTAACTTTTACTTTGTCTCCGGCTAAAAGAAATTTGTTCGCGGTTTTGATCTTGGTATCGATATCGTGTTGACCAATAACTGGAGAAAGTTGAATCTCTTTAATATCAATTTCTTTTGCTTTTTGATTTTTTTTCATTTCTTTTTGTTTCTTTTGATTTTCGAAACGATACTTTCCATAGTTTAAGATTTTACAAACTGGTGGATTAGCATCTTTAGAAACGCATACTAAATCAAGATTGTAAGTTTCTGCAACTTGTAGAGCTCTAAGCCTTGGCATCACACCAAGAGATCCTCCATTTGGATCGATAACTCTAACTTGAGGGAAGCGAATGCTTTCATTGACCAAATCTTCATTTTCATTTTTCTTTGGATAAGGTCTAGGTTCATTGAAATAAATAATAATAAATCCTCCTATAAAATAAAATGGGCACAGAATCCTGCGCCCATTAAAAGTCATATTAATCGATGTGACATTTTACCAATCTAACTTAGTTAAATCTGGTGAGAAGCGGGCGCCTCTTCTTTCCACAAATTTATTTGCAAATTTATCTTACTTATTATATGTAATTATGTCAATAATTATTTTATTTTTTTAGAAAATTTTCTTTATAAAAGATTAAGATTAAGTTAATTAACTTAAAGAAGTGTTTCTCTAATTGACTAATATTTGTCAATCACTTATATTTATAAGTGTTTTGGAGGACAAATTTATGAGTATTGTTAATGAAATGATGGATTTTCTTTCGATGAGTCCAACTGCATTTAATGCAGTAGACAATATAAAAAATATATTAATAAAAGAAGGATATACTTTGTTAAGCAAACATGAGGATTTTAATGTAGAGAAAGGTAAAAAGTATTTTGTCATTTGTAATAATACATCCCTTATCGCTTTTAAAGTAGGAAAAAACATTAATGAAAATTATGGATTTAACATCGCTAGTTCTCATAGCGATTCACCTTGTTTTAAACTAAAGCCAAATTATGAATCAAAGACGGACATCTATAATAAGATAAACGTTGAACCATACGGAGGGATGATTTGCTCAACTTGGTTAGATCGACCTTTATCTATTGCGGGTAGAGTACTTTATGAAGACGATGGATTTGTAAAAACAAAAATAGTTAATCTTGATAGAGACTTATTGATGATTCCTAATATGTGCATCCACTTTAACCGCGATATTAATTCTGGCCATCAATATAAGATGGATAGTGAAATGCAAGCTTTCATCAGTCAAAATATAGATGGAGCAACTTTATCTAAGCTTATTTCTAAAGAAGTGGATGGAAAGAAGATTTTAAGATCTGATCTATATTTATGCAATCATCAAAAACCAGTTATTTGGGGATTAAATAATGAATATATCTCTTCCCCTAGACTAGATGATTTAGAATGCGTTTTTACTTCGTTAAAAGGTTTTATTGATGGAGAAAATGATTCAAACGTTTCGGTTTTAGCGATTTTTGATAATGAAGAAGTTGGTTCTTCTTCTCGTCAAGGAGCCGATTCAAATTTCTTAAAGAGCACTTTAAAAAGAATTAACTCTTCTTTAGGATTTTCAAAAGAAAATTATTATAAGGCATTAGCTTCTTCTTTTATGATTTCTGCAGATAACGCTCATGCAGTTCATCCAAATAATCCAGGTATTACTGATCCCAACAATCATGTGTATATGAATAAAGGAATTGTCATTAAGTTTAACGCTTCTCAAACTTACACTAGCGATGGGATCACTGCTTCAATATTAGAGCAATTTTTACTTAAAAATAATATCCCTTATCAATTCTTTACTAATCGTAGCGATATTCGTGGAGGTTCTACTTTAGGAAATATTGCAAATAGCCACGTATCAGTTTTTACCGTCGATATTGGACTTGGCCAACTTGCTATGCATTCTTCTTATGAAACTGCTGGAAAAGAAGATGTTACTCACGCTTATAATTTGTTTAAAAAGTTCTATTCTTCGAAATTAGCTTTTGATAATGAAGGAAATGTGACTTTGAAATAAAATCAACGAATAATAAAAAAATGATAAATTAATGTAACGTAAATCTAACGAAAAATACGTTGCATTTTTGTTATAACGAATTAATGTAATATTCCTTTAGGTTTATAATCGCCTTGCAAATATAATGTCAAATAAAATGCCATATTTACTATAGATAAATTTTTATATAAAATTTATGGTTTGGTAATTTTGTTTCAATATTGATAATATTACTTCAATTTGTTAAAATGAATTTGTCTAGGAAGATATATGCGTTTCCTACATTATATTTAAGGGAATTCTTTTCATCTCTATGGTGTTGAATGCCAAACATAATCTCTTTGGAATCCTAAAGTAGAGAAAGAATGCCCACTTGTCAAGGATAGGAATTATCCTAAAGCTTCCTAGATTTTTTATGGAGAAAAATATGAATATTGAACAACTTTCTATTAATGCGATTAGAGCATTAGCCATCGATGGCATCAACAAAGCTAAATCAGGACATCCAGGTATGGCTCTTGGCAGCGCCCCAATTCTTTACACTTTATTTACTAAGCATATAGTGACTGATCCAAATAATCCTGATTGGATTAATCGCGATCGTTTTGTTTTATCAGCCGGTCACGCTTCAATGTTACTTTATGTTATGCTACATTTATCTGGCTTTAAAGTGACAATGGATGATCTAAAACAATTTAGGCAATTAAATTCAATTACTCCAGGTCATCCTGAAGTAGATGTTACTCCTGGAGTTGACGCTTCCAGTGGACCTCTAGGACAAGGAATTGCTCAAGCGGTTGGTATGGCTCTTGCGGAGACTTCTTTGCAAGCGATGTATCCAAATGGAGAGAAGTTAATATCTCATTATACATATTGTTTATGTGGCGATGGTTGCTTGCAAGAAGGAATTTCTCAAGAAGCTATCTCTTTTGCTGGAAGACAAAAATTAAATAAATTAATTTTATTCTATGATTGCAATCAAGTAACTCTTGATGGGGCGTTAGAATTAAGTTTCCACGAAGATGTGAAAAAAAGATTTGAAGCAAGTGAATGGAACGTCATTGAAGTTAAAGATGGCAACAATGTTAATGAAATTAATAAAGCAATTAAAAAAGCGAAGAAGAGTCAAGATAAACCTACGATGATTTTAGTTCATACCATTATTGGTTATGGATCAGTCAATCAAGGATTAAATAAAGTTCATGGCTCTCCTCTTGGTGAAGAAGATGGAAAAAGAGCAAAGCTTAGCTATGGATACGATTATCCAGATTTCTTCGTGCCAGAAGAAGTATATAAACACTTTAAGAAAACACTTATAAATCGAGGGAAGAAAGCATATTCAGAATGGAATAAAACTTTTGAGGACTATAAGAAAGTTTATCCAGAAGAAAGCACTAAATTCATTTCGGTGATGAATAACAATGTTTCTACTTACGTTTTTGATAAAGATCCTTATTTTGAACCAGGCTTTAAAGATGCAACTAGAAAAACTTCACAATTATTATTAAATAATTTAAACAAGTCAGTATTTAACCTTATCGGTGGCAGCGCAGATGTCGCTGGTAGCGTTATGACTCATATCGATGGGGAAGTTGACTTTTCACCAAAACACCGCGAAGGAAGAAATATCAATTTTGGAATTAGAGAATTTGCGATGGCTTCCATTCAAAATGGCATGCTACTTCATAAAGGACTAAGAACTTACGTTGGTTGCTTCTTAGTTTTCTCTGATTATTTAAAACCAGCAATTCGTATGGCAGCTTTAAGTAATTTACCATCTATATATTTGTTCTCACACGATTCAATTGCCGTTGGAGAAGATGGACCAACTCATCAACCTATCGAACAACTTGCGATGTTAAGAAGTATTCCAAATAACTACGTTTATCGTCCTTGCGATGCCAATGAACTAGTAATGAGCTATAAAAATAGTTTATTGAGCGTCGATCATCCTTCTTGCATCCTATTAACTAGACAAGCCTTACCATTAATTGAAGGAAGTAGAAGTGAAGATGTCTATAAAGGAGGATACATCATTTCTAAAGAAAGAGGAGATATTCCTCAATTTACTCTTATTGCTACTGGTAGTGAAGTAAGTCTATGCGTCGAGGCTCAAAGTAAATTATTGATGCAAGGAATTGATGTAAGAGTAGTTTCTATACCTTGTGTTGAATTATTCTTAAAGCAAGATGGAGCATATATTAAACAAGTTCTTGGAGATAATTACTCTATGAGAATGGTTGTAGAAATGGCTTCGACTTTCGGATGGCACAAATTTGCTCCTCACGTTATGGGAATTGATACATTTGGAAAATCAGGACCTGCAAATGATGTAATAAATTACTTCAACTTTACTAGTGATGAAGTGATTAGAAGAGTAAAGGAAATTATTTAGTAGGAAGAATAGTAAAATGAATATTTTTAATTATTTGACCCCTAAGTCAGAGACATTCTATCTTGAATATAACTGCACTATTAGACAGGCATTAGAAAAGTTTGATAATCACAAATTTACTATAGTCCCTCTTTTAGATAAGCAAGGCAGATATGTTACTACTTTATCTTGTGGAGATTTATTAAGATACATCAAAAATGATCTTGATTTTGATGTGTCTAAAGCTGAGCATACCACTGTTGATACTATCGAAAAGTATCGACCATATAAATATTTGACCATATCCGCGAATTTGAGTGAAGTATATTTATTATCCTTAGAGCAAAACTTCGTTCCAATCGTCGATGATCGAATGATGTATATTGGGATAATTAAAAGAAAAGATATCATTAAATATATTTTTAGTAAATATAACGTTTTAGACGATTAAGTTTTATATTATAGACATAAAAACTCTCAATTAGTGCACTAACGATAGCGAGGGTGAATTCAACTAAAAATGGCATACCGATGAAACAATTTCGGTTTAGACCTAAACCAAAAAGAAATAGTCAATTTTAAGCAATAATTGTATTTCTATATACTTATTTTTCACCTGTATGTGCATATAAATGATGAAAAAATATGCATAAATTAATTGTCATTCGACTAATTAAACACATTTGTTTGACTGAAATTATAACAGTTGAAACCATTACGTCTCCATGTTTTCAAATAATCATTGTACTTTTCATCTAAAATAATATGAATTTAGGAGATTTGGCTCTTGGTAGGAGATAAAATGAATGATTGCTACTAAATAACCTAATAAAACTCCCCATTATGAGAGTTTTTTTATAAAGATTATTTTTTCTTTTTAGTTTTATTTTCGTAAAGTTTTTGATGAACTACATTTTTAATTCCGTTTATAACAGAATAGGTAGGATCGCTAGCAACTCTTATTGCGATATTGAGATTGCTTTCTAGATATTCTCTCATTCCTCCAAGAATACTCATACCTCCACAGATGATGATTCCTGATTCGATGATGTCAGAAGCAACTTCTGGGGGTGTGATTTCTAGACAATCGGTGATGTCTTCAATTAATGGTCTAATACAAGAAGTTATAACTTGTTTGATTTCGACTGTAGAAATAACTACGCTTGAAGGAAGGCTTGATACTAAATCTCTTCCAGAGACTTCTAGTAGTCGATTTTCAGGGAATTGTTCCACTGAACCGATTTTCATCTTAATGTATTCGCTAGTTTTTTCTCCAATAATCAAGTGATGTTTTTTTCTTAAGTGCCTAGTGATTGCTTCGTCAACTTTTTTTCCTGAGAAAGAACAAGTTCTTGAAATTAATAATTTAGTGCCAGAAGTGATGGAAATATCTGAACAGCCTCCGCCTAAAGAAACAATTAAGTTTCCTCTAGAAGAGATATCGCCACTATCACATCCAAGTAGAGCAAGATAAGATTGAGAGAAGAACTCTAGTGAATCAACATCTAAATTCTTCGCTAATTTTTTAAGTGCGAGAATGTTAACTTCATTAAGTTCGCTACAAGTTGAGATGATTAGCTTTGCTCTTTTAAATAAATTTTTATGATTTTTTTCTTTTAATATCGATTTAATTAAAAGAGTTTCCATGCTGATAGAACTAATTAACCCATTATTGACTGGATTAACCACTTGTACATTCTCTGGCTCTTTTCCTTGCATTTTTAAGGCTAAGTAACCAGTGTTTACTACTTTTCTATTTTGAGTATTGATGCTTACATAGTTTGGTTCATTATAGATTATTCCTTTACTTGGAGTATAGATAATTAAATTTGATGAACCTAAATCAATTCCAACTATTTTTTGTTTCATTTTTATCACCGTCTAAATTTTAACAAATATAGAGTTCTTTATAAATATATTTTTTTATTTTTATAATAGCAAAAGATAACAAATTATATTAATTTCTTATATTGATAATATAAATGTAATTTATTTTCCTTTTTTCTCTTCAAAAAACATAACAATATATCTATTGATTTAGTTTTGCATTTTTCCAACTCTAATTGATGCTTTTATTCATGGATTTTAAACACATAATATAGAAATGAATAACCGTTTACTGAAATAAAGTATTTCTTTTTTAAATTAGACAATGTCAAAATTATCTAGATAATAATAAAAATCTTTTTATCACAAATCATAATAATGGCAAAAAAGTGAATTAAGAAAAAATAAGTATACTTTTTATTTTTTAAATAGTAAAATAAACATTGTTGAAAAAAGGAGAAATACAATGCCAAAAAAAGTTTTTGAATTAGACTTTGAAGGGAAAAAATTGAGCGTTGAAGCTGGCGAAATTGCTAAACAAGCAGATGGTGCTGTTTTAGTTCGCTTGAATGATACCGCGGTTTTATCCACCGTCTGTGCATCGGACGAGCCAAAAGATGCAGACTTCTTTCCATTAACTGTTGGATATGAAGAAAAACAATATGCTATAGGAAAAATTCCTGGTAGCTTTTTAAGAAGGGAGGGGCGCCCTGGAGAACACGCTACTCTTACTGCTAGATTAATTGACCGACCAATTAGACCAATGTTCTCTGATGGATTTAGAAATGAAGTCCAAATTGTTAATACCGTCATGTCTGTCGATTTAGATTGCACTCCAGAAATGACTGCAATGTTTGGATCTTCCTTAGCGCTTGGAATAAGCGATATTCCTTTTGATGGACCAATCGCTGGAGTATATGTTGGAAGAGTCGATGGAGAATTTGTTATTAACCCTACAGTTGAACAAAAAGCAAAATCAGACTTAAATCTTGCTGTTGCTGGTACTGAAACTGCTATCAACATGGTTGAAGCAGGCGCTCAAGAATTATCTGAAGAAGAAATGCTTGATGCAATTATGTTTGGTCATGAAGCAATTAAAAAATTATGTAGATTCCAAAAAGAAATCATTAAAGAAATCGGTAAAGAAAAACGTCAAGTTTCTCTATATCAAGTTTCTAAAGAAATTGAAGATGATGTTCGTTCTAGAGGCCAAGATCGTTTAATAAAAGCTGTTTCAATTGTCGATAAATTAGAAAGATATGCCGCAATTGATGAAATTGATAACGAAATTAGAGCCCTCTATGAAGGAAAACCATATAAAGATGAAAAAGAAAGAAAATCAACAATGATGCAAGTTAACGACATCCTTGAACAAATCGTTGCAGATGAAGTTAGAAGATTGATTACTGTTGATAAAGTCCGTCCAGATGGAAGAAAGATCGATGAGATTCGTCCATTAGACGCTCAAATTGATCTATTTGCAAGAACTCATGGCTCAGCAATGTTTACTCGTGGTCAAACTCAAGTAATTTCTGTAACTACTTTAGGCCCTCTTGCTGATGAACAAATTATCGATAATTTAACTGATGAAGAAAGTAAACGTTTTATGCACCATTATAACTTCCCACCTTACTCAGTTGGTGAAATTGGAAGAATGGGATCTCCTGGAAGAAGAGAAATCGGACATGGAGCTTTAGGTGAAAGAGCATTAAGTTACGTCATTCCTTCAGAAGAAGAATTCCCATACACCATTAGATGCGTCAGCGAAGTTGTTGAATCAAATGGTTCATCTTCTCAAGCTTCCATTTGCGCTTCTACCATGTCCTTAATGGCGGCTGGTGTACCAATTAAAGCTCCTGTCGCGGGTATTGCTATGGGCTTAATCACTTCTGGACCACTAGATGGAGAACATCCATATACAATTCTTACCGATATCCAAGGTATGGAAGACCACTATGGAGATATGGACTTTAAAGTTGCTGGAACAGATGAAGGTATCACCGCTTTACAAATGGATATCAAGATTAAAGGAATCACCAAAGATATCTTAAGAGAAGCTTTAGCCCAAGCTCATAAAGCTCGTGGAGAAATCATGAAAGTCATTAAAGGAGCAATTAGTGAACCAAGAAAAGAAGTTGGTAAATATGCACCTAAACTTGCTCAAACTAGAATTCCTGTTGACAAGATTAAAGATGTCATTGGATCTCAAGGTAAAGTAATCAATGATATCATTGAAAAATGCGATAACGTCAAGATTGATATTGAAGACGACGGAAGAGTCATCATCTATCATATGGATAGAGAACCAATCAACAAAGCTCTTGCTATGATTGAAGATATCGTTAAAGAAGCTAAAGTTGGCGAAGTTTATGAAGGAAAAGTAGTTCGAATTGAATCATTTGGATGCTTTGTAAATCTATTTGGTAACGTCGATGGAATGTGCCATGTTTCTCAACTATCTTGGGAAAGAGTCAATCATCCTAAAGATGTAGTTAAAATTGGACAAACATTAAAAGTTAGAGTTACTGAAATCGATGAGAAGGGTAGAATCAACTTATCTCATAAAGAGTTTGAAAAAAAGCCTGTGAAAAAGCCTGAAGTAAAAAAAGAAGATATAGTTGAAGAACCTAAAACTCAAGAAGTAAAAGAAGCTAAAGAATAAGTATGATAACAAAAAGCACGGATAGAAATACCCGTGTTTTTTAGTGAGAACAAATTGTTTCTCTTATTTGTTTTATAAGTTCTTCTCGAAAAGTTTTATTGTATCTATTTGCTATTTTATCTTTTGGTAGTCTAATTTTACTGCCATTATTTTTTTCTAATAATTCTAAACATTCTTTATATTTTTCAATAGGAATAAGTTCATATGCTAGTAATAGATCAAGAATACCTAATGTACCGATACATTTTACATTTTCTTTTTCTGCTGCAATACGTAATGCCATGTCACCTGATAGAAGCTTAATATTTCTCTTCTTTGCAATTGCTAAAGCAATTCGATCGTATACAGATAATCTTTTATATTTTGATCCGTATTCTTCAGATAAACGGAATTCTTCTATAGTTAGTTCTGTTTTTTTTAAGCCTAAGCTAATTAGATTATCTTTCAAATCTTTAGGTTGTAGTAATTCATCTTCTATTGCATCTTCGTTCATTAGATAAGTAAAGTCTAGAAGAAATGGTAATGCTAATTGATTTATTGTTACAAAATCAATCCAAATATTTGTATCACTACTGATTAGCTCCATTGTTACTCTCCTACAAAACAACAATTCTCAGCAACTTGATTATAAGGAACTTTTAGTAATTCGGCTCCTTTTTGGATACTTATTTCTTTTTCATTGACAGCTCTATAAACTAGCTGATTGAATAAATAAGCTTTTTCCGGAGGTATACGATTTGGCTCTTTTTTTCTCCATCCTTGTTTTGAGGCAAAAATATAGAAATCTTTAGCAACTTTTTGTGATACTACATTTGATAATTCAGCTCTTTTTGCTATAAGAAACATTGATATTCCATATTCTTTAGCGACAAATTCCATATCTTTACTGATTGAAGTGCGATGTATTCCAAGTTCACGTATTACATCACTTTTTGGAAACAAGAAAGCTCCAGATATCGCCGTGGCATAATTTTCAATTTCCTTTTCTGACATATTGACATTTGACCAGTCAAATATAATGTGAGCTAGCTCATGGCCTAAAGTAGAACGTTGCCTTTCAGGAGACATATTTTCGTTAATCATAATGTAAGGACGTCCATTTACAGTTCCATTTATTCCAGAAAAGAGATTATTATCAATGGATTTAAACATGATAAGAAATCCTTTGTTTTCGAGTTTTCCAACTAAATCTTCAAGAGGACCTTCTTGCGCAAAACCTAAATATTCACGTAATTTCTTTGCATCTTCATCAATATTATTAGTTATTTTAATAGCGTGGATTTTTGAAAATGGAGGCATGACCTCTCCACCTAAGATTTCAACGATATTCATAAATCTACTAAAATACTCTTCAACACTCTCATGTATCAATTCTTGATTTTCTTTTGATAATGAAGTATTTTTTCTAAACTCGTTATGTGAAAAAACAATGTTTTCATTACGAACCTCTAAAAAGTCTGATACTTTGACTTCTAGACACTTTGCAATTCTTTTCATTATATCCATATCTGGATAACGATCACCATTTTCATAATTGGTAATTGCCATCGGAGTAATATTAACTTGTTTCGCAAGTTCTTTTTTACTCATACCTTTTAGTAATCTATAATATTTCAGGTTTTTACTAAACATAATTTTTCCTCCTGTTTATATTATAGTATATTTTTTTAAAAAATAAACACTATTATCTTTTTAAATGTAAATAAGGATGAAAAAATTATCTCTATAAATATCTATTCGAAAAAAAACAAAGAATATATTTTTTTTCGAATAAAAAAATTAGACTTTTACATCTAATTTTCTTTATCTTGGCTTTTTTGTTCTTCAAGCATCTTTTGACGTTTTTCTTCTACGATATCTCTTTCTTCATCGTACTCGTCTTCGATCTCTCCAACAAGTTCTTCTAAGATATCTTCCATAGTGACAATTCCAACTACTTTACCATTCTTATTTTTAACGATTGCCATATGTTTATTTTCTTTTTGTAAAGTTTTTAATAATCTAGATATTTTTATATTTGGCTTAGTGAAAACTGCTTCCATGACAATTTCTTGTAAGTTTGTTTCTTCATTTAATAACATTTCATAGAATTCTTTTTGATATAAAATACCATATATGGTATTTATATTCGCACTTTTAGAAATTGGAAGCCTAGAGTAATTGTAGGCTTCAAAGACTTTTTGAATATCATCTAAAGAATCGCTATCTTTAACATAGATGATATTTTTAGTTTTAGTCATAATGTCACTTACTAATAAGTCACCATATTCTAAAGTGTTGAGAATGATGCTTTTTTCAATTCCATTTAAAGTGCCATCTTCATGAATTTCATCTACTAGAATTTCAAATTCTTCTTCAGTCATCGCTTCTTGCTCTTTAAATCCAAAGATCTTTTTGATTAGCTTTTTGATTCCATCGAATAATAAAGAGATTGGATAGAATAAGTAATATAGGCCAAATAAAGGGTAAACTGAAATTCTTGCAAAGGTTTCTGGATACATTTTAGCAAAAGTTTTTGGAAAGATTTCTCCAAAAATTAGAACCGCAATGGTAACGACTAATGTTCCTAAAGTCGTAGAAAAACTAATTGCGATAAATAGAATTGTCGCAAGGGAAGTTCCAACGATATTGACGATGTTATTTCCAATTAAGACCGTAGTTAAGAAACGATCGTAGTTTTCTCTAAGTTTTAAAGCGAGTTTTGCACTTTTACTCTTTTTAGCGATTTTTTTCATTCTTATCTCAGAAAATGAAGTAAATGCGGTTTCACTAGCTGAGAAGAATGCTGATAGTAATAATAAAATAATTAAACAAATGATTAGTATACTGGGGTGATCCATTGTGTCTTTGTTATCCTCCTAAAACGATAATTATATTAACATAACTATTCTTTCAATTCAACTTTTATTCATTCTATAGGCCCTAGATTTTTATTTTCGCGTCTTTTCATTTAAAAATGAAAGTGCTTTCAAAATGCTGTTTAAAATGCTAGTTTAATATGTTATATTAAATATTGTTAGGAGGCTTTTATGAAAAAGAAAAGTATATTATTAGTTTTACTTTCTTTAATGTGCGTTAGCTGTTCTAGTTCTTTGAGCTTAAATTCAAAGAAGAATATCGTTGCTACGCCAGTGGTAAAAGAAGAATCCACTCAAGGAAGTGAAGAAAACTTATCTCAAACAGTCAAAGTTAAAGTCCATTATGCAAGAAACGATGCAAAGTACGATAACTGGGGTATTTGGACTTGGCAAAGTAAACCAAATTCTAGTGATGGTAAAATGATTATGTTTGATAAAAGCGATGGAGTTTACGGAAACGTCGCTGAAGTAGATTTAGTTAACGATGAACGTTATATAGGAGCTAGTGAAATTGGCTTCTTAGTTAAGACTCATTCAGGATCTAGCTTAACTCAATGGACCAATGGACTTAGAGATATCTCGTCAGATAGATTTATCGAAGTCCCAGAGAAATCGCCAAATGGTATCTTAGATATCTACCTTTACGAAGGCGTAAGCGATGTCATGCATTCTCTTGGTGAAGCTTTAAAAGATAAAATTGTATCTAGCGATTTTACAAGTAAAAATACAATCGTGTCTCAAGTTATTCTTTCTCAAGATGTTACTGCAATAACTAAAGATATGTTCCACGTTTATGAAAACGGGACTGAGATAAACTTAAAGAGTTTTACATATAAAGATAAAAAAATAACTGCAGTATTGAATAAGAATGCTGACGTTACTAAAACCTATTCGATAAAAATTGATTTCCCAGCTGGAGCGTTAACTCTAGATTGTGGAATGTCAGTTTTCTATGACAATCAAGATTTTATCGATGCCTTTACATACTATGGAAACGATTTAGGAGTTACTTTTAATGAAAGTAGAACTAAAACTACATTTAAAGTTTGGGCTCCAATTTCTTCTAAGGTAGTATTAAACATTTATGAATACGGAACTCCTTCTTCTTATGATGAATACACTAGACCTCTTCCATGGGTAGAACATTCTCAAGATGTTCCTTCTAGAAGTTACGTGATGAAGAAAACTCAACAAGGAGTTTGGTCTATCACTCTTCCTGGTAACTTACATGGAAAATATTACACATATTCAGTTACTAATGGGGCTACTACAAATGAAGTAGTTGATCCATATGCTAAATCATGTGGCGTCGATGGCTTAAGAGGACAAATCGTCGACTTTGAGCAAATCAATAAAGAATTAGATTGGGATAAAGTTACTCGACCTGAGAGAATTACTGATCCAACTGACGCTTCAATTTATGAAGTTCACGTTAGAGATGTTACTATCGATGAAACTAGCGGTGTAACAAAAGAAAATCGTGGTAACTTCTTAGGCTTAAGTGAGAAAAACACTTCTTACACTAAAGATGGGAAAACTGTTTCTACTGGTTTAGCTAGCATTAAGGAACTTGGTGTTACTCATATTCAACTTCAACCAGTTTACGATTACGCTTCAGTAGATGAGGCTAGTGAAACTAAATATAACTGGGGTTATGATCCTCAAAACTACAATTGTTTAGAAGGCTCTTATTCTTCTAATCCTTACGATGGACTTGTTAGAGTTAAAGAATTTAAGACGATGATGAAATCTATCTCTGAAGAAGGATTACTTGTTAACATGGACGTTGTCTTTAACCATACCTTTAGTTCAAGTAACACTAACTTTGAAAAGATCGTACCTGGATATTATCATCGTATGAACAAAGATGGAACTTTCTCAGATGGTTCAGGTTGTGGTAACGAGATGGCGTCTGAAAGAGCGATGTATCGAAAATTTGTCGTCGATTCTTGTAAGTTCTTCGTTGATGAATACAATATTTCTGGATTTAGATTTGATTTAATGAAATTACTAGATACAACAACTATGGAACTTGTCTATACAGAATGTAAGAAATCATATGATAAAGTTATGGTCTATGGAGAACCTTGGACTGGAGGAACTTCTACTGATACATATGTAGGAACAGATCAATCTACAATGCAAGGAATTAAAGGAGTCGGAGGATTTAACGATCACTTTAGAGACGCCATTAGAGGCGGAAACGACTTATCTCTTGGTTGGGTTCAAGATGGAAGCAATTATAAAGATGCAATAGTTCAAGGTATCTGGGGACAATTCTCTAGTTCCTTAATCGATCCTACAAAGACTGTAAATTATGTATCTTGTCACGATAACTATACTTTATTTGATCAAATCGATTTATCTTCTAAAAAGACTAAGGATAGTAAAATTGATCAAGTAGAACAAGCTCAAGCGATGGTTTTCTTTAGTGAAGGTATCTCTTTCATTCATGGTGGAGAAGAGTTCTTAAGAACTAAGCAAAATGGAACCGCTCAACAAGTTCATAACTCTTATAATGCTGGTGATGAAGTCAACAAGTTTGACTACGCAAGAAAGATTGAAAATCTAAATACCTATAACTTTATGAAAGAAGCTATTTCTATTAGAAATTCTTTCAAAGGATTTAGACTTGCTTCATATAATGAAATCTCTGAAGCACTAAAAGTCACTAAACAAGATTCGGTAATGGATTATACAATCTCTTATGGAGAAAGTACTTACCGAGTAGTATCTAATGCAGGTTCGTCTTATCAAGCTTCAGGCTTATCTGGATATAGATTACTTTTATCTAATAATGCTTCTAATTTCTCTGGAAGTACATATTCAGTTAAGACTAATGAAATTGTCGTATTTAAGAAATAAGGAGGGAATAGATTATGAAAAAAATATTTGTATTAAGTTTATCTTTATTGACTATTCTTTCTTTAGGCGGATGTATAAAGAAAAATACTCCTACGTCTATTACTAGTAGTGAAGTAAACACTAGCGATGTAACTTCTAGTGAAAATCCTACTAGCGAAGAAGTATCAAGTGAAACTTCTAGTAACTCATCTAGTAGCTCTACTAGTAGCTTATATACATATAAAGAATATGGAGAAAAAACTAGCACTTCTTTAGAAGTTAAATTCTATGTTAATCTTCCAGGTGATGATGGATTATATTGTAAATATAATGTTGAACCAGGTACAAAGATTAAAAGATTTGCTTGTTCATTAAAAGATTACTACTTATCATATTGGTATTATGATAAATTAGGCCTTGAACCATTTGATTTTGATACTGCTATTAATGAAAATCTTTCATTGTACGCTTACAATAGACCTAAAGTTCCTGGATCTGATCCAGTAGAAATTATCGAAGAAGGCGAATTCACAATTACTTTTAATCCTGGTAAGAATGTTTCTATCGTTGAAAAAGAAAATATGACTTTGCCATCAAAAGCTAATAAAGATCAAGAGATTTCTTTCTACCTTGCTTTTAATTATAATGTAAGTCACGAAGTGGTAGTAAAAGTTAATAATCAAGTAGTTTCTTCCGATGCAAATGGCATCTACACTTTCAAAGTAGAAGGAAACACTTTAGTGGAAACTAGCGATGCAGAAATACTTGAATTCGTAGACACAAATAAGTATGAATTTTTAGTGGATTCTTCATCTTACGATATGGTTATTAATCCCGCGAACACATTAGAGTATATGGCTGAAGGAATCACCTTAAATGTAGGTGATACATTCAAAGTTAAAGTAACAGATGAAAATGATAATGTGAGCTATTATTCTAAAGCTTTAACTATAGTAGATGGTATCGCTCAAGCCAATGAGTTCACTTGTACAAAAGCTGGTATCTATAGCTTTTATTTCGATACCCAAAAATTAGCGTGTTGGGTATCTGGACCATTAGTTAATTACACCTTTACAAACTGTCCAAGTTGGCTATTTACTGAAGATGTAGTCGTTTATGCATGGGCTTGGATGGATGGTCAAGAAGGTGGTTGGTATGAAGCAACCTTAAATTCTAACGATCATAGCGTATCTCTATTATTAAATGACAATATGTATGGCTTAAAGTTCCAAGTTTACGATGCTAAAACATTTACTGGACCTACATGGGATAATAAGGTTGGAGAAACTCCAGCAGACTATGAACTTACTACTGGCGTATATTCTTACGATGGAAGTAAGATTTGGATTCACTACACCGATGAAGTAGAAACTTATAGATTCTACTTTAAGAATACCTTAGGTTGGTCAACAATCAATTACTACACTTGGGGAGCAAGTGGACCAAAATCATCTTGGCCAGGAGAAGCGATGACTCTAGTTGATGGAACTACTGATGTCTATTATTGTGAAGTTAACATTAATAGATATGCAAATATCATCTTCAACAATGGCTCCGCTCAAACAATTGATATCTCTTTAGTTGGAGTAGATAATAATTCTCTATTTGAATTATCAACAATGAGTGGTGCTAAATATAACGTTAGCATCTCTCCATATAATGGATAATACATAGAGTAAATTAATAAGTCCGGGTGAATAAATCATCCGGATTTTTTTGGCTAAATATGTGTATATATTTTCTACGTATAGTGGAAGAATTCCATATTGTTAGTGTAAAAAAATTACGTCTAAAAAGATTGCAAATGTAAAAAAAATACACTTCGGTAGTTTACAAATGTAAAAAAAATACATATAATAATAGTGAAATGAGGAGAGAAAAATGTTAAAACGAGTTACTTTCAGTGGATTTAGAATGTTTAAGAACCAACAAACAATCGATTTTACTGCGACAAAGTCAGAAATCTTAAAAGAATATAATGTGAAAAATAAAATTCTTAACGGAGGATTATTTTTTGGAAGCAATGGTTCAGGGAAAACATCTGCATTGAACGCGATTAGTATTCTTTTAGATCTTTTATTTAAAGATCTTTCATTTCCTTCTAATTTTATCTGTGCTTTTTCAAAAAAAGGAGTAGCTTCTTTTAAATATGAGTTTGTAATAGATAATAATAATGTTACATATTTGTTTTCTGTAAATACCAAATCAGAAATAACAAATGAAGAATTATACTTGGATAATCAAAAAATTATATCAAGAATCAATAAGAGTGTAAAAACTATCTTGTCAGACAATGAAGAACAGGAAGTTTCTTCAAACATTTTGTTTTTGAGGACTGCCTATTTTAATACTAATTTTATAAATTATCCTATTTTAAATAAATGGATGGAATTTTTGAAAAACTCCATCTATATTGATAGAACAAATAATAAGATGATTACATTTACAAATGATGTATTTTTAGATACAAATTTAGTTTCCTATATTGATAAATATGGAGTTAGTGAAATTAATGAGTTCTTAAGTAATTATGATATTCCTTATAAGATTCATTATCAAAAGCAAAATGTTCTTGGTAATAACTATATAGCAATCATTGTTGAAAATAAGATAGTAAAGTGTTCACTTCCAATCCAATTAGAATCATACGGAAATAAACTGTTGATTCAATTAATACCATTCTTATTGTCATGTAAAAAGAATGGGGGAATGTTACTAATAGATGAATTTGGTGGAGGTTGTCACAATAAATTAAATGAGCTTTTAGTAGACTTCTTATTTAAAAAATGTGAAAACGTACAATCTGTTTTAGTAACACATGAAACTAATCTATTAAAAACCAATCTTATTAGACCTGATCAAGTATTCATTTTTGATTACAACGAAGAAGGATCGTATGTTACTAAAGCATCAGATGCATCACCTAGAGAATCGCAAAATTTGGAGAAGATGTATCTTGCAGGAGTCTTTGGAGGTATACCTCTATATGATCAATATAAATAAGAATAAGAATATAGGTAGTGTCATTTATATTGTTGAAGGTAGAGAAGAAGAGCCGAGAATAATTCGGGAGTTTTATAAGACTTTTTTAGGATATAATGTTTATCAACTCAATAGAGAAGATGACATAGAAATGCTTAAAAAAGAGAATAATAAGTATAGCAAAGTAATTATTGTTACAATTAATAAACCACAAATAAAGGAGATAATTTCAGACAATATTGATAAATTTTATCAAGAAGTATTTATTAATAAGTTAAATGGAATAGTAGATACAGAATCTTCCGCTATATACTATATTTTTGATCGTGATGATAAAAGCAATACAAAAGAAGATATAGAAAAAGCGATGAATAAATATAATAACTCGAGAGAATCTTCTGATTATAATTCAGTTCATGGGCTATTATTACTTAGTTATCCATGTATTGAATCGCTATATTTAAATTGTTATAAAGATAAATCTAGTTTTTCTTCATCAAAAGAAATTAAAAGATATGCAAGAGAAAACAGATTAAAAAAATTAAATGATAAAAGCTTTGAAAATGCGATAAAAGAAATGGATAGAATAATTAAAACAAAATTTGATATTCAAATTTCTCCATCTGATTTAGATGCGTTTGAAAAAGTAAATATAGAAATTCTAGATAAGGAAGATAAAATTTATAATTACTACCATAAGTATGTAACTTTATCGCTATTTATGATTTCATTATTAGATTTAGAAATAATTACATTTTCTAAAGAAAAAATAATCGACTATTAGATATTTATGCTAAAAAAATCAAACTTTATAAAATTAATATATTTAAAAAAGACGGGATAACTATTTGTTTACAATAGCGGTCCCAACTTTTATTTTAGATAATTGAAGTGCTTCAATTGAAACAATATTATGCTTTATGTTTCAAGTAATTTTGTAAGCGTAAAAATGGTTCTTTCCACGATTAGTTGACAAAATTAACATTTTAATATAGGAAGTGGAGTAAAATCATCTGTAAAAAAATGAGTAAAATCATATTTTACACATATAATGTAAATATATAACATTATTGATGTAAAAAAATTACATTAATGTTGAATTCGGAAAGAGAGTGAACTATCATATGAATGTAAGGGGTAATAAAATCATGTTAAAAGAGTTTAGGGTTAAGAATTTTAGAAGTTTTAGAGACTGGCTTGTTTTTAAACTAGATAATGTCCGTGACTATTCGTTTAATGAGAATTGTGTAAAAAATGGTTTAGTCAATAAAGCAGTAATCTATGGAAAAAATGGCAGTGGAAAAAGTAATCTAGGTTTTGCTATCATGGATATTTCTACTCATTTATTTGATGGAATGAATGCAATGAGATTTAGTCCATATTTAAATCTAAACTCTACTGAAAGTGAAGCTTCTTTTGTCTATGTATTTAAATTTGAAGATGATATTATAGAATATTCATATAGAAAAGATACGAATAGAAATTTAGTTTTTGAAGAAATCAAAGAAAATGGAAATATTATTTTTCAATATAATTTTATAAATAAAAAAATAGTAAATAATATTTCAGACATTAATACTTTAAAATTTGAAAATAATACTTCAAATATTTCGATGGTAAAATTTATTTATAATAATTCTATTCTTCAAAATAACTCACCTATTAAAAGAATTGTTGAATTCGCTTCGAATATGCTTTGGTTTAGATCGGTAAGGAACTTTGAGTACATTACTCCGAATGTAGGAGTGGAAGATATTAACGATTTCATTATAAAGAATAATTTGGTATTGGAACTACAAAATTTCTTTAAAGGCATTGGATTAAATTATAATCTAAGTAGATATAACAATTTAGGGAAAGAGATAGTTATTGCAAATTACGAAAATGGTAGCGCTCCGCTAGTGAATGTTGCTTCTACTGGTACGATGTCGCTATGGTTATTCTTTTATTGGATGCATAAAAATAATAACATCTCTTTCTTATTCATCGATGAGTTTGATGCTTTCTATCATTATGAATTATCAAAAAATATACTAATTAATACTATTAATAATAATAATTTCCAATCGATATTAACTACTCATAATGCATTTTTGTGCGACAACGATATAATGAGACCAGATTGTTATTTTATTATTAATAATGAATCTATAAAAAGTTTCGCAGATTCAACCTCAAAGGTTATTAGACAAGGGCATAACCTAGAAAAGATGATGATTAGCGGTGAGTTCGAATAAAAAAATTCTATTTTTAGTTGAAGGAGACCAAATGGAAAAATGCAATGTTGAAAATGTTGCTAAAAAAATGTTCCATTTGGTTAAAGAGGATTACAAAATAGTTTCATATGGGACTTCATTATATGAACTATACGAAGAATTATCGTCAGATCCTTTACTTTCATTAGTCGGATTATTGAAGTCAACAGGGAAAATAACTCTCGGCCCTGAAGAGTTATCTAAACAAGCTTTTTCACAAATATATCTTGTTTTTGATTATGAGCCACATTATCAAAAATACTCTGACGAGAAGGTTAAAAAAATGTTATCTTTTTTTGACAACGAGACTGAAAATGGAAAATTGTATATAAATTATCCTATGTTTGAAGCGGCTTTTTATCTTGATGATTTTGAAAATCCAAAATGTGCATATGAAAAAATTAGCATTATAGATTGCTGTGGAGAAACATTTAAAACAAAAGTTAGATCTTTGTCGTGTTTTGGAAAGAAAAATCATTTAGATTTTAGTTTATCAAAAACGTTAGATATATGGCAAAGTATTAAATGGAATTATAAAAGAGTTGTTTATTTAATTGGGAAAGAAGAACTAGATTACCAAATGGTTTTAGATAGACAAATAGAGATTAAAAATTCGAAGGAAAAATCGATATTAATATTATCTACATTTGTTCTAATGATCGTGGATTATAATCCTGGAATTTTGAAAGTATTAGAAGAAAGAATCGGTTTATGAAATGAATGTTTTAAACTATCTTTAGTTATTCATTGAAAAATGATATATAAATAATAATCCTAAGAGTAAATATCTTACTTAGTTGCAGTCTTTGGAGGTATATCTCTATATGATCAATATAAATGAGAATAAGAATATAGGTAGTGTCATTTATATTGTTGAAGGTAGAGAAGAAGAGATGAGAATAATTCGGGAGTTTTATAAGACTTTTTTAGGATATGCTTGTCAAGTCAATAGAGAAGACGATAAAGAGATTGAGCATATAGTAGATAAGTTGATTGCCTTATAAGCATAATCTTTACAGAATGTAATTATTTTGTAATGAATTCTCTGTTTTTTGTTTAATTTTGTGCATAATTGTCACTTGTTTGTAAAAAAAGTGAATTTATGAAAAAGATTCTATTCTTTTATAGTGCATTATAATAATATGAATAGTTTTTCAAATGTACATAAAGATTCTTTTAGATAATAATTTTTGCAAAAAACGATAAAAGTATAAAATTTAATATAAAAAATGAGAAATTTTCTCAATTTATGGTTTAAAATTATATAATTATTGATAAAATATATAAAAAGGAGATAGCAAAATGTTATTGAACTTCAGAGTTAAAAATTATAAGTCTTTTGTAGAAGATAGCGAATTAAATATGCTTGCGGCTTCCATTAAAGAGCATAGCGATAGTTTAATTGTTGAAAATGATGTGAAGGTATTGCCTATCGCCGCTATATTTGGGGCAAATGGAAGTGGAAAGTCAAATTTTTTAGAGGCTATTGCTTTACTTCATGATTTGCTCATCGTATATTCTAGTAAAGATGAAAGAGTGACATTAAAAGATTGTGTATCTAGCTATATTTTTGATAGTGAAATTAAAAATTCTCCTACAGAATTGGAAATCTCTGTATGTGATAAGGAGACAAAAAAAGAATATAGATATGGTATTTCATTAAATAGTGAAAAGATTTTAGAAGAATGGCTTTTTATGAAAGTTTTTTCTCAAACTAAAAATGTTAAGGAAAAATGTGTTTTTTATAGAGAGTATGGTAAAAAGCTTAGATCAGATTTATCCGATAAAGATCGAAAAGAAATTGATTTTGTTTTCTCGTTTACTTTAGAAGATGAACTATTGATGTCAAATTTAGGCAAAAGAGGAATTAGCAAGTATCAATATATTTGTAGATGGTTTAAAGAAAAAACAAATTATTTAAATTATTCTAGTGATATTATTCTATCGAAAAAAAATTTTAAATTGATGGAAGTTTTTTATAAAAATAAAAACTGGTTAGATATCATTGTAAAATTTATGAAAACGATAGATGAATCAATTATCAATATTGAGATTGATGAAGAAACAAATAATAATATGAATGTAGTTTATACCCCTTATTCTATTCATAAAAATGACGATGGAAGTTTTGCTAGAATTCCATTTTCCTTAGAATCAAGTGGTTCAAAGAAGATGTTTACTTTTTTATTATATCTTTTATTAAGTCTAAATAATGGATTCACTTTGGTTGTTGATGAACTCGACTCAAAATTACACCCATTAATTTTAAGATATATTGTTGGATTATATACAAATAAGAAAATTAATATTGGAGGAGGACAATTAATCTTTACTTCTCATAATTTAATTTGTTTAGATTCATCTGACTTAAGAAGAGATGAAATTTTCTTCGTAGAGAAAATTAATCAAAAATCTTCTTTATTTTCTTTATATGACTTTAAAGATTCAAGCATTAGAAATGATTTAAGTTTTGGAAAACATTACTTAAATGGAAGATTTGGAGCAGTACCGTTTATTAATGACGATAAGGAGTAATTTATGGGTGCTGATAATTTTAACAAAAGAAGAAATAAATAGCGAAGAGAAAGAAGATCTAAAGAACTTCTCTTACGAGCAGAATCCTGGCTAATAGTATGTGAAGGAGAAATAACAGAACCAAATTATTTAAATGCACTTTTTGATTATATTAATATTTATCACTCAAAAATGCATATAAAAAAATTAAATATATAATAAAATACGCAAAATTTTTACCGCAAAAATAATAGTTAACTATCAATTTGCGAATAATTTTTGCATAATACGAAAGAAAATATTGCGTTTTGCATAAACTATTATATAATGATAATAGAAATGAGGAAAAATATATGATCATACAGAGTGTTTCAATTAATGGATATAAGAATTTATCCAAAGTAAAAATAAAATTTGATAAAATTACTGCTTTAGTTTCCTTAAATAACTTTGGAAAATCAAACGTTTTATCTGGAATTGATTTTGCTATTTCGTTTATTAAAGCATCTAGTGATGTGAAAAGGAACATGATGTCAAATTTATCATGCGTACCATTAAAAAAAGCAAACTTTTTAAAGAATTTCAAATACAGTATGATTTTATCTACTTTAATTAATGAAAAGAAATATCTTATTTCGTATTCTTTTGAATTTGAATGGCAAAAAGGTCAAGAGCATGATCCAAAAATTCTATCTGAATCTCTTAAAATGAAATTAGATGAAAAAGGGCAAAAATATACTCAATTAATTGATAGGAAAAATAATGCTTCTTATTACAAAAGCTCAGAAACTGGAAGATGTAGCAGTGAAATTAATATAGGATCTTGTGAACTAATAGTGAATAAGTTAAAAGCATATGATAATTTATTTTATAAGGATATTATTTCTGAAATAAATGAAATTAAAATCTACATAGAAAATAATCTTGAAGTAAGAGAAAATTTTTTACCTAATCCAATAATACGAAAAGATTTTGAAAACGAACTGATTAATGCAGATAATTTACCTAGAATTATATTTACTCTTAAAAATAAATATCCAGATAAATATAGCCTTTTAATTAATATTTTTACTCAGATATTCCCTGACATCAAACAGATAGAAGTAAAAGAAGTTAAATATAACAATGATAGCAATAATCAATTTGATGAAGATGCAATATATACTATTGCTAACACGATTTATGTGCTTTTTATATATGATGATAAATCAAGATTTCCACTCAGATTTGATATGCTTTCTGATGGAACAAAAAGAATATTTATGATTTTGACTAAAGTAATTCTTTCTAGTATTAGCAATATAGCTTTAATTGCAATAGAAGAACCTGAGAATTCAATACATCCTAGTTTATTTAGAGCTTATTTAGAAATATTAAGTGACTTGTTATTTGATTGTAAAATAATAATTGCTACTCATTCTCCTTATGTTATAAGTTATTTAAACCCTCTATGGATTCATGTTGGGATCGATAAAAATGATGGATTAGCTAGATTTTATCCTATAAATAAAGCAAAAGAAAAGCAATTAGAAAAAGATGCAGAGTTTTTTAAGATGAATACAGGCGATTATTTATTCTCTTTACTAGCGGATCCAAGTAGCGATATCTCATCTTTCTTGGAGTGTGATAGCGATGAATAAATGTATAGTTATAATTGCTGAAGGTGAAACCGAAGTAGAGTTTTACAAAAAAATGATCAGTTATTTTAGAAATAAAAACTCTATTGTTCGATTTAATTCATGCATAGAGTATTTAAATGTTAATGGAATAGGCGGCTTTAAAAATAATGCATTGAGAAAATTTATAAAAGAAGTTGTCCCTAAATATGGTAAGAATTGTGAGTATATTGTTTTTTTGTGTAGTGATACTGATGTATTTGAGTTTTCTATAAGGCCTCCGATTAATTGGGAAGTAGTTATTAGTGAATTTAAAAAGAATGGCGCTAATGAAGTTTTTCAAATAGAGGCCGATAAATCTATAGAAGACTGGTTTTTAATAGATCTAGAAGGAATAATAAAGTATTTGAGGCTTAAAAAGAATACTAAACCTACAGGTAAAAATGGGTATGAAAAGCTTAAATCTCTATTTAAACTTGCAAATCGTATGTACTATAAAGGTGCAAAATGTGAGGGATTAATTGATCATTTAGATATTGGTAAAATTTATGAAAAAAAGTTGAATAAGTTGAAACCTTTATTTGAAAAACTTACTAAAAAAGAATTACAGTCAATTTGTTAAAAATTGATCTTGTATATAAAAAAAGTCAGAGAAATCTCTGACTTTGAATCACTTGCTCAAGAAGTCCTTAAGCTAGTTTTTCCGCAAAAAAATCATAGCAAAGAAAAACTTCTAGTGCAAGAAAAATTAAAAAGGAGGTTGATATTATGCTATGGTTTTATGATGTACAGTTATATTATTTCATTGATTCTTTTTCAATAATTATAAAAAATCATAATAAAGAAATAAAACAATTTGGCTACTTATAAATTTATTATTGTTTTTTTATATTCGTTAATTTTATAGAAAGGGAAGGAAAAAATGAAATTAGTATTAAATAATAAAAGAATAAATTCAATTAAAATATTAGAAAAATTTAACATCGAAAAAATAAAAATCGGAATACCAGTTAAAAATGATGAGGCTAGAAAAGTCTGTCTTACAAATGTTGGAGATGTGGTTTTGCCAGATGCAAAATTTGGCCCCTTAAGTAAGAAAAATGCAAATGGATATTCTTATGCGGATAAAACAAAGCAAAAAGAAATGCGTTATGTAAATACTATTCGCTTTCATCCATATGGAAATGATAATGCAGATGAAATATATAAGGATATTTATAGATTGTGTTATCCAAAAATTGAAGTTCCACCATATGAAATTTCACTACAATTAACTAGCAATAGTAGAAGTGAATTATTCATATATGCAGTTTTAACTAAACAAATAAGAGATAATTTCATCAAAGAGGCTATTAACCTCCTTTTAGAAATATTTGGCATTTGTGTTATTACTGATGAAGATATTGATGTAAACTTTACAAACAAAACAAACTGGTGCAACTGGGTTATACTTCCACCAGGAGAAAAGCCTAGTGATTATTTGAAGAATTTTTATAATAACAATTCTAGTAAAAAGAATATGGATTTTGATCTAGAAAGACTCAAATATATCGAGAGCTTTAATTATATATCCGATAGTGTAGGAATAAATGGCTTTAGAGGATATACTGCCTTCATATTTGAAAAATATTGTGTTTTTGAATGTGCAACTTACGGAAATGCTATTTATATAGTAGAAAGAGAAAATTGGGAAGAACTAAGTAAAAGAACAAAAAAAGAACTAATTGTAGAAGGAAAAGTAGTTGCAAAAATTGAACATAAAGAATTTTGGAAAGAAAGTCTAAAGAAAGAATTCAAAAAATTAGGAATTACTAGAAGAGTTGAAGTATAGTAGCTTATTCACAATTTTTATTTTTAGCAACAATTTTAAGATAATAATAGAAATGCGCTTAATTTTAAAAACCCATTTCTATTATTTTTTATTATAAAAATAATCGACAAACGATAAAAATATGTTTATTTCATTTAAAAAAAAGAAAAAAATTATCAAAAATGATTCTACTTATTGACATTAAGTCCTAGTAAGAATAGTATTTTTATACCGATATTTATGATTTAAAGGAGCATTTTTGACAGAGGTTGACATTTTTATTATCTATAACTATTAAATATAACTATTTAATTGACATAATATTTAGGATTATTTTATAATTAGTGTACTAATGAAAGCGCTAACAAAGAAAAAAATTTAAATAGTGTTTTTATTTATCGATTTTTATTTTATAAGTCTATTGATTATGAAAATGAAAAATAAGAAAAGGAGGTTAGAGAAATGAATGAAAGCAATGTAGAAGTTAGTAATAAACCAATATACCCTTTTATGAAAAAATCTAATTCTTCTAAAGGAAGTAAAGTGTCAACAAAAGCGAAATCTCGCGGTAAAGAAATTCGTGTTGATACCCACTACAAAGAGAAAGTAGAAAGAGAAAGAAAGTTAAAGAGATTACAAGAGGCTAGAAAAAAAAGAGAACAACAAAAACTTCTTGAACATGAAGAGTCATTAAAGACTTTCAAGAAAAAGGCAGTTAAGACTGCTTTAAAAAATGAAGAGCTAGCTCAATCATTAAAAAACAAAGAAGTTAAAGTTAAATCTAATGGCCAAAAGGAATCTCAAGAAAGATTAAAAAGAGCGACTAAAACTCCTTTCTCCTACTACTATAACGTTAGTAAAGATGTTAGTAATAACATAGGATATTGCAATATTTATCAATGTATGAACGATAAATTTGCGGGTAGGTTATTCCAACCTCAATACTTCGCTATCGCAGAACAATCGGAAAGAATCTTCGAAATCAATAAACTATTGATTATTCATTCTATCGGTATTGCATTGTTACATGAAGAAACTTCCTTCTTAGTGCAAGTCTCACCTAAATATTTAGAATCCGATGAGCGCTATAAGGAACTAGAAAGTTTACTTGAAAATGCACCTACTAATCTAATTCTCTGTATGGATTCTAGACCATTAATCCTTACAGGAGATGAAGGAAGAAAAAGATTATTAGAGTTAATTGAAAAATATAAATTAAGTCTAATGCTTGATAATCCTGAAACTGAAAGACTATCTGTTCTATTTGACTATCCAATTAAATATATTCGATTAGATGGAAGGTACTATGTAGATCGAAGTGAAAACAAAAAGCAATTCATTAAGATAATTAATGAGTATTGTAAAGGTTTAAAAATCGATCTAGTAGCAAAATACATCGACACTAAAGAAGATAAATCTTGGATGTTAGCAAATGGAGTCAGATATATTGAAGGGGCGAACGTTCAAACAAACAAAAGTAATGTAAATGCAGCATTGAAATAGAAACTATATGATTTCTAAACTAAAGAAAGGAGGTAGTTAAATGGCAAGTGCAAAAGGAATTAATAAAATACTTGATTCTGAATTAAAAGAAAAATTAAAAGAAGATGATCGTAATACTAACAATAAAGCTAAAAGAAGACGTATGACTGTAGTTATTATGATCATTATCTTGCTCTTCTCAATTATAGCTTCCATTTATTACCTTATCGATTCTATGGTTGTAGAAAACTCATATAAGGTCTATGTAAATGGAACAAATAACGCTAAAGGTTTGAGATTATCTTACGATTCTGATTTTGGACAAGGATATAAAGATATCACCGGTAAAGGAATTAGACTAGAAGATAATTCCAATAGTGGATTAGGATTTGGAGCTTCTAAAATTGATTATGGTGATCAATCTTATTCCGCGATGGATTATTTGATGTCTGTGTGTTCAAATCAAGAAGGCACCATTAAAACTAACGTTATTGATAAAGGTCAAGCTGGTGAAGCAAACGGCGATCAATTCTTAGTTAGTAAATTCTATTTAAAGAATACATTAGAAGTTGATGAATTAAATGGTGTTACTGAAGAAAGCGTTACAGTAAACTACGCTATTCAATTAACAATTGAAAATAGCACAAAAAACGCTTTAAGCGCATGTAGATTTGCCATTATCGAAGTACTAGATGAAGAGAATATCTATAAGGTTGTAGAAGATGAACAAAATAGAGAAACCATTATTGATAACAATGCATATAACATGTCAGTTATCGCTCAACCTAAAATCAAGCATCTAGAAAATGGAGATATGCAAATCAATAAAGGTGATGAACCTGATTCTGAAGAATATGTAGGCTCATTAATTAATGGTCAATATACAGATGATGAAGAAGCATTACTAGTTAAAAATCCAAAGAATAAAGATGAAGACTGGAAATGTAAAAACCTACATTATGAAGAAGAAAAAAGACAATGGTATTACAATACTGTTGAACACGAGACAGAAGAAAGTAAACAAGTATTTTCTATTAAGCCACAAGAGCAAAAAGCTTATGTTGTAGCTACTTGGTATGAAGCCTCTGATCCAGATCACACAGACGCGATCAAAGGAGGGTATGTCTCATTTAGTTTCACTTTCTATGCAGTGGAAAAATAAGCATAGAACATTAAATAGTTTTTTATAGTTTTAGGAGGATAAGACTAATATTAAGTATTAACTAGAATTAACTAGAATAAGGCGTATATAAGTTATTGTTAAAATTTAATAGCTGTTAATTATATTGTGTGAAATTGCTACATTATATGTCGATTTAAATATAACAGCTGAATATTTAAATAATTAACAGTTATAAATATAACACTAGATAATATTTAAATTATTCATAGAATCCTAGAATTATAGGAATAAAAAATAATAATCTAAAAAAATTATTAAGAAAGGAAATTATAAATTATGAAAAAAAGATTATTTATTACATCTGCTCTAATGACAGCTGTAATGGCTGCTTCATTAGCAACAGGAACTTATGCATGGTATGTAACTGGTGCTGGCACAGGAGTATCACTTGTAGAAGCAACATCTAAAGTTAATACTGCTGCTAATAGTTATTCAGCTGGTGCTGTTACATTTAATGCTAATATATCTTCTACAGGAGCTCCAAAGTTAACTGATAATAAAGGAAAAACCTATTATTATTTAGGTTCTGTTGGAACAAATAATAAAGCAGAAGATACAGGTGCTCAACTTACTGATAAGTATGCTACAGGTACAGTTTCTATTACAGGAGTTCTAACCAATGGAGCGGGTGCTTCTGCAACTTATAAGGAAGTAATGACTTCATTAATTGGTAAAAAATATAAGATTACAGTTACATCTAGTGATGCAAATGTAAAATTCTTTGATAGTGTGCCAACTGCAGAAGGGTTCAATTGGGCAGGCGCTAAAACTTGGTCTAGCCAAGTTATTACGATTGCTACTGAACATGCTAACCAAACTGATAATACCGCAGGAAATGTTTTAGGTAATACTAATTTCTATTGGGGATATAGTGGTGAAGATAAATTGCAGGAACAAGCTAAGGATATTACTTTAACTGCTACTATTACAGAAGTAACAGAATCTCAAGGATAAAAGGTTTGCTTATATTAGAGGAGACTACGCCTCTCCTCTTTACTTTTTAAAGGTAATAAATGTATTGATAACGTATTTATTATTTTTAAAAAGTAATGTAATATATTAGATGTAGAATTTATAGGAGAAATACATTATGAGTAAAGAAAAGATTAAAAAAGAGAAAAAAGAAAAAAGCAAAGTAAGAATTTGGATAGAAAATATCTTAGAAGTTCTTATAGTTGTTGCTTGTTTAGCTTTCTCAATAATTATGATAGCTAGTCCAGGAGGAGTAAAAGAAGATTACTCTAAGATTAATGTTAGCTATATGCCTGTTTTATCTAATTCTATGTCTGGCACATTTGAAGAAGGAGATTTAATTTTTGGTAAGAAGATTAATAGAGATGATGATGGAAACTGTGAAATATTAGATATTGGTACAGTAGCGATATTTGTTGTTAATGATGTTTCTCAATCTGAGTATCTTTTTATTAATACTCACAGAATTGTCGGATATTATTATGAATATAAAGATTCTCATGATGGGAAATATTATGCTGGTTATGACAAAATGTTTAATGCAGAAGGTGTTACAAATGCAGAAACTGCAAAATCGTTTGCTGATTCTCAAGGCTGGGAAGATTTTAAAATTATAAGATATGTTACTTCTGGAGATAATAAATCTATTTATTATAAAAATGGAGATGTCAATGGTGAATTGATAGATTCTAGTAATATTAATGTAGTAGATAGTTATAGACCAGAGGTTAATGATGTCATAGGCACTTGGACTGGTAAAAAGCTAAGTGGTGTAGGTGGAGTTATTACATGGATTCAAAAACCATTGAACTTCTTCTTAGTTATTATGATTCCATTAATACTATTATTCTTATATAACATTTGGACAGTTATTAAATATATATTAGAAGTTAAGACTGAAAAAGCAAGAAAATTAGCTTTAGAAGAAGCTCAAGCTAATGCTATTGATGAAGAGGAAATTAAACGTAAAGCAGTAGAAGAATATATGAAGAAGATGGGTATTGATCCTTCTAGTTTACCTACTGAAAATAAAGAAAGTGATGTAAAAGAAGAAAGTAATAAAGAAGAAGTTACTTCTTTAGAAGTAAAAGAAGAAGAAACTCCTAGTAAAGAAGAAAATGAAGAAGTTGTAGTTGAAGAAATAAAAGAAGAAGAAAAAGTAGAAGAACCTGTAGTAAAGAAAGCTCCTACAAAGAAGAAAACTACTACTAGCAGTTCTACTAAAAAGACTACTACAACTACAAAAAAGTCAACTGGAACTAAAAAGACTACTAGTTCTAGTAAGAAAACTACAAGTAAAAAAAGTAGTGAAGTAAAATAATATTTGTTATTGATCTAATGTGTTTAGATGAATATATAGCGTAAAGGAGCGCAAAAGTATGTTTTGGCAATTTTTAGGTGAGTTTATCGCGGTATTTGCCCTAGGGTTTTTAGGGATATTTATCAGTTGGTCTGGTAAAGCCTATGGAGGACTTATTGGTGGAATTATTCAAATGTTTAATGTTCCTCAATATATCGCTGTTGTAAACAAGTATAAAGAGTATTTTGGTCCAGGAGAATGGATTGGTCTTGCGGCTATAATTTTAGTGTTCCTTGCGGTATTAGTTGGATTATTATGGGTTATCATCCATTATTCAATTAGACTATATAAACGTTTATTTGTTAATAAGCAAAACGATGATGATTTAGTTGATGAAGTTAATAGATTAAGAAGAACTGTTATTAGAAATAATAAAGAGAGAAATAAATTAATTGATCTTTGTTTAAAAAGTGGGGCTTCTTCTAGTAGTGTTTCTTCAGTGTTAAATGATGAAGAAGAAACTTCAGAAAAGAAAGAAGAAAGTCAAGAGCAAGAAAAAGAAAATGTTAATAATGGAGAATCTAGATTCTTTAAGCTTACTGAAGTAGATGCTTTATATAGAGATAATCCACCTCATTTTACTTATGATAATGATATAACTTTAGAAGAGTTATGTGATAGATTTAGAAACTGGGCGTGTTCAGAGATGCATTTATACTATGAACCTAGAGTAATTAGATTGTTCTTCGCGGCTTTTGCTACCACTAGAATTATCATTTTACAAGGTATATCTGGTACAGGTAAAACTTCCCTTCCTTACGCGATTGGTCAATGGTTAGATAATCCATCAACGATTGCTTCTGTTCAACCTTCTTGGAGAGATAGAACTGAAATCTTTGGTTATTTTAATGAATTTACTAAGAGATTTAATGAAACTCAAATTTTAAAGAAAATGTATGAAGCTAGGTATAATGAACAAATATATTTGACAGTTATCGATGAAGCTAACATCGCTCGTGTTGAATATTATTTCGCAGAATTATTATCTATTCTAGAAATGCCTTCTAGAGATAACTGGATCGTCGATATTTGTCCTTCTGGTTGGGAAAATGACCCTAAATTTATTGAAAAAGGTAGATTTAAATTACCTGAAAATATGTGGTTCATCTGTACAATCAATAACGATGACTCTACATTTGCTATTTCAGATAAGGTTTACGATCGTGCTATTCCAATTAACATCAATAGTAAAGGTATTCCTTTTGATGTACCTGAAGAAGAAAGAAACAAAGCTCATGAATGCGTTTCATATAAGCATCTAGAAGCAATGTTTAAAGAAGCTCAAGAAAAATATAAAGTCAGTGAAGAAAATATTAAGAAATTTAACGATATGGATGACTATGTCATCGAACACTTCCGTTTAGCATTTGGTAATCGTATCGTTAAACAATTAAAGGAATTTGTTCCAGTTTACGTTGCTTGCGGTGGAACTGAAATTGATGGTTTAGACTATGTTCTATGTAATAAGATTTTAAGAAAATTTGAATCGTTAAACTTGGCTTACATTCGTGATGAAGTCGATGGATACATTCAATATTTAAATGATCACTTCGGCGAAGAAAATATGAAAGAATCTAAAGAATATCTAGAAAGATTAAAGAAATTATTCTAATTATTAATTGTTGAAAGAAGGATTTTTGATGATACAAGATGGTCAATATCTATTAAATCAAATTAAAGAAATATTTGATGGTGAATCAGCTTATAAGAGTTATCAAAGGGCTATTGTCGATGGCACTTCTTCTTTTAAGATTACTCAAAAATACTTAAGTAAAGAATTTGATCACGATTGGATTGATATCATTGAAGATTGTTTACCTTCTCTTGATACGATCGTTAGAAATCCAAGAAGATTTATTACTGTTGAAGAAGATATCATCGATATTTCTTTAGCAAAACAAATCTCGGTTGAATCGGTTAAACATCTTGCTCAACATACTCAATTTATTTCTGATGTTGATCAAAAAAAGGGAACAGTTACTCCTAGTAAGATCTTAAATACTTCTAAGGAAGAAAGTTTTGAAGTTTATGAAAATAGATTTATTTATACGTTAATTAAGAAATTATATGAGTTTGTTCAAAAAAGATTTGAATTGATTAAAAAGAGTTTTATTAACAATAAAAATGAGATTTCAGTTTTAGTAAATACTAATTATAAATATCAAGGATCTAATGTTAAAGTTAAGTTTGAAGCTACAACAGAAATTCCTTTTGATGAAAATAAAGTAAGTCAATCTGAAGATTATTTAACAATTGAAAGAGTTAAAAAAATCAATCAGATTATCGAAGGTTTTTTATCTTCTCCTTTTGCTAGAGAGATGAGAAACTCGGCTCCTGTACGTCCTCCAATTATGCGTACAAACGTTATAAAAAAGGAGCCAAACTTTAAAAAAGCCTTAATTTTATGGCAATTTATCGAATCTTATGAAAAGACTGGTTTTGAAGCTAAAGAAGTTAACGAATCAAATACTATGTCTGAAGATTTAAATGAGCAATATAACGAATTATTATATGTTAACGATATGATTTTAAGTGGATTATCGCGTTTTCAAAGTGGGGAAGTCTCTATTGATGAGTTATCTGAAAAGTTAACTGATGAAGTTAATAATGGTGAAGGTAGTTCTTCTGAAGAAGAGGGCTCTAATGATGAATTCCCAATGATTAAACTAGAATTAAGAGAAGTAAGAAAAGTCTATTATCGTTCTAAAAACGATAAATACTTTAATTCTTTAGAATATCGTGAAATCACTAGTTGCTTAGATCGAGTCATCACTCAACAAAAGATTAATGTTGAAAAGAAAGATGAAGAAGAAAGAAGAAAGCTTATTGAAAAGCAAAAGAAAGAGGAAAAGAGAGTCAGAGAGAAAAATAAAGCTGATCGTAAAAGAGAAGAACTTCGCCGTAAGAAAGAAGAAGAACTTGCTGTTAGCTTAATTAAGAAAGAAGAACAAGAAAAGATTAGACAAGAAAAAATAAAGGCTCTTGAACAAGAAAAGATCATTAAAGAAAGAAAGAAACAGATGATGGAAAAACTTCTAGAAGAGCAACATCTAGAAGAAACTATTGAGGAATATCGTAAGTCACTTCTTGAAAAGATGAATAAAGAATTAGACAAAGAAAGAAATCAAGAAGATAATCTTGTGCAAATAGATTTATTAAATCAAAAGATTGACGATCAAAATGAAATTGAAGAATTTAAAAATCAACAAGTTGAATTGTTCAAGAAAAAATTAGAAGAATCTTTGGCTTCATTTAATGACGATTATGAAAAGACAAGCGCGTAAGAAAGAAAATAAACCAAAATCAAAAGTAAGAAAAGTTTTAGATATAGTTGGATATATTATTTTTGGATTAGTTTTTGTTCTTGTGGTTGTAGTATTTGCTCAAAATGTATCGGGTGGGCAACCTAACTTTTTTGGCTATTGCTATTACTATATTCAAACTGGTTCGATGGATGGTGACAAAAAAGATAGTTTCCCAGCAAAAACTGTGATTATTTCTAAACTTATCGATGAGGAAGATTGTTATAAATTAAAAACGGGAGATATCATTACTTTTACTCCTACCGATCCTAATTTACCTACATATATCACTACCAAAACTCATCGTATTGTCTCTATTGATTATGAAAATGAAACAATAGTCACAAGAGGAGATGCAAATGAGGCTAATGATAGTCCTATTCCATTTATAAATGTTCATTCTAAGTTTGTAAAAAAGAGTCCATTAATGACTTTCTTCTATAAATTAATTTCTTCTTATTTAGGTTTCTTAGTATTAATTTTTATTCCATTATTAGTATTAATTATCATGCAAATTTACTCGACAATTCTTGCTGCAAGAAAAAGCAAAGTGTCAAATGAGATTAATCAAATGGAAGAAAACAATTTAAATTTAGAAAAAAGAAAGAAGGAACTTGAAGAGCAAGCGATTCAAGAGTACTTAGATTCTTTAAAAAAGATAGACAAAAAAGATGATAAAGTCGATTAGCTATTCATTATAATAGCTTCTTTTTTGTTATTAACCCCTTATTTAGACCTATTATTAATAAGAAACGATAAAATTTAGGAAATTTATGTTGATTTTTGGTTTTATTTTATTGATTAATATATGATATTTATATAAAATATAAATACATATAAGGAATTCCAAAGAGCAATTACTAGTAGCTATGAATAAAATATCAAAGATTAAATTTTTATTAACCCCTATATTAACTGCAATGTTAGCCTTTATCATGGTTGTAACTTCTTTTTCATGGTATCAAATTAAATCTAGTGAAATCAAAGTTGAACCTCAAAGTGTCAGCGTAACTACTAAGGCTCCTGAAGGAGACAATGCGGAAATTTTTCCTATTAACGATGTTTATGAATTTAATAAAGTCACAAGTAATTATATCGTTGCAAATACTGGTATCATCAATGGGTATTTAGGTCAAACTGGTTTAGAAACTGATTCAGCAGATGATCGAGCGTACATCATTTTCTACAAGGTAGAAGTATCGTCTTCTGATCCAGATAGATTCTCAACTTTAGATTATGCTTATGTTGATTCGCTAGAAATTCTTGATTCTAATGGTAACTTAATGGTTTCAAAAGATTCTGAAACTGATTCAACTGATAATTATGGCTTAGATGAATTTAGAATCATCTTCTTAGAAAAAACAGATATTTCATCTAATAGCCAATATTAT
The DNA here is from genome assembly GCA_945929875.1 of uncultured Caryophanales bacterium. Taxonomy (GTDB): domain Bacteria; phylum Bacillota_I; class Bacilli_A; order RFN20; family CAG-449; genus UBA3210. The sequence goes on from CAMEOO010000003.1 coordinate 37,785, forward strand.
TTCAAGAAGACTAACTTAATGACTCCAGATGTTACTGATAGTACAAATAATACGATTACTTTCTTTATTGGAGTTCAATTCCACGATAATTCAACTACTAGATTCCCTTATTCAGATACAAAATATATCGGTTCTAAGTTTAAGTTAAATATCAAGTTTGATAGTTCGGTTAATAATAGTTTCTATAAAATAGCTTTGTTTAGAAAAAATGCTGAAACAACAAAATATGAAGAAATTGATCTATATGATTATTCTGAAAAGAGTACTGCAACTGATTCAACTGGCGCTTATACCCAATACAAATTTAAAGATACTAATAAAGACCATCCATTTGATATTAAACCAGGTGATCGAATCTACGGATACAATAAACTAACTCGTACCTATTATGATTACTTTGAGAACTGGACTAACATCTTAGATTTAAATAACGACAGTACTTATGATACATATCAAATTCCAGAAGTGCCTTCTACATATAGTGAAGACATCTTGAATGATTACGAGTTTAATATTAAAGTTTACGCAAATACAGTAAAAATATATAACGTATGTCCATTCACTCAATTCTTTATCAAAGGTGGATATAATTCTTGGTCAAACGTTCAATTGGATGAACTCACCGATCCAACAAATAAAGCGAGGGCTATTGATTTATATAAACGTATATATGCTCAAGATGATTCACTAATTTCAGAAAAGAGTTATTTAAAACCATTGACGATAAATCCATTTGTCGTTGGTTCCTCTAAAGCGGGAAAGGCCGCTACATGGACGCAAAAAAATAAAGATGAGTCAGTAGAAAAGCATGAGGCACTTAATGATAATGGTGCACTAAGTTATTTCGATTTAGTCAATAAAAATTATCCAATCTACACAACTACCTTCTCTACTTCTACAATTACTGAATTCTGTGTCTTTGATTCTAATGAGCAATATTACAAAAATAGTTTCAATGATAGTCAAGGTAACTATAAGTTACTTAATGGTGAATGGCGAATTTATCTATTAGTTATTCCAGAAAAAGAAATTAATGATTCAACAAAAGTCACCATAACAAAAACTACTACCTTAGGTAATAGTGAACCAGTAGTTACTACCTACGAAAAGAATATGGCAAAATATCGTAGTGTTGTCATTTATGAGAAGATTGGTGAAGTTGAAGCAAAAAAAATTGATTTCTACATCAAAGGACATATGAACTCTTGGAGTGCAACAGAGAAATATAAATTGACGTATGTAGAAGAGAATGTCAGCGTTCCTTACTATTGGTGTAAAGTCTACTTCGATGCGACATTTTCAAATTCTGATGGTACTTATTCAAATTACGAATTTAAATTCTCAGACTTAACTTGGGGTGTCAGCTGGTCAACTGATGGATTTGCAATCAACCATGTTGATTCAAATGGAAAATCAACAGTACCGAAAAAGGTAACTGATCAACTTAGCGCTCTAGGACTAAGTGACATCTTAACTACAAGAGATTATAATTCAACAGGAGTTTATACACCTAATAACTTACGTTATTACTTCGGACTAAATGACGATAACTCTAATATGGCTAACATTAAGATTGTTAGATCTGGAACTTATACCTTCTACATGTTCTACGATGTTTACATTACCGATACTGGAGATATCGTTCAAGATGCATATGTCTTCTTAGTGGACTATCAAGAAGGAAACTTTACTTCATAAAAAAAGAAAGGAGAAGCCAATGAAAAAAACATTAACCATTGTTACAACTACATTAGCTCTAGTGCTCACCTTAATCGTGGGCTCTTTTGCGTGGTATAAGATGTATAACAATGGTCAACTATCTGTCGACATTGGTACTCAAGTTAAAGATGGTATTACTTTAACTATTACTCCTTTCTCAAAAATTGATGGTAGTTTAGCTCCTTCTAAAATGAAAAAAGGAGTCATCAATAATTACGAAGACTACTACATTACCGGAAATCCTAATTTAGATGATGTTAAAGATAATGAAAATTTAATTAAAATTCCAACTAGTGAAGAAGTTTTACCTCTTGTAAAAACAATTACTGATCCTCTTGGTAATCCTCTTTACTATCAATACGATTTAAATGAGGATAAAACATTAAAAGCTGGAAGTGAATATTTAGAAACTCCAGCAACAATTCTTTATCGTCAATTTGAGTTGAGATTAGGTAGTATTGAGTCTACTACAAAGATTGCTTCATTCGATATTAAAATTGAATACTATGATATCTTTAATAAACTAGCTGCCTTTAAACAATCAGATGCAATTTCCTTTAGTTTCTACATTCTAGAAGGTCATTCCATTCCTCAAGAAGGATTAACTAGTTTATCAACTATTTCAAGTTTCTCTTCTGGAGGAAATAAAGACAATAGTTCAAAGAAAACTTTATCTGAATATCTATACACTTATAATCAAAGCGCTAGCGAAAAAAACAAATATAAATTATCGACATTTGTTAACGAAGGTGGCCAAGTATTTAATTATTCTAGAGGGGAAGAATGGAATACTTCGAATTTCTACAATTATCGAGTTAATCCATTTATTGTTAATACTGATGAAGGATTTACCATGAACTTTGACTTAGTTGGATTAGATATGAATATCAGTTATTACGTATTAATTGAATTATTCTATAATTTACCTGATGAACTTCTAGATGGAGCATTAAGCTTAACTGAAAGATTAAATCTTGAAATCTCATACGCAATCACTTCTCAATTTGATGAGAAATAGGAAAGGAGGAAAAAGCATGAAACAAAAAATGTCAAAAAAGAATATTATGACTTTATTGATGGCGATGGTATTTAGCTTTACCACCATTGTCGGAGCAATCGTCGTTTCCTTTTCTATTTGGTCTGGAAATAAACAAAGTGTTCCAGTAGTAAGTGAAGACTTCAACGCTTCTGAAGATGACTTTACTTTCTACGCCGCTATAGAAAATATCGCAAATGATGGGGGATATGACTACTATCCTCTTGATAGTGTTCCTGAAGATTTATCTTCTTTAATCAAAGGTCTTGCAGTTGTTAGATATGAAGCATTTAACAAAACCGCATATATCCCTTCTTATCCAGAAGTAACAATTCTTGGAAAAAAGTATAATGTCGACGGGGCACATAATTATCCAGTAATTCACATTTTAAAAGGGTATTATTCAACTAGTGATTATTTAGGAAGTAATGGTCTAGCAAGAAATGATTCCATTGAAACTTTAATTATTCCTAGTACCGTAAATTATATTTACGAAGGTGCTTTTGCTCAAATGAAAAATTTGAAAGAAGTTACAATTCTTGGTACAGTTAATTATAATTATGTATTAAATATTAGTAACTATATTTCAAAAACTTCTTTAAATATTTGGGATTCTAATCAAACTGTTGGAAAAGATGACCCAGTTGATATATTGCAGTTAAATGATGAAAAAACAGCTTACGTATCAACAGTTAACTTAAATACTTACAATATTACAACAGGTAGCGATGGAACTACTGGTATTATCAATTACACTTCTAAAACTAGAGGTCGACAATTTGAAAGTGGAGTTAATTATACTACTCCTATATATGGCGCTAGTGAAGGACAAAGTAGTTTAACTTACGATGATCACCTATATATTGAAAAGGGAGCTTTCACAAATGATAATGATGCTTCGATAGCTATTGACATCAGCGCAAATGTTGACTCTTACGTCTTTTCTACCAATCACAATGTCAAATTTATCTGGCAAGATCCAAATCATTGTGCGAATACTTATTCTTATTCTTATGAAACGAATAAGGGAGATAATCAAATATTTTTATTCGACCAGTTTAATGGTCTTTTACGCTATAATGGGGAAAAGAATTTATACTATACAACTTTCATTCCTAAAGTCGCTATGAGTAGTATTGAATTTAGCGATACTTCAACTAAAGAATCTATTGGGACATTTACCTATGCATTCCAACCTAATGTTAAATACTACTTGGAATTAACTAAGCAAGGATCTAAATTTGCGTTAAATGTTAAATCAATTAGCTATGTTTTAAGATATAAAGAAACAGATAGTTCATTAAACTGGACAGAAAAGAACTTAGTTTTAAATACTAGTGAGACTAGCGTTGAAGAATATTCTCCAAGTGAAATTTTAACTTTGTCTAATTATCCAATTCTTTTTGTTCATGAAAAAATAAATGATGACTTAAACACTGACTCATATATTAACAAGTTTGAACTTGATATTACTAATGCAAGTTATTCTAGCGATTGTACTAGTTTTGATATTAGATTTAGCCCATCGCACGTTTATCAATCTATTCACTATTATAGCCATGTTGAAAACGAGGTAGAATCGTTAAGATCTATCACTACAAAGCAAAGGTTAAATGCTGAAAAGGTATACTATCTAAATGAAGTAAAGAAGATGGTAGGTGATACAACAAAAGGCAATGAACAAGTTATCATCACTTTCCCTAACAATAGCAATTTACCAAGCTTATTCGTTTTAGCTTACAGCGTATATAATACTCAAGAAGCTTATGTTTATTATGATGGTAAGAGTCCAGCGACAAATGAGAAATCATTCAATGAAATGACTTTAAATACCTCAACAAATGAATTTGAATATACATTTGATTTAACTTATGGATCTCCAATGTATATTTCATTTATTCCAGGTACATATGCTCAAATTACTGGTTATCCTGATTATGTAGTTAATGGTACTACTTCTACTGCATTAGAAACTACGTTACTAGATTCATCGACAAACGAACCTTCATCTAGTAAAAAAAGAATTTATTTTGATATGAAGTATGGAACTTCAATGGATTCTACTAATGATGGTAGTTATAATGAAACTACAAAATTTACTTATAATTATAAGTATTATCTATGGGGATGGGTCGGAGATTCCGAGGGTGCTTGGTACACATTTAACTTCTTTGATCAAAATTGTACCTTATGGTATACTGATATCCCTAGTGACTTAACCAAAGGAATTATCGTAAGAAGAAAAACTAGTTATACGGATTCTAATGGAAATACTATTACTCCTACTACTGGTGCATGGAAATCTAATGAAGGAGTTGTTAATCGTACTGGTAATATCGATCTTACTTTAGGAAACTATATTCAATTTAATAGATGGGGCAGCGAACAAATTGATAGTATTGACTCAATAATTGTTGATGTTATCGATACTAATAATTCTAGAAGAATCTACTTTGATAATTCTTTAGCAAAAGATAATAACTCATTTGATTCATCTACAAACACTTATAATAATAGTATTATTTATTATGCATATATTTTTGGAAGCAATGAATATAAGGCTTGGTTTAAATTCTATCAATATGATACTACTTGTACTCTTTGGTATGCTGATATACCTGTTACTGATCCAAGTGGATCTACAATTGTTAAAGGAATTATTACTAGACAAAGAGCAGGAACTGCTGGAACTTTTGATAATGTTAATGATTTCTATAATAAAACTGAAGATATTACAAATTTAAATAGTAATAATTTTTATACTTTTAAAAGTTGGGTACAAAATACTAATAAGTTTGAATGTTCTGCTTCAAATGATAATACAAAAGGTATTGTTAACGAGAACTTGTCCCATGCTCAAAATAATACTTATTTAATATTTGAAAATTATGGTACTTCTGGAAATACAGTTTACGTCCCATTAGATGAAAATATGGGATATGATGGAAAAAGAGTATTTGCAAAAGTAGGAACTACTTTCTATCAAGCTAGTGAGCTCGCTTATGAATTTACCTTAAATAATACAGATGGTGTATCAAGAAGCATTTCAATATTAAAAGACACCATCGTCAGCGCAAAAATCTATAATCCATATACCAATTCTTATTATGATAGCACTTTTGGCTATTCAGATACAGAAACTGGAACTAATGGCGATAAGAAGAATTTATTTGAAAAGACACAAGATGGAAAGATTCATTTTTTAAATAACGCTAATGTTAATATTTACTTTAAAGTGTGGCTAACAGAATCTAATGTCAGTAGTCATCGTTGGTGGTTTAGCTATAAGTCAAATGCAATCGATGATGTTAAAACTGCTGCTTCACAGCCAGATGAATCTTTTGAAAAGACATCAACCTTATTCTCATTTAGTAATGATGGAGATAAAATTGGTACTGCAAGTGATGAATCTTTACATAGTGATGTATTAGATTTTGGAACTAGCACAAGTTATACATATTTTGATGCCACTAGAGATCAAGGAATGATTTCTGGTCAACTTACTAAAATTTCAGGTAATGATAGAAATGTTATCTTTATTAATATTACTGATGATATCTTAAATCACCCATCATTAAATAAAGCAAATCTTGGTGTTAGAATTCAAACATATACAGTAAATTGGCTTCAAATCAAGCAGAATACAAAATACCATGGTTCGATAAAATTAAACAAAAATAATTATATGGTGGAATCACTTAGTAATTATAATAATAATTATTTTGATGTTGAAATATATGATAAAACAACTAATAAGATTTACTTTGCAACTAAAGATTTAACTAACGCTGAAACAAAGAACACTATTACATTAGGACATAAGTATGAGATTAATAGTTATACTGATACAACTCCAACTCGTACTCTATATTATTATGATGGAACAACGAATAATGAAATATTACATACAGATGGGAATACTTATACTTTATCTACTATCGGTAGTGAAATTGTAGACTTATCAAATGTTTATTTTAACTTATCTTCTATTACTAGCGATTTAAATATTATTAATATTTATGTTTATGATGCAAGTGGGAATTTGTTAAATGAAAACGATCCTCTTACTTCGTCAAATGGTCTAAATTATGATGAATCTAGAGATCAATATTACTTCTCAAAGACATATAAATCTTCTACAATTGCAAAATTTAAAATTGTCTTAAAAACTTTTAAAATTCAAACAAAATTATCGCATATTGAGATTGTTAAATCATATACTCTAACAAGAAATTTTGCTAATACTTCTTTTGAAGAGTACGTTTATTCTGGAGAACTTTCTTCAGAACTTAATAATAATAAATATGTAGTATCAATCTTTAAAGATCAAGGTAGTACTATTGGATCTACTTCACTAAAATTCTATGGTTATTCTTCAAGTGATGATTCTATTGGTATATATAAATTAAACAATGAAAATTGTTTCGTCTTATTTACACCAAATAGCAATACTGGATATCAAAAGATTTTCTATAATATTTATGATGAATCCGATACATTGATTGGAACTCTTTATTATGATGAAAACCGAACTGAAGAAAAAGGTTATCAATCATTTGTTGGTAATGTTCCTCTAAATGGAAAAGAAAGTTCATATTTCTATATAAAATCTTCTGGAGAAAATCCTGAAATTGTTGGAGTCTTCCTTCTATTAAGCGATGGCTCTATTAAACACGTATCAGGAACAGAAAACGCTCAAATGTCTTCTATTATCAGTATTTTAGGTTCTGGATCTTCTGCTTTAGAAAACGTTGAACTTCCAGTTTCAGATCAAGTATATGCTTCAATTCAAGATCCAAGTGCAAACGCTAGTGAACTTATTTATCCATATTATTTAGTGGGTGACTTCAATAACTGGAGAATATCAAATGAATATGGTCTTATTCCTAATGGACAGAATTTTTCATGGGGTAGCAGGTTTTCGCTTACAACAGGTTTAAATCAAGCTTACTATTATATGATTAATAATGTCTATATCGAACAAGGACAAAAATTCAAGATTTCTAATGGTCAATATTATATTTCTATTGAAGAAACCGCTAGTAGAGATGCACCTTCTAGTGCTGAAAGAAATCAAGGAGCTGCATTAGAAATCAATAGTTATAATTTTACTAATGCTGGATTTACTTTTGAAGATAATGGATTTATTACTGTTAAAAAATCAGGTTATTATAATTTATCAATGAGATATTGGTCGGTTGAATTTATCTCTGATCGTCTTGTTAGCTCGGCTAATTTTAGAATTGGATATAATACTAATACAAGTAAAACTGAAACTGTCGATATCTATTTTAAAAATGAAATGGGTTGGGACAATGTCAACTACTATGCTTGGAATGATGAAGATACCTCTAAAACTATTAGTGAAGGTTCATTAATTCCTCTTGATGGGTCACAAACTGATGAAGCAGGTAATCCAATCAAACAAACCATTAATGGTGATATGGATTGGTACAAAGTCTCATATAAATATAGTTACGCTGATACTATTCCAAATAAGATTTATTTCTATACTAATACTGATAGCAACAACGTATTTGATCGAACCATCGACCTTGATTTTGTCATCGATGATGATGTAGAGAAATCAAAGACAATGTTCTTTACTCCAAATAGTGTAAATGGAAAAGTTGCAACGCAATCTCAAAGAACTATGTATGTTAATATTGGAAGTGAATTATCTTCTAAAAACTATGTTATTGCCGCTTATTTGACTGATTATGATAAAAATTCCACTTTTATTAAATTAGATAAGATTAATAGTGAAATTGGATTATATCAATTAAATGTCAATATTAGATATAAGACTATTCAAATTGTAGCTTTAGTTACTAATACTAGTGAATATACAGTTGATAAAAAAAGTAATAAATTAGTGTATGTATCTCGTTCAATGACTATTAGTCCAGTTCAGAATTATTATTATTTATCTACTGGAGTTGATAAAACATTTGAGGATTCTTTAGACGTAGCTACAAACTATTTAAATTTAAAATCTATAGTTCAAACTAGATCTGCAAATTATTATGTTGATTTAGCTAATTCTACCGATTCAATAACAAAAAGAGTAAATATTTATAGTGCAGAAGGAAACTATCTATGTTTTGATAACCTAGATCCAAGTACTTATGTTAAAGGAACTATCATTAAGGAAACGTTTGAATCAAATGGTAATAAAAAAGAAACTCCAGTTTGTTCTTTGACTTTATCTAAAGAAAATAACTTATTTGATATTACTTATTTAGATGAAGTAAATAAGACATTTCAAGCAACTTTGTCTTCAAGTAATTATACTTACTTCCATAAATATATTTATTCTAATTCTACTCCTTATTTATTCTATTTAAGAACAAGTGAAAACTGGTCAAGTAATAAATATGGCTTATTGTTTGATAAAGATAATGATGCTTTTGTTATTGAAGGTATTACTTTAAAAGCAGGTATTGGAATTAAATTATTTGATTATAGTGGTAAGTCTTATGCAATTTCTACAACATTAGCTAATTTCAAATATGATGAAAATGATCGTTCAAGTTTAGTTGTTAATGCGACATCTTTATATACGATCATCGCTAGAGTTTCATCTGATTCTAATAATATATCCTTGAATCTTTATACTACCGAATCCTATTTCTCAACTCTTGGAAGTGGTTATAGTGATACTACTTTAGAGGTAAGAGATGAAAAAGGAAACTTAGTTGGTAGCTATCCAATGATTCAAACCATCAATGCAAGAAACTATTACTATGATGTTTACTTGAAACCAGGTTATGAGCTTACAGTTTATGATCCAAATATCTCATTTAAAGATAACGCTAACGTCTATACACTTTCTCCTAGTGAAACTAGTTCATTATATCGAGTATACTTTGCTTCTACCGGAGGAATGAAATCATCACGTGCAGATGATACTTCAGAATGGAAGAACTGGAAACATCAATATATAAATATCATTAAAAAAGCAACAAAAACAATTGAATTTAGCCCATCTGCGATATTTAATGGTGCATACATAACTACTGTTACCGATGCAGTTGTCAATGAAGAAAAACAAAGTGATTCATATAATGTAAAAATTAATGAGCAAACTAATTTATTCTATGTTAATACTGATAATAATTCTAACAAAGTAGCTTTGAGTTGGAACAATACTAACAGTTCTTCTAGTGAAAGTGCCACTAGCGTATATTCCGCTTGCATTTCTACTACTGGATTCAATGAGACTGTCTATATTTACGATAAAGACTTAATATTAATTGATAAGATGACTATCGTATTCCCTGGATCTTATTATGTGTACTTTTGTCAAAAAGCAATTTATAGAAGTAGTACTAGCGACGCTTTATCTTGCGTCACCGCGGAAAGAATTCAAGGAGAATCAGTATATTCTATTTTAGTAGGTGAAGTTGAATATGATGAAAACACCGACGAATTTTCAGGAAGCTATAAAGAATATGAATTAAATAATAATTATAATATTAATTTTGATGAATATTCTCCAGAGAATAATGTTTCTATTTCTAATAACATCGACTTAAAGAAAAATCCAATCTATGTTATTGATGATAATTATAATATCGTTACTTTAGTGGATAATATCACTGTTTACGATTATCGTTTAAATACTGCAGCATTTGATAAAAACACAAATTATTACATTTATGAAAACGGTCAGTACATTAAAAAAGATATTACTGCATTTACTCCACAAGTAGATTATTATGTACTTTCTATCTACTCAACTAGCAATTTGGAATCAGGTGTTTATGAACTTAACTATAGTATTGATAATAGAAGAAGAAAAGACGACCAATACTTTGTATTTACGTATTTAACGTTTACAAGAATTCCTTCTTCTCCAATTAGACTATATTATTATCAAGATGATGTATATAACCCTAATGAAGATTATTACGCTTCTGAAGTTTATGTTACTAGCGACTTTGTCAGTGGGGCTTCCTATGAGTTAACCGAAGTAACTTCATTTGATCCTAATAAGATTTACTATATTGAAAATAGTGAAGGAAGCTATGACCAAGTAATGATTTCTGTCTTTGAAGAAGGAAAAACTTACTACACATTAGAAAAAGCGACTACTTATGACCCAAGTAAGACTTATTATACCTATTTATATTCTAAAGTTAATATTAGTAACTTCTTACCAAATGTTGATTACTATTATTATGCAATGGCAACTGAAGAAGGTTATTCTCCAGAGAAAGATTATTATGTAATTGAAAATGGTAATTATGTTCCTGGAACTCCAAATATTGTCGATCAAGATTATTATGTAATGAAAAAAGCTACAACCTTTAATAATGGTTTAGAATACTACATAATCGATAAAACTGGAGAAGCAAAGAAATACATTAAAGCAACTCTTCAAGTTAAAGAAGGCTTATATAGTTCTAGTAGTTTTGATGATAGTACTGGATATGATCCTTCTATAAAGGATGTTTATAAAGATGATGGTACAAATAATTATGTCAAGACACCTTCTGTTTTAGTTGGTACTTCTGAAAGTGGAAGTGACTATTATCAAACTAGTAACTTAAATAATTCAAACCAATATAGTTTATTAAGTGAAGGTACTAAACTTTATACTACTAGCGATAATAATACATATAATGAAAGTGCAAATGTTACAATTTCATCTTCCTCTGATATTTATAAGAGCAACTTACAAGAAGTTAATAAAGTTTCGGATTTAGTTACTTCTGAAAATGGCGAGATTGATGCTTCGACAGTTTATTATAAAAAGTCAGGAAATGATTATATTAGAGTAGGCAAAATTAATGATTTGGTATTAAAAGATGGCTATTACAATATGAGTATTGGTAACTCATTTAATAGTGTCAAACATCATCAAGTATTAGATGGAACTTATTATGTAAAGAATGGTGATAAATATGAAGTAGCTTCTTCAATATTATTACAATCTAATACTTATTATACCTATAGCGAAACAATTAAGTCATTTAATAACTCTTCAACATATAATTCCATAAAGAACACTAACACTATTTATACTGATAGTGGTTGCACAAAGGAATTAGATAAAATTCCAGGTGTTTCTAGTGGTTATTATAATGAATTAAAAGGTGAAGTAGGTAGTGATAAATGGATTTACTATAAACTTACAATCGCAGAATTGGAAGATTTATATAATAAACTAGATGGTGCTAGTAGAATTTATTTTGGATATCCTGATGATAGTTCAAATAAGTTCTTATCTTATAATTCAGTTGATTATTATCTTTATACATATAATGGTTTATGGTATAGACAATGTGCTTCTAATACAACATATAACCCAAGTACAACCTACTACGTTAATTATAATGGAGAATATGTTAACTATAAAACTTTAAGTGACCAAGAAAGCATTACAATTGCTGTTAATATAAGCACAAAAGGTCTTTCTAATATCGGAGATACTTCAGGAAATAATATTTATAATGCGATTTCTAAAGGTACTACCTATGATAGTTCGTTAAAATATTTTATTAAATCTGGAACTAGTTATACTCAAGTTAATGATATAACATTTGATTCAACTTACTATTATTTAGAGAGTACGGCTTCACTTAGAAATGTATATAGTAGTAGCGATACATACTACACCAAGAATAGTGACAATACTTATAGCGTTGTTTCTGATTCTGGAACAATCACTTTAGGAAATACCTATTATCAATTAAAATATACTCCAAGTTCAAAAACTTATGATAATGGAAATACCTATTATGAGTATTCAAATGGTTCTTACGTAAAAGTTAATAATAGCGATGTTCAATTTAGTGAAACTTATTATTATGGCTTTGAGAAAGTCGCTGACAATGAAACATATGATCCAAATGTTTCTTACTTTAAATTAAATGGAGATAATTATTCTTTAATTACTAACACAGAAGATAATTATTTAACATTTAGCAATACTTATTACACATTTAATGATGTCACTGGAAATTCTTATTCTTCTACATCAAAATATTATACTTTCGATGGAACAAGATATACCTTAGCTAGTGCTATTAAATTTGATAGTAATTATTACTATAACTTTAAACCTACTTCTGGAAATTATGATTCATCCTTAAGTTACTTTGCTAAAAATGGAAGTGGAGGATACTTAGTTACTAGTGAAGTAGTTGATTTAACTTACTGCTATGAATTAGACCATGTAGAAGCTAGTGGTTCAAAATATGATAGTAAGATCGAATATTGTGAAAAGATAGATAATTATTATCAAGTAAAAACATTCGATATAGCTAGTAGTTTATTAGGATACTATACATTAGAAAAAGAAACAGGAAAATTTGATTCATCTAAAGTTTACTACGCTAAAAATAATTATTTAACTAAGACTACAGATGCAAATGAAACAAACATTTCTAGCGGTGATTTCTATATAATTAAAGATCAATATACTTCTGAATCTTTCTATGACAGCGGATTGACTTATTATGTTTCTATAGATGATTTAAATACATTAAGAGAAGCTAATATTTCAGTTGATGGAACATATTATGATATAGCTACTACTCCTTCTACTACTAAAGATCCAAATAAGAAATACGTTACTATTTCTTATGAGAAATTAGCTATTAAGATTGTGGATGAAGGAAGTTATTCTCAACCATATGATGAAGAAAATCCATATTTAGGTTATTATGGTTTATATCAACAATATGTAGAAGCAAATCAATCGATTACTTTAGCTACTTATGAAGAAATAGGTGGTTATGCTCCTGAAGGAAAAGCATTTGCTGGTTGGGCAACTGCTCTATCTAGTAATCCTAGTATTGTTTATGCAGATGGAAAAGTAATTAATGTTGGACAAGGTGAAGGGCTAGTCCTTTATCCAGTGTTTGCAGATGCTACATATACTGTTTATACTTCTATTGGCCCTGGTTATACAATTGTTAAACCTGATGGAAGTAAGATGGGTAACGTTGTACGTAGTCAAAACCAAGAAGTTAAATTCATGGTTGAAGCTAGTACTGGTTATGATAAAAATTCTATCGTAGTTTCTTTACTAGATAAAAAGAACCAAGTTCTTGTAGAGAATCTATCAAGTTCAAATGGAATTTATACTATTCCTAGTACATTAATGTCTGATTGTTACATTAATGTAAGTATCAGTGCAAATACTTATACAATTACTTTTGATAAGACTTATGAAGGTGGAACATTCACTTTAGCAAACGACAGCGTTGAAGTAGTATATGGAACAAATACTACTACTCCTTCAATTAGCGTTCCTCAAGGTTTATTAGAAGGCTATTCATTTACTGGTTGGTATTATGGTAATACCAAGATTACAAATGAATATGGTACTTTATTAAATAGATGGAGCTATGATTTTGATGTTACTTTAGTAGCTAAATTTAAAGAAACATTATATTTTGTTCTTGATACAATAGATAGTAATGGCAATCAAGTTTTACCTTCTGAAATTATGTCGGTAGGTAAAGGTGAAACGGTAAGATTTACCGTAAGTAAAACTCTTGCTGGTTATACTTTAAATAATGTTAAAGCTTATAACGAACGCATGGAAGATATTACTAATACCGAAAACTTTAAATTTACAATCTATAATGAATCATATTCATTCACTATGCCAAGTAATACAAACATTACAGTTATTATTACTTATGATATTGTTGATTATAGTATCAACTATTCATTAAATGGTGGATATATTTCAACTGGATCAAATCCAACTAGTTACAATGTATTAACTAATACCTTTACTTTAATTAATCCAGAGAGACTTGGTTATACCTTCTTAGGTTGGACAGGTACTAATATTACTTTGACAAATAACGTTACTATTGCAAAAGGTAGTACAGGTAATAGAAGTTACTTTGCTTCTTGGGCTCCTGAAAAATACTCAGTTACATATGAATTCCCAGGACTAGATTCAGATTTAATTTCATCAATTAGTAATAATAATCCTTCTTCATACGATATTGAAGATGGAATGATTACTTTAACTAAACCTTCTTTAGAAAATTATACGTTTGTTGGATGGTATAGCGATAATCAACTAAAAACTCCAATAAGTGAATTTGATTATCACTCAGGTAATATGACTATCTATGGATTATTGCAACCAGTAAAAGCGGTTTACATTGATTTAAAACATGTCTTGAATAATGAAGGTGGTTCGATCTATCCAACTTCTACTTATAACTACGTAATGGCTTATTATAATCAAGCTAATTATTCATATTATTTCTCTAATGTAACAGGTAATATTATGACAAGGCATTATGATATTGGAATTTATTATGCCGAATTACCAAGAAATGAATATAATCAAGCATATTTACTAATTGTAGAAAATTCAAAGTTATCAAATTTAACTCTTGATAAATATTTAACAAGTGATGAGAGCAAAACTAATTTCGCTAATATATATGCAAATTCCGGTTTGATCAATTTGAATTATACTTATAGTGGAAGATATCAAAACTTAATTATCTTTAAAGACAATTCTTCGGGAATTAATTCTAGCGATTACAGTCAACTAAAAACGGAAGAATTGACATTTGGATATTCAATTCAATCAAACTACATTACTACTTATGATGGTAGTAATAAATTAAACGAAGCATTAAAGAATCCTAGCTTCCCACTTGAAGGAATCACTATCGATCAAATGACAGTTTACGAAGCTAAAAAAAGTGGATTTATAGAGCTTAAGGGTAAAAATCCAACTGATATCGGTGTTTACTTTGTAAATATTCCTTATATTAAGATCGATGGAACTATTGATCCTGATTTGCATAAATTAATCTTGATTGGTATCGACTTTGCTGAGTTTGATATGTCCGGTATTACATTTGAAAATCAAGTATATGTTCGAGATGGTGGAGCAAAGCAACTATTCATCACCGGTTTATTAGATGAAAAACTTGAAGTTACATACACTTACTATAAACAAGATGGAAATGTATTAAATGGTTATCCAGTAGAAGCTGGAACTTATAAAGTTAAAGCAGAGTTTAGTATTGCTTCTAAATATAGCGATATTGCAAGAAACTATAAACTACCTGAATCAATGTATGCTACATTAATTATCTATGATAGTGAAAAATCGTTATACACATATACTAACTCATCAGGTAATAGCGTATCTTTATACTTTGCTCTATATGTCAATGATAAGATTGAAGCTATTTTGACAGCTCAAAGCGGTAATTCTAATATTTATGAATTATTGAATTATTCATTAAAACAAGGCGATAGCGCTGTAATTAAAGATTCTAATGGAACATCATATTTATATTGGACAAATACGGATATTTCTACAAATCATCCATTTATCGTCAATGAGGATCAACAATACTCATTCTACTTTGATGTTATAGGTGCAAAAACTACGGTTACATATCAAAGTAATATCAAGTCATATGTTAATTATTACTTATATGTTGATGGAGTTATCGCTGGTCAATTCTATGTAGATACCACATTTGTTGAAAATAGCGACGTTAAGAATCAATACCTATTAGATCATGTCTTTAATGGTAATGAAACTATTGAAATCTACTATGGTAAAAAAGGTGAATCAGGTTTTAAATTAATTAATGAATGGGACAATTATGAGCAATTAGAAATCGATATTAATGCTTTTAGTTACTTAACGGAATTTTCAGGGGAATACACTTTATACTTGAAAGAACTTAAACTTGCGGACGAAACTACAAAAATGCAAATTTATGTTAAGCTACCACGAGTTCCAGTTTACGTTACCACTCCATTATCATTTAACGATGTTTATTTATATTATTGGAATGATCAAATGAATAACTCTTGGCGTGGAGAAGCGATGACATTAATTGAATCGATGACAAATAATGTTTCTCATACATATATGGGATATATCGATATAACCGCGACAAGTTTAATTTTCAACTTCTACATCGATGGAAATGACAGTTTACAACAAACAAAAGACTTAGCTTATACATTTAGAAAGAATTATTATATTCTTGATGAAGACTACAGCGCTACTGTTGTAGAGTGGTTAAAATACACTAAATATCAAAATACTTATCAAATTACAACAGATATTAATGAAGAAGCGACCACAAAAGATCAAATTAAGAGTATTAGCGTCAATAGTTTAACTGGTAGAGTTGACTATAGTTCATTAACTAAAACTGTTACTGTCTTAAAATTAGATAAGATTATCTTTGATGAACTTGGCTTAAGTTATGGTAAAGCAACTTTTGAAGTCGTCGTTACTTATGGCGATAATTCTAAAACGACATTTACTATTGAATATATAAGTGATGGAACAAAGATTAATCCTCTATTAGTCTATGATCGAGAAGATTTCTTAAATAGCGTATATAAAGATGACTTCATTAACAGTGATGGAATTTACTATTTACAAACTGGTAACTTTGAATTATCAAATAAAAATGAGGTAACTGGATTATATGATAATACTCCTAGACCTTATAATTCAATTTATCAATTTAATGGTATCTATGATGGTGGAAATAAGACGATTACTTATAATGATGGTACATTTAACTTAGACAATTCTAACGGTATCTTTGGAGTAGTAGGAAAAGATGGAAAAGTAGTAAATTTAAATATTGATATTTGCTATGGCGATGATGTAACTGAAACTCCTAGTGGAACATCATATCACCCTACTAGCGCTTACGAGTTCTATATTGGCTCAGTATCTAGCATTAACTATGGAACAATCGATTCAGTAAATGTCTATTCATCTAAAGGAATGATAAGATTCTGGGCTATTCAATACTATGGTGGAATTACTGGATTAAATGAAGGTATCATTAACAATTGTAAGGTTACATTAAATTATCAAATTTATGATTACAGTGAAAATTGTTCTCGCGCAGTTGGTGGAATTGCTGGATATAACCACAATATTATTACTAATTGTACTGTCGCTAAAGCTAACGCTGCTAACCCATTTATTTTAAGTGATAAACCAGAAGCTAGATTTACTGGCGCTATTGCAGGTATTGAAAATGGTGCCTATAAAGATAAGAGTGATGCTAGTTTGATTTATCCTGGTTGTTCTTATAATGTGAACTTAACTTTAAATGATTCGAATGTGAATCATGATAAGTCTGATGGAACTACAGAAATTAGTTATGGTGAAAAAGTAATTGCTACTGTCAATCTTGAATTAATTAACGATTGGATTTTACAAGATTATGGAGAAAATAAAGTATCTGGATTTAAGGTAAGCTATTATACTTCAAAGGATAGTTTTATCACTAATATGTATTACATGCTAGGATATAATATTTTTGAAGAAAATCCACAGATTGATATCTTTAGGGGAACTAGCTATATTAAATTGGAAAGAATTACTTATCAAGTTACAACAACTACTTCTCAGGGTAAACAATCCTTAAATGGAGTATTTAGCTTTGATGCGAATAATGTAATTAATGTTAACGATAGTGACTTAAAAGATTTAACAAGTGATGCTTCAAATACTCTTGCTATCTATAAGATTACTAGCGGTCTTTCTTACAAGGTACTATCATCAAATAGAGAAATAACTAACTACGTCATGGTCTATGACAAGACTAAAGTAGGAGTATTTAGCTCAGGACAAGTAATGAAAGTAGAAACCTATGGATCAGATAATAAAATGATTAGTATCGATCTATATACTATTGATTTAGACTATGAAAATGAGATTAAGATCTATGCTGGCGCAACTAAATTAATTATTTCTAGATATTCTTCTAGTGAAGAAACTACTACGGAAGACTATGTGTTTACTATTAATGAAGTTAAAAATAAATCACTATATTTATTCATCGACAATAGTTCAAATAATAGTTATTCATGGGGCTATGATGGATCTATTAATCATACTGATATTACTGCATATAACTACTTCAATAATGTAGTATCAGAAGAAACAAGTTTAGTATATGTCACATACTTTGATAAAGATCACAATATTATCACGGAAGCTGAATTTGATTTGTCTTATAATGGAAATAGTTTCTTAGTATTTGAAAACACTTCTTATATGGAGATTAGTTCTACTATTGGAAAGAACAAATATGTTTCAATTATCGTTAAGATTAAAGAAAATGTCACTAATACCGATAAGCTATATTTCTGGTATAATAATGAAGAAAACTTTGATACATATTGTTGGATTAGTAGTGATAAGCCTGCTTCTTATAATGAATTAAATGTTAAATATCTATTAAATGAGTTTACTACAAACAAAGTAGTAAAAGTAGTAAGTTACGATGCTTCAAATAATGCTATTAGTATTGATGTTTATTCAAATACTGATAGAATAAAAGTTTACTCCTCAACAAGTAAGATGCTTATTTCTTCATTTACTAGTAATGGAAATAACTTTAATGTTGTAGTCTCATCTATAGATACAAATAAGACATTATGGATTTACAAAGTTAATGAAATTAGTAGTTTACTTCCAACAAGTGGAATGAATTATGCCTTTGTTGAAGATAAAGTAGCAAGTTCAAATATTAAGTTTATCAATGAAGAAGTAACATTTAAAAATGGAAATAGTAGCCTATTAGTAATTAACTATGATTCTAGTAACAATATCATTAATTTATCAACCTACGAATATGCATTAGAAACAAACATTAATGTTTATAGTGGGACTAGATATATCCTTATTGTTAAATTACTACCTAATGGATGCTCTACTTCTACTTCGATTGATTATTCAACCTATAGTGAAGATAAACCAGTATTAGTTCTAGATAATGAAGATCATTTATCATGGCAAGCTAGCGATTATCTACCAATTATCGATGAATTTGAAATGCAAATTCAAATCGAAGATTGGAGTAAAACTACTTTAATTTATTACTACAATTCTCGTGGTGAATTAATTAAAGAAAAAGAATATCGAACTGCTCCTGTTATGAGTATTTCTCTATATAACAACACAAGTTATATGGAAGTTATCTCGAAAGTTGGAGAAACAATTCAATATAAAGTGCAAGCTTCTTCTATCGATACGGGAAAGATTTTATTCATCGTAAAGAACTTAGATGATCAATATGTTGGCGTATGGTCTTATGCAATCGACTTACTAATCACTTCTTACATTCCAGTAATTTATGAAGTAAATATCTATAATAAGTTTACCGTAACTTGCTATAATTCTGATGGCATTATAATTAATACGATCGTTTATACGATGAATGAGAATAATTACTACTTCTACGATGGAACTGAAAAGATTAAGATAGTTGCAACAAATGGTAGCGACATCACTAATACATTCAACATCAAAAATACAAGCTTTGACTTGAGTAAGTCTCTTCACTTTGCTTATGATAGCGAAAACAATGTCACCGTTTCATTTGGCTTAAATGCCCACGAAGTAAGTGGTGAAAAAGAAGATTACACATTAACTTTAGTCAATACAATTCCTTGGTGGAGTGCAGATAACGCTTTAACAAAGATCTATTACATGAATGGATCTAGCGTGGTTACTATCGATACTTATGAATATCAAGATGAACTAGAAATTAAGATCTATAAGAATACTAGATCAATCATCATTGCTAGATTAGTCGGTAGATATAATGAAAGTAGTGCAATTAGTATTAATACTCTTCAAAAGGGTAAGACCTTAAAATTATCTTCACCTTCAACTGGTAAAGTAGTTGCTTCTTGGATTACTACTTCTGATCAAGAAGAAGCTAAGACTACTTATCTATATCTTGATCCTTCTACAAGTTGGGCAAGTAATGAAACTAACAAGTATCGTTACGCTTTATATGCTTGGAATAGTTCGGGTAATAGTTGGTTTGACTTTACTTACGACAAAGTTTCAAAATTGTACCGCGTATCATGGGATGAGGTAATTGTCTTTGATCCTACCGCAATTATCTTTGTTCAATTTAATGAATCTAATGTTACAAATAGCTTTGATTATAAAGTAAATCAAACCGATAACGTCTTCTTAGAGAATATCGATATTTCTACAAAGAATGTATATGTAATCTCTAGCTCAACTTCTGGTAGCTTCTCTGAAACTTATTATGAAGAATTTACTAGAGTCTATCTAAATATCTCTAAAGCGGTTGCTTGGTCTAGCTACTATGTAATCACCTATAGAAATGTTGAAGAATACAACTTAGGTATCTATCAGCTTGAACAAATGAAGTTCTCTAATATTTATTCAGCATACTATGCAGATATTTATAACGAGTATAAAGGTAACATTATCTTTACTTCTAATCCAAGTGAAGCTTACGTAATTAAGACAAAAGTCTTAACTGACTATAATGAACTAACACCAAAATACTTCTTATATAATGTTGGTTATGACGAAACTGGAGATACTGTTACTACTGAAGGTGAATGGATGGCTGTTAATGAAGTCAGTAGCGCTTCTAAGTCATACAAGTACTCTTGGTACTTAGTTGGATCATTTAACTCATGGACGGTCTGCGATAGCAAGTATGGTTTGATCAAAGTAGGAGAATCAAAATATAATGATAAGACTACAAATATCTACTATGGCTATCTATCATTATCCGATAGCGCCCAAGTTAAGATTGTTAGAGATGCTGAGTGGCATGTAAGCTATGGTTACAATAATAAGTTAGCAAATATTAGCGATAGTATCTCTTACGACACAAGCTTTGTTCAAGCGGGATTCGATGGACAAAATATTACTCTAGATATAGGTAATTACTTGATCGTATTTGAAGCGACGCAAAGTGAAACTGATCAAAAAAGAAATGATGAACAAGTATTTAAAGCACCTGAAAATGCATGTATCCATATCATTAAGTTATCTTAATTAAAAGTGAGCGGTTTCCGCTCACTTTTATTCTTACTTTTTTTATTTATGGAAAAAATCGTAAATAAAATTTACTTTTAAGAAAAAATTGTCAATAATGATAGATGAAAGAAGGTTTTTTATGTGTACTGCAGCAACTTATAAAACAAAAGATTTCTATTTTGGTAGAACCTTAGATTATGAATTTTCTTATGGAGATCAAATTTGTATTACTCCAAGAAATTATTCTTTTAATTTTCGACATACTGATAAATTAAACTCTCACTACGCGTTAATTGGTATGGCTCACATTGTAGATAATTTTCCTTTATATTACGATGCGATGAATGAGAAAGGTTTAGCTATCGCAGGGTTAAATTTTGTAGGTAACGCTAAATATAGTAAAGTGAAAAAGAATAAATTAAATATCGCTCAATTTGAATTAATTCCATATTTATTAAGTAGATGTGAAAATGTTAAAGAAGTGAAAAATGTATTAAAAGAAATCAATATTACTGACACTCCTTATTCAAAAAATCTACCTGTTGCATCCTTACACTGGATTATTGCGGATAAGGATGAATGTATCGTTTTAGAGTGTATGAAAGATGGGATGCATATATATTCTAATCCTATTGGCGTACTAACTAATAATCCATCATTTGATATTCAAATGTTTAATTTAAATAACTATATGGGAATTTCTGCTTCTAATAAAGAAAATACCTTTGGTAATATTCCATTAGTTCCATATAGTCGAGGGATGGGAGGGATTGGCCTTCCTGGAGATTTGTCTAGCATGAGTCGATTTGTAAAAGTGGCCTTTACAAAATTAAATTCAATTTCTAAAGATGATGAAGAATCTTCAGTTAGTCAATTCTTTCATATTTTAGGAAGTGTTGATCAACAAAGAGGATGTTGTAAGTTGGAAGATGATAAATATGAGATTACTATTTATACTTCTTGTATGAATGTTGATAAAGGATTTTATTATTATACAACCTATGAAAATTCTTCCATTACTAGAGTAAATATGTTTAATGAGAATTTAGATGGAAGTGACTTAATAAGTTTTGAAGTATTATCAAAATCTAGAATTCTATTTCAAAACTAAATTCATATTCTTTTATCAAACTTGTTTGTAACATTTATTACTAATAAGTTATAGACAAAAAGTTATAAGCCATATTGTTATTTTAGAAAGAACTTTTATTTCATCTTCAGAAAAAAGTTTTTATATAGTATAGAAAGAAAGTTTAATTCAAACAGGAATTTCTAAATCACAAATAGCAAAAATCAAATATAAGGGAAAAGAAAAATATATCGAGAAGATTAGAAATGAAAAAAATAGATTCTAATGGACTTCTTCTAGCATCATTACAAGCAAAGATATTTGAAGAATCTCTTTTAAAAGTAAAAACTAGTAGTGAGATATTTATTAGAAGATTCATGCATTCTAAAATTGCTACATATTTTGATTCTACTAGTTTTCTTGATTCACCTAATTCTTTAGATTATGTCTTTGAAGAATTAGAGGAAGAATATGGAAAAAGTGAATATGGAAAAGTAAAATACAATCAAGATGTACTGTTTTGGATTGGATATATTTATCGATATTTTTGTTATACCTACAATATTTCTTCAAAGCAAGCATATAAGATAGTGAAACCCAAAGAACTTAATCAATTATATTATTCTTACCATTCTTTAGATTGCTCTTTAGCAATAGATAGAATTTTAGAAGCAAAAAACATTAGTTTTGAAGAAAAAGAAATAAACAAGAAGTTACTATCTCTAATTAGAAAAAGGAAATATATAGAAGTGATTAGTTTAATTAATTATTATTCAAAAGAAATCAACATTTTCAATAGTCGTAAAATTAATAATGATTCACTTATAATAGATGAAGAAATTAATGAAATTAATTCTAAGATATTATTATCAATAGTTTATCACGATGAAATAATAGGCTTAGTTATTTTAAAAAACATCGATAATTCTTCTTGTGAAATAGAGATTACAATTAATGAAGAAAGTAACAAAAATAAAGATATTTATGAAGTTTTGTTAATTAAAGCAATTGACTATGTAAAAAAGAATTTAAAATTATCTTCTTTAAGCGCAGTAATATTAAGAAATAATGACCAAGTTATTGATGCATATAAAAAAACTGGATTTGAATACGTTAACGAAGATGAATTCTTTGTGTATTTAAGAAAGAGGATAGCTTAGTAAAAAAAGATTGCCGCTAAAGGGGGATAAATAAAAAACCTTGAAAAAAGTGCAGTTTTAATGAATAAAAACCTTGAAAAAAGTGCAGTTTTTAAAATTTGGAATAGTATCTCTACTTATAAAAAGAAAAAAATAAGAATTTCTTTTAGTATCTATTTCTATTGACTTGTGCACAAGTGTACGAACTCGCTTGAAAAAAGTGCTTAAAGCTAAAAAACTCGCTTGAAAAAAGTTATTATGGATATATAATATGATTTGGTGATAAAATGAAACGTAAAATTTTAGAATATCTTGTTAATTGGAAAAATAATAAGAATAAAGTTCCGTTCCAGAAAACTTATAAAACTCTATAAAAGTTTATGTTTCCTTCCTA
>CAMEOO010000004.1 GCA_945929875.1 uncultured Caryophanales bacterium
GGTATCCGTTTGGACAGAATAGCGAGCTGCCGGGCTTTTTTTTTGCTATGTTTTAATTGATTGTAATCAAAATTTCATTTATATTATTGATGTAAGTCAAAAGGAATATATATATGAAAAAACAAGTTTTATTCTTAAGTATAGTTACATTATTAACAATTTGCTCTTGTTCTATTAAGAAACCATCAATTAGTGAATCAAATAGTTCTTTAGAAGAAAATACATCATCTAGTAGTCTTTCTAGCGCTGATGAATCGCTTGGTAATACTTCTAACGAATCAAGTTCAGTTAGTAGTTCACTTAGCGATGACTCTTTGAATTCATCAAATAATACTTCAAGTAGCAAATCAAGCGAGACAACTAGTAGTTCTTCTAGTGAAGTTACAAGTAGTGAATCAAGTGTCGACTATACTAGTTCTTCAAACATGGTATCTAGTTCGATAACTTCTAGTGAAGATAGTAGTAGTGATATTTCTAGTGTAGATTCTAGTAGTGATTCTAGTTCTTCTAGCGAATCTTCAGAAATTACTGTTTCTACTGAAGAAATTACCTTTAATACTTCATCTGAAAGTTCTGAAATCACTTCTTCTATTTTAAATTTACCAAATACTATGTCTTATGATAGTAGTAGTAAAGTATTTGGAGGAGATAATGCTATTAAATTTGGAGCTTCAAAAGCTAGTGGATCTTTAAAAATTAATATCAGTTCTTGTAATATTTTATCTATTTCTTTAGTAGGAAAAACTTATAGTACTGACACTGATGTAGGAATAAAAGTTTCTTTATCTAATGGAGAAACTAAAAATGTAGTAGTAAATTCAAGTTTTTCAGAAGAACTTGTTTTTGATGAAACTTCATCTAGTTCAAGTTTTACTATTTCTAACACTGCTTCAAAAAAAAGATTCTACTTGGAAAAGATAGTTTTAAAAGTTATTTATGGAGAAAATAATAATTCAGGTTCATCAGAATATGAAAAGAAAAGTATAAAATATTCTTCCCCTATTTCTTTAACTAACGGAAATGTTCCTAGTTCAAAAGTAAATAGTGAAGGATATTATCAACCAACGGTAAATAGTGAATTGAATATTGATAATTATAGTTACTATTACTCTGATGTTTACTTCCCAAGTACTGGTAAAAATAAACTTTTAGTGGTTCCAGTAGATTTTACGGATTATAAAGCAGAATCTAAACTAGGTGGAGAAGATAACTCGCAAAAAGAAATTTACAATTGCTTTTTTGGCGATAGTAAAGATACTGGATGGGAGTCGGTAAGATCTTATTATGAAAAATCTTCATATGGTTCATTAATTATCGAAGGCGAAGTTACTCCTTGGTATCATTCTTCTTATTCGACAAAAGCGTTTTGTCAAAAAGTCTATTCAGGTAGTAATCATGAGTATAGTTCTTATTACGATCCTACCTGGGACATGCTTGATGAAGTGACTTCATGGGCTAAGAACACTTTAAAAATTGATTTATCTGAGTATGATTCAAATAATGATGGATTAATCGATGGAGTATGGATGGTATATAGTTGTCCTTATGAATATTTAGATGAAAATGTTGATGAAAATGGTGTTTATTGGGCATATACCTATGGTAATTATGATAATTTGAATAGTTCAACTAATAATATAAAAGGATTTAAATACTCTTGGGCATCATATTCTTTTATGAATGATGGTGGATATGGAAAGGTAGACGCACATACTTATATTCATGAAACTGGTCATATGTTAGGCCTTGATGATTATTATAATTACGATAATCCTACTACTGAAGGAGTGTGTGGAGGAGTAGATATGATGGATTATAATATCGGAGATCATGGAGCTTATTCTAAATATCTTCTAAACTGGACTACTCCTTATGTGATTGATGGAACTAAAGAAAGTGTTACTATTAATCTCAAACCATTTGAATCTAGCGGAGATTTTATTCTTCTTTCTTCAAATTTTAATGACAGTCCTTTTGATGAGTACATTACCATTGAATATTACACTCCTACTGGCCTAAACCAAAAAGATACAACCGGATATTGCGATGGGCTCAATACTTACACTGATAGTGGAATTAAGATTAATCATATCGATTCAAGAATATTACAAGATGCTTATGACAAGTATGGCAATTATTTATCCTCTCAATATGTAGATAGTTTTGTTGATTCTTCTTATTACGAATATTATATTGGGGCAAATAATACACCTTCTTATTCAGTAGATACAGAAAATGATGAAAATAGTCCATATCGATTAATTCAATTGATAGAAGCCACGAATAAAATGACTTTTAAAGATAATGATGAATATTCAATGAATTATGGAACAAATGAAGTCTTATTCCATTCTGGTGATAGCTTTTCAATGAATCAATATAATAAATTCTTTACAAATGGTTCTAAACTTAATAGTGGAGATTCTCTTCCTTATGAAGTAATAGTCGGTGAAATTAATCAAGATGGATCTATCTCTATTACCATTAATAAAATTTAATTATTAATTAATAAGCAATATAAAAAATGTGAAAAATAACCTAGTAGATAAATGCTTTTACTAGGCTATTTTTTATGGATTTTTACTTTATTTGACTATTAATCATATTGTAAATATGATACAATAATCACACCTGTAGCAACTATAGGAGGTTTTGGTATGGATATAGATAAAAAAACTAAATTCGGCACTATCAATATTACTAGCGATGCAATCGCTCAAGTAGCGGGTAATGCAGCAAGCCAATGCTATGGAGTAGTAGGCATGGCTCAAAAGAAATCTATTCGTAACGAAATTAATGAATTATTAAAAAATGATAGCTTCAATAAAGGAGTTTTTGTCAATAAGAGAAAAGATTCTATTGAAGTAGATTTATATATCGTAGTTGGATATGGACTTAGAATCACAGAAATTGCTTCGGAAGTTCAAAAGAAAGTAAAGTTCGATTTAGAGCGTACTTTTAATATTAGCTTTTCCGCAATTAATGTGTATGTCCAAGGAGTAAAGAGCCTATAGACTCTAAGAAAGAGGACCAAGTAATGAAATTTATCGACGGAAATATGCTCAAGCAGATGATTATCAGTGGAGCAAATAATTTATTTAATCACTATCCAGAAGTGGATGCACTTAACGTTTTCCCAGTACCTGATGGAGATACTGGTATCAATATGAACTTAACAATTTCAAGTGGAGCCAAGGAAGTTCAAAATCGAACTGATACCGATGTTTATGAAATTGCTAAAGCTTTCTCTAAAGGTTTATTAATGGGAGCAAGAGGAAATTCAGGAGTTATCCTTAGTCAAATATTTAGAGGGTTTGCTCAAGCCTTAGAAGGCGCAAAAGTTATTTCTCCTATTCTACTTGCCGATGCATTTGTAAATGGCAAAGAAGTAGCTTATAAAGCAGTAATGAGACCAGTTGAAGGGACAATATTAACTGTTATTAGAGAAGCAAGTGAAGCTTTAAAACAAAAAGTTACTAGTTCAACAAGCATTGAAAAAGCATTTGATATTTTAATCAAAGAAGCTAATGAGTCACTAGAAAGAACACCAGAATTATTACCAATTCTTAAGGAAGTAGGAGTAGTAGATTCAGGAGGAGCAGGACTTTTAAAAATATTAGAAGGTTTTAACAGCGCCATTCATGGAAAAGTTGTTGAAAAGAGTATGGCTACTGTTACTGAAGATCAACCTCAACAAAAAGCAGGTTCAAAGATTGAAGGAGATGAATTTGGCTACTGTACTGAATTTATCTTAAGATTACCAGAAAATCCAACGATGGCAGGAAAGAAATTCTTCGTGGAAAAAAGATTTACTTCAGTTTTAGCTTCTCATGGAAATTCTCTTGTAGTAGTAAGAGATGACGACATTGTTAAAGTTCACGTCCACACTTTAATGCCAGGCAATATTTTAGTCTACGCTCAACAATTTGGTGAATTTGTAAAACTTAAAATTGAGAATATGTCTGAACAACATACAAAACTTCAAGAAGAAAATAAAGATCCTTTGAATTCTAAAAAAGAAATGAAGGAATATGCTTTAATTTCTGTTTCTGTTGGTGAAGGAGTCAATAAGATGTTTGAAGAACTTCACGTTGATCAAATCGTTTCAGGTGGACAAACTATGAATCCTTCGACAGAAGATTTTGTTGAAGCAATCAAAAAATGTAACGCAAAGAAGATTTTCATCTTCCCAAATAACTCTAATATCATTATGGCGGCTTCTCAAGCTTGTGACGTTGCTCCTGAAGGAGTTGAATGTAAAGTTATTCCAACAAAAACTATCCCTCAAGGACTTACCGGTTGCATGATGTTTAATCCTGAAGCTGATTTTGAAGAAAACGAAGAAGAAATGAATGAAGCGATTAAAAACGTTAAATCTGGGCAAGTTACCTTTGCAATTAGAGATACAGTAATCGATGATGTCGAAGTTAAAAAAAATCAATTCATCGCTCTATTTGGTAAAAAAATCGTTTCTTGCGATTCAAATAAACTTACAGTAACAATGAAAATGCTTGATGAAATGATTGATGAAACTAGTTCAATTATTACTCTCATTTGCGGAGAGGATGCTAGTGAAGAAGAGGTTGAGGAACTAACTCAAATGATTCAAGAAAAATTTGATGAAGTTGATTTAGATGTAAGAAGAGGAAATCAACCTGTTTATTCATTTATCATCGGAGTAGATTAAAATTAAGGGCGATGCCCTTTTTTTAAATAAGAAAAAAGAAAGAAAAATATGAGACTACTAACTTCATCTACAAATTTAATTGAAGATTTAAAGAAAATTAACATCTATCGTAGTGAAGATCTAATTGAGTATCTTCCTTATCGATACGATTCTTTTTACTATACTGATGAAGATGAACTACTAGATAAGATGAGAGTGGTGGTTTTAGGAAAGCTTGTTTCTAATCCAAGGAGCTCTAGCAAAGGAAAGTTAAATACAATCACCTTTCATTTTGTCTCAAATAAAGGAAAGTTTTATTCTTGTATAGTTTTTAATAGACCTTATTTAATGGGTATTCTTGATTTAGATAGCGAGTTTACTATTGTAGGGACATTTTGTTTATCAAATCATCAAATTAATGTTTCTTCTCTAAAAAAAGGAAAGATCGATTCAGTTAATGCTTTAAAACCAATTTATCATCTACCAAGTAGTGTAAGTCAAAGCACCTATTTAAATTTAGTGAAGAGAACATTTGAAAGAATTGATGAATTAGTAGGTGAAGTAATTCCTAGTTATCTAAAGGATAAATATCATCTTTTATCGCATAAAGAAGCTATAAAAATGGTCCATTTTCCTTTAAAAAGTGAAGATATATCTAAAGGATTAAGGACTTTAAAATTTGAGGAATGTTTAGAATACTGTTTTAAAAATAGAATAATTAGGCAGCAAAATAAAAAGTTAGTAAAGGTTGTAAATAAAGAAATTGATACAAAATTAATTAATCAGTTTATTTTAAACTTAGAGTATAAATTAACTAGAGACCAAATTATAGCAATTAGAGAAATTGTATTAGATTTAAAAGATAAATCAGTGATGTATCGTCTTCTTCAAGGAGATGTAGGAACTGGTAAAACTATAGTAGGAATAATAACCTTGTATGCAAATTATTTAAGAGGGAAACAAGGGGTTTTACTTGCTCCAACTGATTCACTTGCTAGGCAACACTATGAAAATGTAAACAAAGAGTTGAGTAAATATAATATTAAAACTTGCCTTTTGATTGGAGATATGAAACAAAAAGAAAAACAAGAGATTAAATCTTTAATTTCTGAAGGTAAAATTGATGTTATCGTGGGAACTCACGCAGTATTTTCTGAAAGTGTTAATTATTCTTCTTTAGGTCTAGCTATCATCGATGAGCAACATCGATTTGGAGTCAACCAAAGAAATATGTTAGCGAGTAAAGGTGATGATGTAGATTTACTACTAATGAGTGCAACTCCAATTCCAAGAACCTTAGCCTTATCAATCTATGGAGATTTAGATGTTTCTTCTTTAACTATGTATCCTAGTGCAAGAAGAGAAGTAATTACTAAAGTGGTTGATTTTGATTCAGAAAAGATTCTTTCTCTTCTTCAATATGGAATAGAAAATAATCGTCAAGTTTTTGTAGTTTGCCCAAAAATTAGTTGTGGTGAACAAAAATCTTCTGAGGAGATATATGACAAATTTAAGCCATTATTTCAAGAAAAAATAGCGCTTTTGCATGGGAAAATGCCAAATGAAGTGAAGATAGAAATTCTAGATAAATTTAAGAAAAATGAGATTTCAATTTTAGTTTCTACCACGATAGTTGAACTAGGGATAGATATTAAAAATGCCTGTGGGATGATTATTTATTCGGCTAATAGTTTTGGCTTAAGCTCTCTTCATCAGTTAAGAGGAAGAGTAGGAAGAGATGGTCAAAAAGCCTATTGCCTTCTTGTAGATCACTTTGATGAAGAAAAAGAAGGAGAAAGGCTTAAATTTTTAGAAACATGTTCAAATGGGCTTGAAATCGCCGAAGAAGATATGAAAAGAAGAGGACCAGGTGATTTTATTGGAATTCAACAAAGTGGATTTCCTTCATTTAATTCATTAAATATCGTCAGTGATTTTAAGATGTTTGAAGTGGCTAGAAGTGAAGTTTCCTATATGTTTACTAATCTATTAGAACCTAGTGTAAATAAGTACTATTACTATTGTATAAACAAAATTAAGAAAGATGAAGTTGTTACTTTACTAGATTAGTGATTTTAAATATGAATATTTATTTTATAAATATTAATTACTATGATATAATTACAAATAAATTAAAGGAGAAAAGATTTTATGTATACTATCGCGGTTGATTGTATGGGCTCAGATAATGGGCCAAAAGTATGTGTTGAAGCAATAAAAATATTTTTAAATAGACATAGCGACGTAAGAGTTGTAGCTTTTGGAAGAGAAGAAGATTTAAAAGATTTAAAAAACGTTAATAATGTCGAAGTGGTTCATTGTGAAGATGTTATGGAAATGACAGCGGGTTCTCTCGAAGCGATGAGAAAAAGAAAATCTTCGATGTATCAAGCGATTGTCTCCACAAAAGAAAATGAATACGATGGAGTAATTTCTGCTGGATCTACAGGGGCTTTTTTAACTTTAGCTAGCGTTAAATTGAAAACCATTGAAGGAGTAGATCGCGCGGCTTTAGTCACCGCTTTACCAAGCTATGATGGAAAGCAAGTTACCGTTCTTGACGTTGGGGCTAATGTTGAAACGACTGGTGAGCAATTAGTTCAATTTGCTAAGATGGGAAGATTATATTCTCAAAAAGTTTTAGGAGTAAAGGAACCTAAAGTTTGCTTATTAAGTAATGGCGCTGAAGATGAAAAAGGAAGTCACGATGTAAAAGAAGCAAATAAATTATTAAGAGAAATGAATTTTCCAGGCTTTATCGGAAATGTTGAAGGAAGAGAAGTCCCAAAAGGAGTATGCGATGTACTAGTAACTGGCGGATATGCAGGAAATATCTTCTTAAAGACATATGAAGGTGTGGCAAAAATGATGTCGAAAATGATTAAAGATGCGTTTATGACAAACACCTCAAGTAAAATTGGGTATCTGTTCGCTAAAAAGGGATTTAATGAATTAAAAGAAAAGTTAAATTATGAAAAAGTAGGTGGAGCGATGCTAATTGGTGTCAATGGCGTTGCAGTTAAAGCGCATGGCTCTTCTTCAGCCTATTCTTTTTCTCAAGCGATGGAAGTATGTTTTAATATGATAAATGAAAAAGTGTTAGATCTCATTAAAGAAGGAGTAAAAGAAAATGCCTAAATTTTTAGAGGTATTAAAAAAATTTGATATTACCCCTAAGGATGTAAGCCTTTTTGAACATGCTTTTTCTCATTCTTCTTTTGTTAATGAAAAGCGTGGAAACTATGTTGACTATGAAAGAATTGAATTTATTGGTGATGGAGTATTAGATCTTATCGTTGCTGATTTAATATATAAAAACCATCCTAAAATGGATCAAGGATTGATGTCTAAACTTAGATCTGCTTTAGTAAGAAGAGAATCTTTAGCAAATTATGCTAGAAGATTTGGCTTTGGTGAAGCGATATTTCTAGGCCATGGCGAAAAAAATAATGGCGGAAGCAATTTAGATAAAATTTTAGAAGATGTCTTTGAATCTTTTATCGGGGCTATCTATCTTGATCAAGGATTTGATACAGTCTATCAAATAGTAAAAACTATTTTTGAATATGATGTGATTCACTATTCTTTAGAAGAAGTAACTGATTATAAATCAAGGCTTCAAGAATACGTTCAAGCGGACACGAGAGAAAGCGTGACTTATCGAGTAATTAAAGAAGAGGGATCTTCGCAAGATAAGCATTTTACAGTAGAAGTTCTTTGGGATGGTAACGTCTGGGGAAGAGGAACTGGTTCTAATAAGAAAAAAGCTGAGCAAAATGCTGCGAAAGATGCTTTAAGTAAGGTGGCGAGATAAATATGGGATTAATATCTTTTTTAAAAGAAAAGTTTTCTAAAAAAGAAAATAAGAATGAAAAATATGTTACTGGTCTTGATAAATCAAGAAAGAACTTTTCTTCTAAGCTTAATTTATTAACAAAAAAATATTCTAAAGTAAATGATGATTATTTTGATGAATTAGAGCAAATCTTAATTGAAGCGGATGTTGGAGTTAATTTAGCTTTAGAAATTGTCGAAGCTACTAAAAATGAAACTGATGAAAAGAAGATTACTGATCCAAGTCAAATTAATGAACTTCTCGTTGATAAAATGTTTATTAGTTACGCCCAACAAGGAGAAAATATCATCAATGAAATATCTTTTCAAAAGGATGGACCAACCGTTCTTTTAGTTGTTGGAGTAAATGGGGTAGGAAAAACTACCACGATTGCTAAACTTGCCTACCGCTATAAAAAGCAAGGTAAAAAGATTCTTCTTGTCGCAGGTGATACCTTTAGAGCCGGTGCAACTGAGCAACTTACCATCTGGGCTGAAAGACTAGGTGTTGATATTGTAAAAGGAAAAGAAAATCAAGATCCAGCCTCAGTATGTTATGATGGTATGAGAAAAGCTAAAGAAGGTAATTTTGATCTAGTGATTTGTGATACCGCGGGAAGACTTCAAAATAAATTAAATTTAATGCAAGAACTTTCTAAAATGAAAAAAGTCATCTCTAAAGAGATTCCAAGTGCTCCTCATGAAATATTTTTAATAATTGACGCTACAACTGGACAAAATGGAGTTGTACAGGCTAAAGCTTTTAAAGAATGTACTTCTTTAACTGGAGTCATTATCACAAAGATGGATGGAACAAGTAAAGGTGGTATAATTCTTGCAATTAGAGATGAGCTTGGTATTCCGGTTAGATTTATTGGTCTTGGCGAAAAAATGGATGATTTACAAGAATTTGATTTAGACCAGTATCTATATGGATTATGTTTAGGAAATAAGGAGGATGAATAGTATGGGCTTTTTTGTATCACTTTTAATAATTATCGCAATTCAAACAATTATTTCGGTAGTGCTTAAGTTTTTTGGAGTTCCTTCTCTTTATGTAGAGATGGTTATTAACTTTGTTTTAGCTTTCGTCTTCTCATTTTGGAATTATATTAGAATCAAACCAAAAAAAGAGATTATCAAAGATATATCATTCCATGTCAATGTATGCATTTGGTTTGCAGTATTAACAGGCATTAGTTGTCTAGGCTACATGTTGTATTAGTATTATGGAAGAATTAGAAAAGAGTATTAAAGTTAATAAACTAATTGACTTTTATGGCGATTTATTAACTTCCCACCAAAGAGAAATACTATCTCTATATTATCAAATGGATTTATCTTTATCTGAAATATCAGAGCAATTAGAAATTTCTCGAAATGGAGTTTACGATGCGTTAAAAAAAGGAGTAAATTTATTACAAAAATATGAGGAAAAACTTCATCTAGTTAGTAAAGATGAAGAATTAGAAGAATTTTTATTAAAATTGAAAGAAAATGCTTCTAAAGAAGAAATAGAATTAATAGATAAAATTGAAAGTAAGGTGAGATAATATGGCATTTGAATCATTAAGTGGTCGATTTCAAGGAATATTAAAAAAATTAAAAGGCCAATCTAAATTAACAGAAGCTAATATGGATGAGATGCTTAAAGAAATAAGGGTAGCTCTTCTTGAAGCAGATGTCAATTTTAAAGTTGTTAAAGAGTTTATTAATACCGTAAAAGAAAAAGCATTGGGGCAAGAAGTATTTACTAAGGTAAGTCCAGGACAAATGGTAGTTAAAATCGTTCATGATGAACTTGTGGAACTTCTCGGTGCGGACCAATGTGAAATAAACACTAAAAATAAACCTACTATTATTATGATGTGTGGTTTACAAGGCTCTGGTAAAACGACTACTTCTGGTAAATTAGCTTTGTTATTTAAAAAGAAAATGAATAAGAAAGTTTTATTAGTTGCAGGGGATGTTTATCGTCCAGCGGCTATCGATCAACTAGTTACCGTAGGAAAGCAAGTAGACGTGGAAGTACTGAATTTAGGTGATAAACTCTCTCCTGTTGAAATCTCTATAAAAGGTGTAGAAAAAGCTAAGCAAGAAAACTTTGACGTAGTTATTATTGATACTGCTGGGCGTTTACAAATCGATGAAACATTAATGCAAGAGCTCGTCGATATTGAAAATGCTGTTCACCCACACGAAGAATTACTACTTGTCGATGCGATGAGTGGACAAGACGTTGTTAACGTGGCTAACGCTTTCAACACTAAGCTTCATCTTACTGGTGTCATCATGTCTAAACTTGATGGCGACGCTAGAGGCGGAGCAAGTTTATCCATCAAACATCTAACTGGACTTCCAATTAAATATGCTGGTGTAGGTGAAAAATTATCAGACTTAGAAGTATTCCATCCAGATAGGATGGCTGATCGAATTCTTGGAATGGGAGACATCGTTTCTCTTGTTGAAAAAGTCCAAGAAGAAATCGATGAAAAAGAAGCGAAAAAAGCCGCGAATAAGATGTTTAAAGGAACCTTTGATCTTAACGATATGCTAAGTCAATTAGAGCAAATCAATAAGATTAGCATGAGTAGCATCTTAAAATTGATCCCTGGAATGCCAAAAGTTAGCGAAGAAGATCAACAAAAAGTAAAAGATCAATTAAAAGTGACTAAAGCGATTATCTCTTCGATGACTCCTGAAGAAAGAGCACGTCCAGATATAATCAAAAATTCTCGTAAATTAAGAATTGCTGCCGGTTCAGGAAAAACTTCTCAAGATGTCAATCGCGTATTAAAACAATATGATCAAATGAAAGAAGCGATGAAACAAATGAAAAGTAAATTTGGCGGAAGAATGCCAAAGTTTTAGAAAACAAGCGTTAGTGAACTAGCTTTTCAATTTCATTAACGCTTTTTATATCTATAAAGTTTTATTATTATTTAAGAAATATACAATTAAGAATTATTTGCTTTTAAAATATCAATCTCTTTTTGCTCATAGGCTTTATTGTAGCGGATGTAAAAAAACTTATCTTAATATTTATTTATAATATTATTTTTTCATAAACTTTTTGCCTTTTTCAATAGCTTCTTTTTCCCATTTTGGAGTAGAGGCAGAATCTAATTCTTCTAGTAGCTTAAGATCTTGTTTTGATAGCTTGACTTGGCTAAATAAATCAGGTCGATATTCTCTTGTAAGTCTTAGTGACTCTTTTCTTCTATATTTATTTATCGCAGAGTGATTTCCTGAAAATAGAATATCAGGAATTTTGTCATCATTAAATGAATAAGGAAGAGTATATTGAGGGTATTCTAATAATTCTTTGTTAAATGATTCTTCTTCTATTGATTCATCATTTATGACTCCAGGAATTAGCCTAATGATTGAATCAGAAATAGCCATGACTGGAATTTCTCCTCCGGTTAAGATAAAATCGCCGATTGAAATTAATTCATCTGCATACTTATTGATTCTTTCATCGATTCCTTCGTAATGGCCACATATAAAAATAAGGTGTTCTTCTTTTGATAATTCAAGTGCTTTTTTTTGCGTGAAAGTTTTTCCTCTTGGAGAAGTTAATAAAACTCTTGAATTTTCTTTTTTAACGCTTTTAAGAGCATCAAAAACTGGTTGACATTTCATAATCAAGCCAGCCCCTCCACCGGTAGGGTAGTCGTCGACTCGATGATTCTTATCTAAAGTAAAGTCTCTTATATTAACTAATTCAAATTTCACTTTTTCTTTTGCTAAGGCTCTTTTAATAATTGAATTGTCTAAAAAAGAAGAAAACATTTCAGGGAATAAAGTAAGAATAGTAATTTTCATCATTAAATCATTCCTTCTATTAATTCTACATTGATCTTTTTGTTTTCAACATCGACTTTTTTTATGAACGCTTTGACAAAAGGAAGAAGTAAATCCTTTTGATTGTTTAGCCTAATTCTTAATGTTTCATTCGCGCTGTATTGTTCTATTTTAGTTACTTTTCCAATAGTTTCTCCAGTTTGGCATATCACTTCACAACCTACTAAATCATCAAAATAATAGCTATCTTTACCTAAAGGAGGTTGCTCTTCTTTAATCACTACGATTTGATAAGAAA
Source organism: uncultured Caryophanales bacterium (assembly GCA_945929875.1). Classification (GTDB taxonomy): domain Bacteria; phylum Bacillota_I; class Bacilli_A; order RFN20; family CAG-449; genus UBA3210. The sequence continues at coordinate 12,606 of CAMEOO010000004.1, forward strand.
TATAAGGAGTAATTAAATTGATATCTGGAAATTCAACAAAGCTAACATAGTCAAAGCCTAAAGATGAATTATAACTTTTGACGTGTACTTCCACTAAATCGGAGGTTTTTTCATTGTACAAATAAACCTTGTTGTTTTTCTTATATCTAGAACTAGCAAAGTCAGTAGTCGATTTAACTTTTACTTCACCTTTTAATCCTCTTGTTTTTAGAATGTAACCTAATGTTAAATATTTCATATTATTTCACCAAAATTATTATAAAAAAAAGATGTGGTTTTTTCCACATCTATTTATCGTTTGATTCAGTTGTTACTTCGCTAAGAGAATCGTTAGAAACAAACTTGAGGTGAATGCGTTCACCATTAGTTTTTCCAGCGATAGAAATAACTTCTCTTAAAGCTTCCGCGGTAGAACCGTGTTTTCCAATTAATCTTCCAGCATCTTCTGGATCACATACGATTTGGAAAGTGCGATCTTTACTAGATTCATTAGGTAGTTCATTGATGACAATATGATCTTTATTTAGAACAATTGGATCGATGAATTTATGAATAGATGCAATGTAATCCATTGATCTTATTCTCCTTTTTTAGCTTTAGATTCTGCGAATGCTTTGATGATTCCTGCATCAGAAAGAATTGATTTAACTGTATCTGATGGGATAGCTCCATTATTTAACCATTCTAAGATTTTGTCATTGTTTAAGGTTACGCTTGGAGTTTGTCCTTTTGCATTTGGGTTGAAGTAACCAACTTGTTCGATGTATCTTCCATCACGAGCAAAACGTGAATCTGCGACGACGATACGATATACTGGATCCTTATGGCGACCCATTCTTGTTAATCTAATTTTTACTGCCATTTTTAAATTCTCCTTTTCAAACAATAGTATATTATATGAATAATAAATGCCTGTCAAGTATTTTTACTTAACATTTATTTTTTTATATCTTCATTTTTTTGTTGTATTTTGATTGATGATTTGATATTATTATCACGCGTGAAAAAAGCGCTTAGCTAATTCCTCTAGTCAAGATTATGAATTAGTGAAAATTGTCATGAAAGGAGCGTGTCTTCAATGAATAATCAATTAGTTGAAACAATCACTAAATCACAAATTAGAACTGACCTTCCAAAATTTGTAACTGGTGATACAATCAAAGTTAGTGTTAGAATCGTTGAAAATGGCAAACAAAGAATCCAAGTATTCCAAGGTGTTGTCATCGCACGTCGCGGCTCAGGAGTGGGCGAAACATTTATCGTAAGAAAAATGTCATCTGGTGTAGGTGTTGAAAGAACATTCCCAGTAAACTCCCCAGTAATTTCTTCTATCGAAGTTGTTAAACATGGTAAAGTTAGAAGAAAGAAAATTTACTTCCTACGTAGTAGATCTGGTAAATCCGCACGTCTTAAAGAAGTACTTTAATCTAAGACTAATTCAAGGTTGTTATGAACTTAAGATTCTAACAACCTTTTTAAATACTTGGAGGTAATATGAAAGTATTAGTAACAGCGTTTAAACCATTTAATAATCAGATTAATAATTATTCATTAGAAGTTTTAAATTATTTAGTAAATGTTGATAAATTACTTATCGATGTAGTATATGATAACTGCTATAAAGAAATAATTAATAATGTAAATATCGATGAATACGACTTAATAGTAAGTTTAGGAGAAGCTAGAAGTAGAGAAGAATTAACTCTAGAAGTAGAAGCAAAAAATATCTCTTCATGTAGCTTAAAAGATAACAAAGGCAATTTAAAAAAAGATGAATTAATCTCCCCTTTAGCTAGTGATTCTTTGAGGACAAAAGTTGATGTAAATAAAGTTAAGGATGAAGTAAAATTATCTTTTGATGCGGGTAAATTTGTGTGTAATAACCTATATTTTCACTTGTTAGAAAACCATCCTAGAAAAGCGATTTTCATTCATGTACCAAATTGCCATAATGATGTAAAAATGTATCAAAAATATGCAAAAAAGATTAATTTGATCATTGATAAATTACTTTCATAATTAGGTGTTCTTTCATTGTTTACTAGCGCTAAAAATGGTATAATAAAAGGTGTTAGGGAGAGAGTTATTTTGAAAAAAATTTTCACTATTATTCTATTAGTAACTAGCTTTATTTGTTGTTCACTACTTATCTTTCTCAACGTTTGCTTTGAGAAAGTTTTAGTAAATGGTGAATCGATGTATCCGACTTTAAAAGATCAAGAATTAGGATTATATCTAAAGAAAAATTTTATTGTTGGAGGGATTAAGAGAAACGATATTGTGATTTTTGAACATGAAAATAATAGTTATGAAGATAAATTGTTTATTAAAAGAGTAATTGGACTTCCTAATGAAAAAGTAGAGATAAAAGAGAATGGTTCAATTTATATCAATGAAGAAAAAATAAAACAAGATTATTTAGATTTAGAACAAAATACAAATACGTATCAAATCATTAATAGCGAAAGAATGGAATTGATTTTAAAGGAAGATGAGTATTTTGTTTTAGGCGACAATCGTGGTAATAGTTACGACTCAAGATTTTTTGGGCCAATAAAAAAAGATGTAATTTTAGGTAAACTATGCTTAATCTATGGCCATCAAGAGGAAAAACAAAATAGTGGAAAAATAACAAAATACTTTTTCCCAATCAAATTATTTTAGAGGTAAGTATGAAGATTTTAATAGCGACAAACAACAAACATAAAATTGATGAATATAAAAAAATCTTTTCTTCTTTTAATATCGATGTTTGCTCTTTAAAAGAAGAGAATATTATTTGTGATCCAGTGGAAAATGGAAAAACTTTTGAAGAGAATTCCTTAATTAAAGCCAAAGAATGTGCAAAATATTACTATGGAATTATTCTTAGTGATGATTCTGGCTTAATTGTTGATGCTCTTCCTGATATTCTTGGAGTGCATACTTCTAGATTTATGGGCGAAAATACACCTTATGAGAAAAAATGGGAAGAAGTAATTAAGCGTTTAGAAGGAAAAGAAAGAAGTGCTAGATTTGTTTGCTGTATCACTATTCTAAATCTTGAAAAAAATCCTTTGTTTTTTAAAGGAGTAGTGGAAGGGCATATTAGCTATAAACCTGAAGGAGAAAATGGATTTGGTTACGATCCAATTTTTATTCCAGATGGATATGAATGCAGTTTTGCTACGATGAGTGAAGATCAAAAAAATGAAATCTCCCATCGAGGAAGAGCGACAAAGAAAATGATTGAGTATTTGAAGGAGAAGTTTAATGAGAATTTTACTAACTAACGACGATGGATATTTTTCTAAAGGAATATTGCTTTTAAAGAAAGAACTAGAAAGATATGGAAAAGTGATTATTGCCGCACCAAATAATGTTCAATCTGGTAAATCTTGTTCTATTACAATTACTAAACCTCTTGGAATTTTTGAAGTAGAAAAAGATGTTTATGCAGTTTCTGGCACCCCTGTAGATTGCGTAATCTTTGGATTATCTGAACTTGGTAAATTTGATTTAGTTGTTTCTGGGTGCAACAATTCCCCAAACCTAGGCGTGGATACTATTTATTCAGGAACTCTTGGAGCTTGTAGGCAGGCGTTAATTGCTGGCGTTCCTACTATCAGTTTTTCTTGCCATAACGAAAATTATTTTTCACACATAGGTAAATATACAAAGCAAGTGATGGATTTTATTATTAAAAATAAACTTTTAAGTGAAGATTATTTTATTAATGTAAATTTTCCAAGAGGAAATGTTGAATATCAAGGAATGAAAATCACTAAGTTATTTTTCCAAAAGGTGAAATATTCAACTAGAGATTTTATCGATGATTTATTTGTTTCAGGCCGAGATATGGGTGAAGAAGTTTTAGATGATACTTATGATGTAGGAGCGTTCAATTCAGGCTATATTTCTTTAACACCAATATATAAATCATCCTTTAATGAAACGATCTATGAAAAAATATTAAAGAAAATTAAATAAACTATTTTAATGTTAAGGAGGTGGGCATTATGCAACAAAAGGGTATACATTGGTTTCCAGGCCACATGCAAAAAGCTATTAGGCAGATCGAAGAAAGAATAAAACTAATTGATGTCGTCGTTGAAGTTGTCGATAGTAGATGCCCTCTTTCTAGTAAAAACCAATACTTAGAAAAAATTACGCAAAACAAAAAAAGGGTAATCGTTTTTTCAAAGAAAGACTTAACTTCTTTAGAAGAAATTAAGCCTTTTGAAGAATATTATTTAAAGAATGGATATTATCCTCTCGTCTGCGATTTAAATAATCAAAATGATATTAGTAAGATAAAAAAAGCGATTGCTATTCAAGGGAAAGATATTACCGATAAATATATAAGAAGAGGGATGAAACCTCAACCTTTAAGAGCGATGATTATCGGTATACCTAATGTAGGGAAATCCACATTGATTAATCGCTTATCAAAATCTTCTTCAATGTCAGTAGCTAATACACCAGGACACACTAGAAGTCAACAATGGATCAAAGTTGATAAGACTTTAGAGTTACTTGATACTCCAGGTATTCTACCTCCTTCATATGAAGATAAGATCACCGCGATTCATTTAGCTTTAATTGGCGCAATGAAAATTGAAAATATTTCAGAAAGTGAATTATCTGATTATTTGTTCTCTTTATTAAAAAAAAAATATTCTTCTTTCTTAATTGAAAGATATTCATTAAATGAAGATAGTTTAGTCTCTAAAGAGGCTCTATTTGAAGGTATCGCTAAAAGAAGAGGGCTACTATTACCTCAAAATGAGTTGGATACTTCTAAAGCTGAACTCTTATTTTTAAAAGAATTTAAGGAAGGGCTAATTGTCAAATTAGTTTTAGATACATTATGTTAGATTATGAAAAACATATATATGAACAAGGATATTCTTTAGTCGTGGGTTGCGATGAAGCTGGAAGAGGACCTTTATGTGGCCCAGTTGTCTGCGCGTGTTGCATCCTTCCAGTAGGCTATCAAAATGAGATGATTAACGACTCAAAAAAGTTAACTGAAAAGAAAAGGGAAATTCTTTTTGAAGAGATTAAGAAAGTGGCTCTATTTTATAAAATTATTGCAATTGAACCAGAAGAAATCGATCGAATCAACATTTACGAAGCTTCTAGAAAAGGAATGACGGAAGCTATACTACAATGCGGGGTTAAACCAGATTACATCTTGACTGATTGCATGCCTTTATTCGGCTTTGATGGTATCCCTCAAGAAAATTTAGTTAAAGGGGACGCTAAAGCTCAATGCATCGCTGCAGCAAGTATTCTGGCTAAAGTTACTAGAGATCACATCATGGAAGAAATCGATTTGAAATATCCTCAATACGATATTAAAAAACATAAAGGCTATCCGACTAAAGAGCATTTAGAACTCTTAAAAAAATATGGTCCAATTAAAGGGTTGTATCGCTATTCTTATAAGCCGGTAAGAGAAACTCAACAAGAACAAATAAAATTATTTTAGATTTTTTAAAATAACCTTCTAATTAATTTATATTAGGAGGCTATTTTTATGTTAATTAGAAACATCATAATTTATTTATCGATTAAATATTGTGGAGATTGGGATAAAATCTATGAAGCAATTTCAAAAAAAGAGTATTGTAATAACGAAGAAGTAGAAAGAGTATTATCATCATTAACCTATAAAGCTGTAACGATTTTGGATGATAATTATCCATCTACTTTGAAAAACATTTATAAACCACCATTTACTATTTTCTATTTGGGAGATCTTTCATTATTAGAATCTAATATTATTTCTGTTGTCGGATCTAGGGATCCTTCTATATATGCGATTAAATCTACAAGAAAGATCATTTCCGAATTAAAGGAAAAGAACGTGGTTATCTGCTCTGGCTTAGCTCGAGGCATCGATAAAATCGCTCATGAAGAAGCGTTAAAAAATAATCTTAAAACAATTGCGGTTTTACCTACTGGCATCTTATTTTGCTATCCTAAGGAGAATTATTCTTTATATGAAGAAATAGCTAAAAAAGGATTGATTATTTCTGAATATCCTTCATATGATAGGGTGAAAAAAGAAAAGTTTGGAATGAGAAATCGAATTATAGCAGGGTTAGCGGATAAACTACTTGTAATGTCTGCAAGAGAAAAAAGTGGCACATTGATCAGCGTTAAATTTGCTTTAGAGTTTGGTAAAGATATTTATTGCTTACCATATCATATAGAAGAAAGCTCTGTTTGTAATAAATTAATTAAAGATGGAGCATACTTACTTAGTAGCGGAAACGATATTTTTTAAAAAAATAAAAAAACTTATTATTATCATTAATAATAAAGGAAAAAGACCAAAAAAAGAGATAAAAAATTGTTTGACTTTACTAAAAAAAATCACCATAATTGTTTCTAGACTAAGGAGGAAGATATATGAAACTTGTCATTGTTGAATCGCCTACAAAATGTAACACTATCAAAAAATATCTTGGTAGCGACTTCCAAGTCATGGCTTCTTGCGGTCATATTAGAGATCTTTCCACAAAAGGGAAAGGTGGTTTAGGTGTTGATATCGATCACGATTTTAAACCTGATTATGAAAACTCTAAAGATAAGTATAAAATTATTTCTGAATTAAAAAACGCAAAGAAAAAAGCAAGTGAAGTATATCTAGCAACCGACCCTGATCGGGAAGGAGAAGCAATTTCATGGCATCTTTGCGAAGTCCTAGGACTTGATCCAAATACTACAAAAAGATTAGAGTTTCACGAAATTACTAAAGGAGCGATCCTAAAAGCGATAGATAATCCTCGAGTTATCGACATGTCTTTAGTTCAATCACAAGAGACAAGAAGAATTATCGATCGCATCATGGGATTTAAATTATCTACTCTATTAAAAAACAAAATCGGTTCAGTATCTGCTGGAAGAGTTCAATCGGTTACCCTTAAACTTATTACTGATCGAGAAAAAGAGATTCAAGGTTTTGTTCCAAGCGAGTATTGGAATATCGAAGCGGAATTAGAAAACGGGTTAAAAATAAAATATGAAAATTCCTTAGATGGCCAAAATAAGACTATTTCTTCTTTAGAGCAGGCTCAAAAGATCGTGGATAGTTTGTCTGATGAATTTAAAGTAGATTCTCTTCAAGTCCGTTCAAGAAGAGTAGAATCAAAACCTCCATTTACTACTTCCACTTTGCAGCAAGAGGCTTACTCAAAACTGCACTTTTCTACGAAAAAGACTCAATCAGTCGCTCAAAAGTTATATGAAGGAGTCGATATTGGGAATAATGAAACCGTAGGTTTAATTACTTATATGAGAACAGATTCAATAAGACTATCTCCTGAATTTGTTAATAATTCCATCAGTTTTATTAAAGATAATTATGGGCAATCATACGTTGGAAGAGAAAATACTAAGCAATCTAAAGGGATGGTTCAAGATGCTCACGAAGCGATTAGACCAACTAGTTTGAATTTAAATCCAAAGTCAATTAAACAATATTTATCTTCTGATGAATATAATTTGTACAATTTAATTTATAAAAGAGCTTTAGCCTCTTTAATGAGCGCTAAGCAAGAAGAAGTTACTCAAGTTAAATTTTTAAACAATGGTCAAATATTTAAATGTGAAGGCGTAGTTACGACTTTTGATGGGTATTCAAAACTATATGAAACTGCTGATCAAAATTCTCAAGATAAAAAATTACCTCCTTTAGAAGCTGGCCAAATTATTAAATCAAAAGAAGTTACAAAAGAGCAAAAATTTACCTTGCCACCTAGTAGATTTAATGAAGCTAAACTTGTAAAGACGATGGAAGAATTAGGAATAGGAAGACCATCAACTTACGCTTCTACAATAAGCACATTAAAAGCTAGAAAATATGTTACTTCCGATAAAGGAGTATTTACTCCAACTGAACAAGGGATTGAAACAGTAAAACAACTTGCTCATTTCTTCCCACCATTTATGGATACAACTTACACGTCTAACATGGAAAAGAAATTAGATGATATCGTCGATGGAAATGATTCTAGAATTAATCTTTTAAGAAATTTCTATGAGGAATTTAATTCTTTCTATCAAGTAGCACTTAAAGAAATGGATAAAGCTAAACCAGTTGAAACAGGTGAGATTTGTCCAGTTTGCTTTTCTCCTCTTGTGATTAAAAAATCTAAATTTGGAGAATTTACGGCTTGTTCAAATTATCCTACTTGCCGTTACATTAAGCCAAAAGAAACAAAACCATTAGAGGTTTTAGAAAATGAAGTTTGCCCAAAGTGTGGTAGACCATTAGTTAAAAGAACTTCTAAAAATGGTGATTTTTACGCTTGCAGCGGATTCCCTTCATGCCGTTATATAAAAGGTCAAGAAGAGCAAAAGAAGTTAGATGAAATCACTGACAAGATCTGTCCAAAATGTGGAAAACCACTTTTAAAGAAAAAAGGAAGAAATAATAAAGGCGATTTCTTAGCTTGTTCTGGTTTTCCAAAATGTCGATATATCGAATCAATTAAATAAGCTAGCTTGCTAGCTTTTTCTTTTTCTTGGGCTAGGAATTATTTATAATATTACTGAAGAAAGAGATGATTTTTTATGAAAAATGTAAGAATTAATGTAATCGGTGCAGGTCTAGCGGGCTGTGAAGTTAGTTTCTATTTAGCAAATAAAGGTTATGAAGTTAATCTTTATGAACAAAGGCCAAAAAATACTACCGGAGCTCATAAAAGTGATTTATTTGGTGAATTAGTTTGCTCAAATTCTTTAAAAAATATGAAGCTAGATAACGCTTGTGGATTATTAAAAGAAGAAATGCGTCAATTTAATTCTTTAATTTTAAAAGCTGCAGAAGTAAGTCAAGTTCCTGCAGGAAACGCTTTAAGTGTCGATCGTAAACTTTTTGGTGAATACATTACAAGTCAAATTAAAAATCACTCAAATATCAACGTGATAATTGAAGAAGTAGAAGAATTAAAAGAGGGGATAAATATTATTGCTACTGGTCCTTTAACTAGTCAAAAAATGACTAAAACTCTTCAAAAAATTCTTGGGGAAGATTTCTTATTTTTCTATGATGCAGCAGCGCCAATAATTGAAAAAGATTCTGTCGATATGACAATCGCTTATAAAAAAAGTCGATATGATCAAGGGGATGACTCCTATATAAATTGCCCTTTTGATAAAGAACAATATGAAAAGTTTTATCAAGAGCTAATTCATGGAGAAAGAGCAAAACTTCATGAATTCGATAAAGTATTTGAAGCTTGTATGCCAATTGAAGTGATGGCATTAAGAGGAGAGAAAACTTTAAGATTTGGGCCATTAAAACCTAAAGGATTAGAACATGGTGGAATAAAACCTTACGCCGTCCTTCAACTAAGGCAAGATAATGTTTCTGGCTCTTTATATAACATGGTAGGCTTCCAAACAAATTTGACTTATCCTGAACAAAAAAGGATCTTTAGAATGATTCCAGGCTTAGAAAATGCAGAGTTTGTTCGTTATGGTTTAATGCATCGTAACACATATATATGTGCGCCTAAACACTTAAATAGAGACTTTTCATTAAAGAACAATTCTAATGTTTATATTGTTGGCCAATTATCTGGGGTAGAAGGATATGTCGAATCAGCTATGAGCGGTCTTTTATGTGCGGTTTATTTAGATTTAAAGTTAAGAGGAAAAGAATTTGTATCAGTTCCTCAAACTACGATGATGGGATCAATCGTCAATTATATATGCTTGTGTTCTACTAAAAATTTTGCACCGATGAACGCAAATTTTGGAATAATGAACAATATGTTAAAAGATCGCTTAGAAATGGCTAATCGTTCCTTAGATAGTTTAAAGAAGTGGATAGAGGAAAATCTATGATCGATGTCCTTAAGTCATATTTAGAATACCTAGAATTACAAAAGAGATATTCACCTCACACCATCGATAGCTATAAAAGAGATATCGAAAAGTTTTTAAATTTTATGAATGATGAAGGGTATACATATAAAAATGTGGATGAAATATTAATTAGAAATTTCTTAATGAAGGAAAGAAGAAATAATATATCTGCCCGAAGTAATCAAAGAAGATTAATCGCCTTAAGAAAGTTTTACGATTATTTACTACGTTATGATTATGTTGATTCTAACCCCTTTTTAGTGATTCGTTCTCCAAAAGTAACTAAAAATCCTCCTCAAGTTTTATATGAGCAAGAACTTGATAAATTGTTTGCTTACAATTATTCAAGAACGGATTTCTTAGCTAAAAGAGATCAAGCTATTTTAGAACTTTTATATGCTTCTGGTCTTCGTGTCAGCGAGCTTGTATCTTTGACTCTTCAAGATATTTATTCAAGGCAAAGAATCTTGAAGATTAATGGTAAAGGCAATAAGCAAAGGATGGTCCCTTATTCGATAAAAGCTCAGGAAGCATTAAATGATTATATTTTAAATTGCCGAAATGAAATATTTAAAAAGAATTCAATAGAAAATCCAACTAATATTTTATTTGTTAATGACAAAGGTAATCCTTTAACTACAAGAGGAGTAGAGTATATCATCGCAAAAATTGATGAAAAAGCGGGAACTAATTTTAAGCTTCACCCTCATACCTTAAGGCATACTTTTGCTACGCACCTACTTGACAATGGCGCGGACTTACGAACTATTCAAGAATTATTAGGTCACGCTAGTTTAAATACCACGCAAGTTTATACTCATGTTTCTTCTTCAAAAATGTTAGAAGAGTATCAAAAAAACTTTCCGAGAGCTAAAAAGAAAGAATAGTTTAGAATTATTAGGTTAATATTATATATTAATATTAATTATTGATATTTTTCGCTTGCTTAATTCTAGACAAACGTGATATCATAAATTGGCTCCTTAAAGGAGACTACACACTTTGTGGATTCATCACTCGGTTCTAACTAGCCAAGGGGCAAGAAAGTTAGGGGTGATGTTGGAAGCAAAGGCGGATATTAACAAAATAGGAGGCTCAAAAATGAGTGAAGAAAAAGAAGTCGTCGAACAACAAGAAGTTGTTGACACAGTAATGGAAGCAGTCATCCACGATGAAAACGAACCAGTCGTTTCCACAAAAAGACTATTAGAAGCAGGATGTCATTTTGGACATCAAACTCGTAGATGGAACCCAAGAATGAGTTCATATATCTATGGAGCAAGAAATGGAATTTACATTATCGATTTGGTAAAGACCGCTCAAAAGTTACAAGAAGCTTATCAAGCTTTAAAGAAAATCGTTTTAAATGGTGGAAAGGTTTTATTTGTTGGTACTAAAAAACAATGCCAAGAAATCGTTCAAGAAGAAGCAGTTCGTTCTGGTTCATTCTACGTTTCAAATCGTTGGTTAGGTGGTACATTAACAAACTTCAAAACTATCCAAAAGAGAATTAAATATTTAAATAGCTTAGAGGCTATGGAAGAAGATGGCTCATTTGATACAATGCCAAAGAAAGAAGTAGTTTTATTAAGAAAAGAAAAAGAAAAATTACTAAAGAACTTAGATGGTATCAAAGCAATGAGAAAAGTTCCTAATGCAGTATTTGTAGTTGATCCAAAACTAGAACACAATGCAGTTAGCGAAGCTCACAAATTAAATATCCCAGTATTTGGTATCTGCGATACTAACTCAGATCCAACTGAAGTTGACTTCCCAATCCCATCTAATGATGATGCAGTAAAAGCAGTTAAATTAATCGTTGGCTTACTTGCTGATGCAGTAGTTGAAGCAAAAGGTGGACAAACAATGGTTGCTTATGGAGTTCAACCAGAAGAAGAAGTTTCAATGATCGACGCTTTAAATTCATTTGATAAAGCTGAAGAGTTAAAACAAATTAGACAAAAAGCTAGAGAAGATATGCTAGCTAGTAAGAAAAAAGATGGACGTTCTTCTCATCCTTCAAAAAAACCAGTAAAGGTTGAAAAGAAAGAGGAAGTTAAAGTAGAAGAAGCTCCTGAAGTTGCTCCAGAAGTAAAAGTAGAAGCTGCCCCTGAAATAGCAGAAGAAGCTAAACCAGTTAAAAAAGCAAGAAAAACTACAAAGAAAGTTGAAGAAGCACCTGCTGAAGATAAGGAGTAAAACAATGGCATCAAATATTATTGAATTAATCAAAGTTTTAAGAGAACGTACCGGCGCAGGTATGATGGATTGCAAAGCTGCTTTACTAGCAAATGATCTCGACGTTGAAAAATCATGCGAATGGTTAAGAGAAAAAGGTATTGCTAAAGCCGCTAAAAAAGCATCTCGTATCGCTGCTGAAGGATTAACTTACGTAGTAACAAAAGGTAATGATGCAGTAATTCTTGAAATTAACTCAGAAACCGACTTCGTCGCTAAATCAGATGATTTCAAAAACCTTGTAAGCGAAGTAGCTTCTATCGTATTAGAAAAGAAACCTGCTTGCATCAATTGCGCAAAAGAATTAACAAACGAACTATTCACTAATGCAACAGTTAAAATTGGGGAAAAATTAGATTTCAGAAGATTTGAAATCGTCTCTAAAAATGATTCTCAAACATTTGGCGCATATATGCACATGGGTGGAAAAATCTCCGTATTGACTTTAGTTGAAGGTCTTGACGAAGAAGTTGCTAAAGGATTATCTATGCACATCGCCGCAAATAACCCATCGTATATTTCTAGTAGCGACATTCCTCAAGAAGCTATTGAAAATGAAAAGAGAATTCAAACTGAAGCCGCTAAAAACGATGAGAAATTAAAAGGTAAACCTGAACAAGCATTAGTTAAAATCATCGAAGGTAAAGTAAATAAAATCTTCTCTGAAACTTGCTTGCTATCTCAAGAATACTTACTTGATCCAAGCAAAAAAGTTGAACAACTATTAAAAGAAAAAGGACTTAAAGTTGTTAAATTTGTCCGTTATGCAGTAGGCGAAGGTATTGCAAAACGCGAAGAAAACTTTGCTGAAGAAGTTGCTAAACAAATGCAATAAAAATTAAGCACTCTTTTTATGAGTGCTTTTTTAAGAAAAGAAAGGGAATCAGATGGCTAAATATAAAAGAGTTTTAGTGAAGTTATCAGGTGAAGCTTTAGCTAAAAAAGGCAAAGATGAAATATTCGATGCAACAAATTTAAACCAAGTGGCCTTAGCTTTAAAATCTATCGTAGATAAAGGAGTTCAAGTGTCGGTTGTTGTAGGTGGAGGTAATATTTGGCGAGGGAAACTTGCTGAATCAATTGGTGTAGAGAGATCCACCGCTGACTATATGGGGATGCTCGGAACGATTATTAATGCTTTAGCTCTTCAATCCGCTTTAAATCAAGTAGGCGTCGATTCGAGAGTCATGAGCGCAATTGAAGTTAGGCAAGTGTGCGAACCATATATCAAGCTAAGAGCGATTAGACATTTAGAAAAAGGTAGAATCGTCATATTTGGTGGAGGAACTGGTAGCCCATATTTTACCACTGATACTACCGCTGCCTTAAGAGCAAATGACATTAATTGCGATGCGATTTTAATGGCTAAAAACGGTGTAGATGGAGTTTACACTTCTGATCCTAGAACAAACAAAGATGCTAAGTTTATTTCTAATATCTCATATAAAGAAATGTTAGATATGAATCTTCAAGTTATGGATCGAACAGCAGTTTCTCTATGCATGGATACAAATATCGAGCTTAGAGTATTCAACATGAATGATACTTCAAACTTTATAAAAGTAATTGAAGGGGAAAATATTGGTACAACAATTAGAAAGGAAAATTAAGAAATGGAAGAAATTATTATTTTAGCAAGAGAATCAATGGAAAAATCAATTCAATCTATTAAGTTTAATTTAAATACAATTAGAACTGGTAGAGCATCAGCTCAATTATTAGATAATATAGAAGTTGATTATTATGGATGTCCTACTCCATTAATCCAAGTTGCTTCAGTTTCAATTCCTGAGCCACGTCAACTATTAATCAAACCATATTCTAGAGAAGATTTAAAATCGATTATTGCCGCTATAAACGCTTCTAATTTGGGACTTACTCCAATTAATGATGGAACTTCAATTAGATTAAATATTCCACCTCTAACTGAAGACAGAAGAAGAGATTTAGCTAAGCAAGCTAAAAGATATGGTGAAGATGGAAAAGTTGCTATTAGAAATATCCGTAGAGAATATATGGATGAATTAAAAAGCGATAAAGAATTGCCTGAAGATACAAGGAAGAGATTAGAGCAAGAAGTCCAAAAAGTTACAGATGAATTCGTTAAGAAAATTGATGAAATCTGTGCTGAAAAAGAAAAAGAAATCATGACAATTTAATGGTATACGCTTGACGTATACCTTTTTAAAAGGAGATGTTAATTATGAGACTAGGAGAAGAATGTAGAACTTGTTTATTTAATAGTCAATCAAAAAAAGTAAACAAATATGAAGATAGTAAGAAGAAAGAAGAGTTTTTATCTAATTTAAAAACATTGTGTGATACTTATCCTTCTAATGGGGCTTCTCCTTTACTAATGAGAGAGATAAATAGACTTCACGAAAAGATATTTTCCTTTTCTTTAGATTACTCTAAAGAGAAAGTAAAATTTAATTCTATTTGTTTATCTTATGAAAAAGAAATTGAAGAAATCATTTCTTCAAGCGATGATTCACTTAAAAAAGCTATTCAATTTGCTATTGTTGGAAACTTGATAGATTTTGCTAAATTAACTTCAATTGATATTGATTTATTAGAGTATTTCAAAGAAAAAGTAAGTGAGCAAAAAATCGATGACACAGTGTTATCGATGCTAAAAGAAGATTTATCTAAAAGTAACAAAGTCACCTATTTATTAGATAATTGCGGCGAAGTAGTTTTTGATAAAATCTTGATTAAAGAGATATTGAAAAAATATCCTCATATCGAATTAACCGCGGTGGTGAGAGGGAAAGAGGTTCTCAATGACGTAACTTACTTTGATAGCAAGATGATTAATTTAGATAAAGTGTGTAAAGTAATTGATAATGGAACAGATATTCCAGGAACTTACCTAAAAGAGATTTCATCTTCGTGCTTACAGCAAATTAATTCTAGCCAAGTCATTATTTCTAAAGGGCTTGGAAACTTTGAAACTTTACATGGATGTAAGAAAAATATTTATTATATGTTTTTATGTAAATGCGATTATTTCGCCAATAAGTTTAATTTAAATAAGTGGGAAAGCGTTCTGACAAATGAACAACTTTTAAATGGTTAATTCGTAAGCTAAGCGTTGATTGTCTTCTTCTTCACGCTTTAAATAAATGATTCCACGAAAAGAAAAATTATTGTCTAGTAGAATTTTCTGCATGGCAATATTTTTTTTATGGGTGTCGACCTTAATAGAATGAATCTTTTTTCTTTTTGCATAATCTATTGCAAATTTAATTAATTGATCGCCTATTTTTTTGTTGTGATAAATATTTCTTACAGCAATTCGATGAATTACTAAGTCTTTTTGTGAAGGCTTCTTTATCCATTTTCCAAGGGTGATTTCTTTATAGTTTTCATCTTCTCCTATAATTAGACTTTCTATTCCAATTAATAAGTTATCTTGATAGATTCCAAAAAGATTTCCACAATTAATATCATTTAACATAATTTCTTCATTTGGATAATTATTTTGCCATTGAGAAGACTGAGTTTTTAATAACCTTTTGGCGTCAGAAATTATTTCCATTACTGAAATGATTTCTTCTTTATTTACTTTTTCAATCATATTATTTCCTAACGATAGCTTTATTCATCCATTTATTGCTTTGCCATCTAAATAGCATCATAACCGCTCTAACGCATTCATCTAAAGCTTGGGCTAAGAAAATACCTAAAAATCCTAGATTGAGCCAAATTCCAAGGACCCAGCTTCCTAAAGAAGAGAAGATAAACATTGAGATAATTGCCCCAATTAATGGGAAGACGACATCTCCTGATGCTTTTAATGAGTTGATAAAAATTAAATTGATGCATCTACCAGTTTCATAGATAAACATATAGGACAAAATACTAGTGGCATAATTAATAACACTTTGATAATCCTCTTGATCTTTTACTATTAGGTAAATAATATCCTCCCCAAACAAATTTAGTAAAATAATTACCATTAGTAAAATAGGAAAACAAAGTAAATATGACTGATAAGTTCTTTTTTTGGCTTGAAGATATTTTCCTTCACCCACATCGTGACCCACTAAAATGGCATTGGCTTGTCCAAAGGCTACAGAGAATTGATAAATGTAAGTCATTATTAAATTAATGTATGATCTAGCTAGCATTTCTGCTTTTGTCAATTGATTAACCGCAGCTGTAACAAATAAGCCAGAAATCGTGTAGCAGAAAGATTCTAAAGCGGAAGGAAGACCAATTAACAACACTTTCTTTAAATGATAAAAAGAAAATTTTAATGAATAGATTTTATCTTTTAGTAGTATTGGCGCGGTCACTAAAGAAAGAATCAAAGTAATAATTTGACTGACTAAAGTGGCTATCGCAGCACCTTTAATTCCTAAAGGAGGTATTCCTAGTTTTCCAAAGATAAGAATGTAGTTTAATATGACATTTAAGATATTTGAAATAACTGCAATAATAGTCATAAACGCTGGCTTTTGATTTGATCTTAAGTTTGCTGCGATTATGTTTACAATTGCGCTACAAGGCATACCAAAACTGACGATGGACAAATATGTCATCGCATCATTAATATACTCTTTTGGGCAGTCGATTAATTGTAGAAGATATTTTTGAAAGATTAATAAAATTGCCATTAAGACTAAACTGAGGCAAAAATTAAAAATGATTCCATTATTGAATGCTTTTTTTGCGTCATCTTTCTGTTTAGCTCCTAAGTATTGAGAAATAACAATTCCAACTCCAGTAGAGCAAATCATTAGAAGAACGTTGAGCATATTGATGACAGTGCTGGCGTTATTCATCGCTAAAACGTAGTTTTCATTATATGAGTTTATCATTAAAACATCTATTGAGTTTAATAGATTAAATAAGAATAATTGAATGAAAATAGGTATGCCAAGGGATAATATGCTAGCTTTTTTCTCTTTCATTAATACGTTCCTCCACGAAAAAATAATATATCAAAAAAGCACGATAATATAAAGGGTATTTTGTTTATTTTTTCTCAAAAAATATTTACCCTTTATTTTTACAAATAATATTTTTATAATTAGTCTATCAAGTGAGGTAATTATTATGAAAATAGGTATTAAAAGAGAAGATAGATATATAGTAGATCACACAAATAGTGCTTTAGAAATGGGAAGTGGAGATTTATTAGTTTTAGCTACTCCATCCTTGCTTGCTTTTTTTGAAAATAGCGCAAAAGAACTTGTAAGAGATTATCTAGAAGAAGGAACTACAACAGTAGGAATAAGCGTGAATATGTCTCACTTAGCTCCAACGAGAATTGGTGATGAAGTGATAGTGACTTGCTCTTTAGTGGCTATTGAAAAAAGAATTCTCACCTTTGAACTTGAAGCTAGGGACTCATTCAATTTAATTTCCAAAGCTACTCATCAAAGATGCATTGTAAATGAAGAAAAATTCATGTCGAAATTGAAATAATATGAAAGTAACTTTATTAAAGCCTATAGGATTTTGTCAAGGAGTCATAAAAGCGATATCTAAAGCATATCAGGTAAAAAATGCAAATAAAGATAAAAATGTCTTTGTATTAGGAAAGTTAGTCCATAATGAAAAAGTCATTAAAGACTTAGAAAGTAAAGGTATTTTTACTTTGGATGTAAATAGTCAAGATATCAGTGAAATTATAAAAAAAATAGATGAGGATGACATTGTTATTTTAACTGCTCATGGCCATAGCAAAAATATTGAAAAGCTTTTAGATGATAGAAGGATAAAGTATTTTGATACCACTTGCGAAAAAGTAAAAGAAAACATGAGAATTATTAAAGATAATGAAGCTAACGGTATCATTTATATCGGTAAGAAAAATCATCCAGAAACTATGGCTTCATTAAGTGTCTCAAATAACGTATTTCTTTATGATATCAACGAAGGAATTGATTATTCTAAAGTGATTTTTTCTTCTCCGGTTGTCATTAATCAAACTACTCTCTCTTTTTTAGAGATAAGAAAAATACATCTAGATATATTAAATCATTTGCCAAGTGCTTTAATTTATGACGAAGTGTGTAACGCGACTAGATTGAGGCAAGAAATGCTTTTATCTAAAAAAGAAGACTATGAGATAATATTTATCGTGGGCTCAATCCATTCATCTAATACTGAACAATTATATCGAATTGCAAAAGATAGATATAAAGATTCCTTTGTGGTTAAAGTGAACAGCCTAGAAGATGTTAAGAAACTAGATTTATCAAATTACCATACTTGTTTAATAGGAAGTGGGACTTCCACTCCTTTAGAGATAATTGAAGAAATTAAAGACTATTTAGAAGGGATGAATTAATGGAAGAAAATTTTAAATTGACAAAAAAGTTGAATCACATCGCCTTTATTATGGATGGAAATGGCAGGTGGGCAAAAAAAAGAGGCCTATCTAGAACTAAGGGCCATAAGGAAGGGTGTAAAAGAATTGGTGAAATATTTTCAGCATGTCGAAAATATGGAATAAGAGTCTTTACTATTTATGCCTTTTCTACTGAGAATTGGAATCGCCCTAAAAAAGAAATTGATTATTTATTTAATTACCTAGAATCATTTTTTAATGAAAATATTGAAAGATTTGTTAAAGAAGGAGTTAGAGTTCAACATATGGGTGATCCTTCTAAACTTCCTATTAAAACCCAAAAAATATTAAAAGAAGCTATAGAAAGAACAAAACACAATGATAAAAATGTATTTAATATCTGTTTAAATTATGGTTCTAGACAAGAAATAGTTTCTAGCGTTAAAAAGATTATTAAAGATGTGAAAGATAAAAAAATAAATGTTGATGATATCGACGAACATTTATTTTATCAATACTTAGATTCAGGAAATCTAGAAGAAGTAGATTTATTGATTAGAACTTCTGGTGAACAAAGATTATCTAATTTCTTGCTTTATCAATTAGCGTATGCTGAATTTATTTTTACTCCAACTTATTGGCCAGATTTTAATGAAGAAGAATTAGTTAAGTGCTTAAAAGAATATTGCTCACGAGAAAGAAGATTTGGTGCGATAAAAGAAGATTAAGCTTTTAATTTATTAATTAAAGATGTCAATGTAAATAAATCGACGTGACATCTTTTTTCTTGCTGATCAATTGTTCCTTTTTGGATAAATTCATTTTTTAAACAAACTCGATGAATTTGATTTTTATAGCCTAGATCATTTAATAATGCAATGACATGATAACTAAATCCTTGCTCAATAGCATAAGGATCATAGATAACAATATTTTTATAGTCTAATAATTCTTTTAATAACTCTTTATCAAGAGGAGATTGGAAAATTGCATTAATGATTGTAATTCCAAGATTTAGAGAAAGAATTTCATTTAATTTTGGGCCAAAGGTGATTAAGCATACTTTTTCATTATCTACTTTTGTTTCATATAACCACTTTCCATATTTAATTTCTTCAATTTTTCTTTCTTGATTTTTTAAATATCCTACTGGGTATCTTATCGCTAAAGGATGAGGGAAGGTTTTACTAAAATTAATTAATGAAATAATTTGATTTTGATCTTTTCCCATACATACTGACATATTAGGCATATTTAATAAAAATGATTCATCAAAAATACCTTGATGAGTTTCTCCATCACTACCCACTAAACCTGAGCGGTCGATTAAGAAAGTGACGGGTAAATCCATTCTGGCAACATCGTGATTAATTTGATCGTATGCTCTTTGTAAGAAGGTAGAGTATAGACATACGTAAGGGTGTTTATTTAATAAAGCATAGCCAGAACAAAAAGTAACAGCGTGTTCTTCGCTGATTCCAAAGTCTAAAGCTTGATCTTGATATTTTTCTAAAAGATAATCCATTTTGCTCCCATAAGCGGTGCTAGCTAAAACTAATATCGAATCCTTATTTTCATTTAAAACTATATCCATTTCTTTAGAAACAACTTCACATATTTGAGTCTCATCCTTTGGGGTAGTGTCAATTTGAATTCCATTTTGTATATTAAAAGGCTTTACGCTATGGTAGGAAGAATTTTCAACTTCAGAATATTTATATCCTTTCCCTTTTATTGTAGAAACATGAATTATTACGGATGATTTTTTCTTTTTAGCCTTATTAAATGCTCTTTCCATCTCCTTAAAGTCATATCCATCTACATTGCCAATATAATAAAATCCAAACATTTCAAAATAATTGTTTTTAAGCAGTATTTTTTTTATGAAATCTTTTGTTCTTTTCAAAAAAGAGAATATCGCTCTTGTAAATCTATTCTTATCCATTCTCTTACTATATTTTTCTTTGAAATTCATGTATTTTTCCGATAAGCGAATTGATTGAAGCATGTTGTGGAAGGCTCCAACTGGTTGAGAAATAGACATGTTATTATCGTTAATCACGATGATAACTTTATGTTTTAAATAATCTTGACTATTTAAAGCTTCAAAAGCTAATCCATTTGAAATGGATGAGTCGCCAATTACTGTCACAATAGAGTAATCTTCATTATTTTGATCTCTAGCTAAAGCCATGCCTAGAGCGCTGGAAATAGAAGTAGAAGAGTGACCTGCTTCAAAGGGATCGTATTCTGATTCTTTTCTTTTTTGAAATCCATCTACTCCATTTTCTTTTCTTAGGTTATCTAATGATCTTCCAGAAAGTATCTTGTGAGTGTAGCATTGATGACCAACGTCAAAAAGAAGCTTGTCTTTTGGAAAAGAAAAAGCCTTATGCAAAGCGACAGTTAGTTCAACTACTCCAAGATTTGAAGCTAGATGACCTCCATTAACACTGCATTTTTCAATAATGTAATTTCTAATTTGATTACTTAATTCTTTTAATTCTTTAGTGCTCTTTTCTTTCAAATTACACTTTGAAACTTGATTGATGAAATCTTGATTATCTTCCATTAATTCTCTCCTTGGTGTCACTTGTAAATTGTATCACTATTTATTATTTAAAGAAAGATATAATTTATTAATTGAAATTAAGCAAAATGTATAATAGAAGTACTTTAAAATACACATAGTTATTGTTTATGCGATAATATGATGAACTTGTTACTATTATTATTTTCGTGGTCATGACTACGAAAAATAATTTAATTATTTTCAAGTTTCATTTTTAAGTATATTTTTATGTGGTAAAATAAAGTATTGGAAGAATTTAGGTGAAGAGTATGGCTAGTAAAGAAATAGTTGTAAAAGGCGCAAGAGAGAATAATTTAAAAAATATTAATATTAGTTTACCAAAAGAAAAATTAATTGTTTTTACTGGGGTATCAGGAAGTGGTAAATCCACTTTAGCTTTCGATACCATTTATAATGAAGGTCAAAGGAGATATGTAGAGAGTTTATCAAGCTACGCTAGACAATTTTTAGGCAACGTGGAAAAACCAGATGTCGATGCGATTGAAGGATTATCTCCGGCTATTGCAATCGATCAAAAAACCACTTCTCACAATCCTAGATCAACGGTAGGTACAGTAACTGAAATCTATGATTATCTTCGTTTATTATTCGCTAGAATCGGCGTTCCTTATTGTCCAAATCATCATAAACCAATCGTCAAATTTACTCCTAGACAAATGATCGATATCATCAAAAAGAAACCGCTAGGAAGCAAGATTATTATTTTAGCCCCAATTGTATATAATGAAAAAGGCACTCAAAAAGAAGTGTTAGAAAAAATTAAGAATTTAGGCTATGAAAGAATAAGATTAGAAAGAAAGGATTTTTATAGAATTAATGAAGTCCCTCCGCTAGAAAAGAATAATAAGCATTTTATCGATGTAGTTATCGATCGACTCATCTTAAAAGAAGATTCTGATTCAAGATTATATGAAAGTATAGAAAATGCTTTAGATGTCGCAAATGGGTATGTAATTATTTATTCTGAAGGAGAAGAAACTTTGTTTAGTGAGCATCAAGCTTGCCCTGAATGTGGATTTTCAATTCCTCCTCTTGAACCAAGATTATTCTCATTTAACGCACCATTAGGATGCTGCCCTGAATGTCATGGGTTAGGACTTAAAAGAGAAGCGGTAGAAGAACTAATTGTTCCAAATCCAAATTTATCAATTAACCAAGGAGCAATCGTCTATTATAAAAATATTATTAATACGACAAATATTGAATGGCAAGAATTTGATTACTTATTAAATTACTATGGAATTTCAAAAGATATCCCATATCGTAAAATACCAGAAGATCAAAGAAAAATCATTTTATATGGTTCTCCTACTCCTATTCAATTTAAACTTACTTCCTCTTCGGGGAATGTGATGAATCGAACTGGAATAGAGGGAATTAAAACTAAAATTGATCGAATGTATTTGACCACTTCTAGCGAATTTATGCGTGATTACTATGGTTCTTTTATGCTTGATTCAGTTTGTACTACTTGTAATGGAGCAAGGCTAAATGAAAGTACTTTATCTGTAAAAGTGGGTGGATTAAATATATATGAAGTAACTAAACTATCGCTAAAAGACTTGCTATCATTTTTAGATAATTTACAATTAACTCCACAAGAAAAAGAAATAGCGAACTTGGTGTTAAAAGAAATTAAGAATCGAGTTTCTTTCCTTGTCGATGTTGGACTTGAATACCTAACTCTAGCGAGAATGGCGATGACTCTTTCAGGAGGAGAAAGTCAAAGAATTAGATTAGCTACGCAAATTGGCTCAAAACTTTCTGGCGTTTTATATGTTTTAGATGAACCTTCAATTGGTCTTCATCAAAGAGATAACGATCGTTTAATAAAAACATTAAAAGAAATGAGAGATTTAGGAAATACTTTAATCGTTGTTGAACATGATGAAGACACGATGCTTGCAAGTGACTTCCTCGTGGACATTGGCCCTGGAGCAGGAGTTCACGGAGGCAATGTAGTCAGCGCTGGTACTCCAGAAGAAGTTATGAATGATCCTTCTTCTTTAACCGGACAATATCTATCAGGGAAAAAATTCATTCCAGTTCCTAATTTTAGAGGAAAAGGTAATGGTAAGTTTATTACTATTAAGAAGGCTAGTTGCAATAATTTGAAAAATATTGACGTCAAGATTCCTCTTGGTTTATTTTGTTGTATCACCGGGGTATCAGGAAGTGGTAAGTCAAGTCTAATTACTGAAATCTTATATAAAACTGTTAGAAATAAACTTTATAATACTAAAGAAATCCCAGGAAAAAACGAAGGGGTTTTAGGAATAGAAAATATCGATAAAGTTATCAATGTATCTCAAGAACCAATTGGAAGAACTCCAAGAAGTAATCCAGCCACTTATATAGGAGTGTTTGATGATATAAGAGATTTATTTGCTAGCACGATTGAAGCAAAAGCAAGAGGCTATTCTAAGGGTAGATTTTCCTTTAATGTTAAAGGAGGAAGATGTGAAAAATGTGAAGGAGATGGAGTAAAAAGAATTTCGATGAATTTCCTTCCAGATGTCTATGTCACTTGCGATGAATGTGGAGGAAAAAGATATAATGAAGAGACTTTGCAAGTCACTTATAAAGGAAAGAATGTCTTCGATGTTTTAGATATGACATGTGAAGATGCTGCGGAATTTTTCAAAAACGTTCCTTCAATATATCGTAAAGTGCAAACTCTCGTCGATGTTGGACTAGGCTATATTAAGTTAGGACAAAGTTCAACTACCTTATCTGGAGGAGAAAGTCAAAGAGTCAAACTCGCTTATGAACTACAAAGAAGATCAACAGGTAATACGCTATATATTCTTGATGAACCTACAACTGGTCTTCACGTCGATGATATTAGGTGTCTACTAAATGTTTTAAATACTATTGTCAATAATGGTAACAGCGTAGTAGTAATTGAACATAACTTAGACGTAATTAAGTGTGCGGATTACATTATTGATCTAGGCCCTGAAGGAGGAGACCAAGGTGGACAAATCGTTTGTCAAGGAACTCCAGAAGAAGTATCTTTATGCGATAAATCTTATACAGGGCAATATCTAAAAAAGATTATTGAGCGCGATAAAAATCGGGCTAAAAATCTATAGTTATTGTAAATATAGTAATTAATTGTTATTATCATAACGGGAATGAATTTAAGGAGAAAAATCGTGAAAAATGCAGTTTATTTTCAATCGGGAGGACCTACTTCAGTAATTAATACTTCTTTTTTAGGTGTGATTAAAAAATACCAAGAAAATGATGAAGTAGATGTTCTTTATGGATCAAAATATGGAATTCAAGGTCTTATTGACGACGACTTAATTTTGATTGATAAAAATAAAGACTATTCCTCTTTATCTAAAATTCCTGGAGCAATACTTGGAAGTGCACGCGTAAAACTATCTAATGAATTTGATAAAACTTATTATCAGATTCTAGATACTTTAAAGAAACACTCTATCGAATATATATTCATTAATGGCGGAAATGATTCGATGGATACTGGGAATAAACTTCTTTCCTTCCTTAAAAAAGAGAACTATAAGTGTCAAGTAGTTGGAATTTGTAAAACTATCGATAACGATTTAGAAGAGATGGATTTTAGCCCAGGGTTTCCTTCTGCTGTTAATTATATAGTTAAATCAATAATGGAGATTTCTCTTGATACAAGATCCTATAAAAAAGGAAGGGTCACTATTGTTGAAACTATGGGTAGAGATGCCGGTTGGCTTTGCGCTTCTAGTTTTCTTGCAAATGACTTTGGCTATGGCCCAGACTTAATTTATCTTCCAGAAGTTAATTTTAACGTCAATAATTTCTTAGAAGATGTAAAAAAAGTCTATCAAGAACAAGGGAGAGTTTTAGTTTGCGTTTCCGAAGCCTTAAAAGATAATAGAGGTAATTACATCTTTAACGATAACTCAAAGTTAGATTCATTTGGACACACTCAACTTGGATCTATATCTAAAACGCTTTGCGACATCGTAAAAGAAAAACTAAACTACCCAACTCGAGCGATTGAATTTAATTTAATGCAACGTTGCTCTTCACACATTCAAAGTAAACTCGATACAAAGGTCGCCCTTGAATGTGGAGAAAATGCATATAATTTTGCCTTAGATAAAAAAAGTGGAGTTATTTGTGTAAGAATTGATAACGGGAAGATCAATTATAGGATAGAGAATTTTGAAAAAATCGCTAACAGGATAAGAAGAGTTCCTTTAGAATTTATAAGTGAAGAAGGAAATGGATTATCAAAAAAAGGAAAAGAATATTTTGAGTTTTTTAAAGATGATTCTTTAAAAATCGATATTCCAGAAGATTTAAAAGGAGTTACAAATGGAAAGAATAGCTAAATTTGAAAAAGTTTCATTGAAGCAATTTTTAGAAGGTGCAAAAGAATTTTTACCAACTTTAAATGAAGATCAACTTAAAGAATTGTACGATAATATTAAATTACCAAAAAGAGCTACTAAAGCTTCCGCTGGATACGATTTTTTTACTTATGTTGATTTGACTTTAAATCCAGGAGAAACCTTAAAGGTTCCTACTGGAATTAGATGTAAAATCGAAGATAATTACGTTTTATTAATCGCACCTCGCTCTAGTTTAGGATTTAAGTATCGATTACAATTAGATAATACCATTGGAGTTATCGATAGCGATTACTACAACGCAAAAAATGAAGGGCATATTTTTATAAAAATCACTAATGATTCAAAGAATAATAAACAAATGAAGGTTAATGCTTTAGAAGGATTTGCTCAAGGAATATTTGTTCAATATGGAATTACTATTGATGATGAAGTAAATGAAATAAGAACTGGAGGATTTGGCTCCACCAATAAATAAAATGAAAAACAAGAAGATTTTTGAGATTGTATTTGTATTAATTGTTGGGTTAACAATTCTAGGTATATGCATTCCTTCAATTATCACCAATGTAAAAAAAGCAAGGATCGACGCATCTTATCTTGCTGCGAAAGCATATTATGAAGAATATTTGTCATATTACCAAATAGAACATTTAGAAGAAGGGCAAGTAATTTATTATAATGATGGCCATCAATATTGGTTAATCGATAGTCAAGGAAATATCTTAGTAGATGAAGATAAAAACCCGATGACGCTAATCGAAGAGAAAAAATAAAAAAATTGTTTTTTATGACAATTTTTTTTATAATCATTATGTGAGGATGATTAAAGATGAACAAAATTGGAAAGGCTACTCTTATCCTTTTTCTATTAACTTGTTGCTCTTGCTATAGGAAGCTACCTTCTTCTAGCTCTTCTTTTTCTAGTGAAAGTGAATCTACTACCAGCGAAACTAATAGTCAGGATAGTCTTAGTCAATCAAGTAGTTTGATAGGCTCAAGCGAACAATTATCTACTTCTTCTAGTAGCAATACTTCTAGTAGCATTTCTAGTAATAACTCTTCAAGTGATAATCCATCAAGTGAAGCCATTACTAGTTCATCTAGTGAAGTAATCTCAAGTGAATCTAGTAGTGAGGATTATTCTAGTATATCTTCAAGTGATGACTCTTCAAGCATCTCATCAAGTGAAGAAATATCAAGTGTAGATTCAAGTGAAAATACCTCAAGTGATAATTCAAGTGAAGATTATTCGAGTGAATCATCTAGTGAGATCATCTCTAGTAGTGAAGAATCATCTAGTGAAGATCCTATTAAAGAAGATATGAGCTTTATCGACTATATAAGTGATGGTACATATGATGAAATTAATGATGATAATGGAGGAATAGACAAATCTGATTTATCCAAATTAATTGAATACTTTAATAATTTCAATGCTTCATCTTATGTTGTTGATTCAAAAAATTATTTGTCAAGTCAAGCGATTTCAAAATATAATCAAATATACAAAAAAGAGTATACTTCTAACGTTAGAGCGATTGTTTCTAATCAATATAGGTATTTCTTTAATCAAGATCTAACGATAAATGATGCGTTTGTTGATTATCAAAATAACATTGCTTATACAAAACTAATTGGTGAAGAAATAAAAGATAAGTTGAATTCAAATATTGATAATAGCAATCTAAGCATTTACTTAGAAAATAATAGCTGTAATGAACATTTCTTTTCTCTAGAAGATATTAATTCTTCATATATCGATCAATATGGACCTTATCAAGAGGAAATAAATTCTTCTCTATCTATCACTTATCAAGGATGGGAAAAAGTCAGTGAAAATAAATATCGATGCGATCGAAAAGAAGTGATAAATGATTTCTTAGGACTAATTTCATATGATTATCAAAATGATGGCTTATTTATGACTTATGATCATTTAACTCTTGAATTAAATGTATCTGAAGAGATTTCTTTAAGAATCAGAGTATATGCTAGTTCAACTCAAAGTGGAAAATTAATTTCTTCTCATATAAATGAAGAATATACCAATTGGTACTTACTTGCACACGAAGCGATAATTTATAACTTAAATAATGCATATGTAAATGCAATAGAAGATTTTTTAAATAGATAGGATCGAGATATATGAATAAATTTATGAAAATAGCAATTAAAGAAGCTCAAAAAGGAATTAGAAATAATGAAGGAGGCCCTTTTGGAAGCGTTATAGTAAAAGATGGAAAAGTTCTTTCAAAGGCGCATAATCAAGTTTTATTAAAACACGATGCTACTTGCCATGGAGAAATGCAAGCGATTAGAAAAGCTTCAAAGAGATTAAAATCTTTCAATCTTGAAGAATGTGAAATATATACTACCGGTGAACCTTGCCCTATGTGCTTAGGGGCGATTTTATGGTCTAATATAAAAAAAGTGTATTATGGATGCAATATTGTCGATACGGAAGAAATTGGTTTTAGAGACAATAAATTTTATAATTTAACCAAAGAAGAAAAAGCTTCTTTCATTAATGAACTTGATCGAGAAGAATGCTTAAAACTTTATGAGGAATATAAAAACATTGAAGATAAAAAAGAATATTAATTCTTTTTGTAGGTGAAAAAATGAAAGAGATTAACTATTTACAAGAAAATGGGAAAATTAGTTTAGTCGCTCCAAGTTTTGGTTGTACCACTGAGCCATATGAAACTAGGCTAAAAGAAGCAATAGAAAATTTGAAGCAAGATGGCTTTGAGGTTTCTGAAGGCATTAATATTTTTGCTTCTAAACATAAGATTAGAAGTAATACCGCGAGAAAATGCGCACAAGAATTTATGGATGCTTATAGAAGTGACTCCGATGCGATTATCTCTGTTGGGGGAGGAGAAATAATGTGTGAAATCCTTCCTTACATCAATTTTAAAGAGTTAGAAAAATTACCACATAAATTCTTCATGGGATTTTCTGATAACACTAATTTGACATATACTCTAGCAACTATTTCTCACATCCCTTCAATTTATGGCCCTTGTGCTGGTTCATTTGCCTTTAAGCCATATAAATATTCAGTTAAAGATAGCTTAGATTTATTGATGGGTAAAACAAAAGATACTTATGGTTATCCTGTTTGGGAAAGATATAAAATTAAAAGCGATGATCCTTTCAATGTTGGAAATTATACAGAAAAGAAAGTTTTACGGGTATACCCTAATTCGAAAGTAGAAATAAAAGGAAGATTACTTGGAGGATGTTTAGATTGCTTAGTAACTTTATGTGGAACTAAGTTTGATAAGACTAAAGAATTTATAGAAGAATATAAAGAAGATGGCTTCATTTGGTTTTTAGAGGCTTGCGATTTAAGTCCTGTTGGAATTCAAAGAGCACTATTTCAATTAAGGCAAGCTGGATGGTTTAAATATTGTAAAGGCTTCATTATTGGTAGACCCCTTTGCTTTCGAAAAAAAATGTTTGGAATCACCCATTATCGAGCAATAAAAGAAGCCTTGCACGGATTAAACGTTCCATTAATCTTAGATGCTGATTTAGGACATTTTGATCCATCTATGCCGATAATTACTGGAGTTAATGCTTCAGTTGAAGTAAAAGATAATAACATTCATATTCACTATGAAGGATAAGGAGTAAAGATATGGCAAATAATATTTCTTCAAACACAAAAAATCGTTTACCTTTTTATTTAGAGTATTTAAGAAAGATTTATACTGAAGGTCAAGTTAACATCTCTTCTGGAGCAATCGCTCAAGCGTTAAATTTAGGTGAAGTTCAAGTTAGAAAAGATTTAGCATCCGTTTCTTCAAACGGGAAGCCAAAAGTAGGCTACGAGATTGTTAATTTAATTAAAGATTTAGAAGATTATTTAGGATATAAAGATACTGATGATGCAGTAGTCTTTGGCGCTGGAAAACTTGGGATGGCTTTACTTGACTATCAAGGATTTCTTGAATGCGGATTAAACCTTGTTGGGGCTTTTGATGTTGATAAGAAAAAACATGGTGTATCTGAATCAGGGAAAATAATTGAAGGAAATGAATATTTTCCATCATTTAATAAAGACAATAAGGTCAAAATCGGTATTCTTTGCGTACCAGAAAATAACGCGCAAGAAGTATGTGACTTCATGATTCAAAATGGGATTAAAGCAATTTTAAATTTTGCACCTATTCATTTGAATGTTCCAAAAGATATTATCGTAAAGAATGAAAATCTAGCTTATTCTTTAGCCCTTCTTTCAATTGAACTAAAGTCTAAAGAAAAAAATAAATAAAAGCGTAATTTCTTACGCTTTTATTTATTATAGGATTTCGCTAAATAAGATTAATAATTTTTATTATTTTTCATCGTGTTCTTGATAGGTTACATCTATGATGTCATCACTTCGATCAACTGTTTTATTGATTTTATCGATTGTTTTATCTAGATTCCATATGGAAAATAAACTAAAGATATCAAATAAGCAGTTTAATAAGACTGCACTTCCAATTAAATAGCCAATAATGTTTTGACCATCTAAAACTAATAAAACTATTGAGAAAACAATCATTAATCCACCTAAAACGATATTAACTAACCAATATTTGTTAAAGCTTTTATTAATTATATTTGTGGTTATTTTTGTTAATCCACGGATCAAGATAAAAAAAGATACAAAAACTGGGATTAATGAAGATACAAAATTATTAAAAATCATCATCAATACCCCAAAAATAATCATTAAAATACTAAATGCAAAGCTAGAATATAAAGGTAACCTCATTCTAATAGTATAGACTAAACTAATGATTCCAATTCCACAGACGATCCCTCCAAAAACGTAGATGATAAAGTTTTGGAAACTAGTAGGGAATATCAAAAATAGAACTCCAATTAGAAGCTCAATAAATATTTGTATAAGTAAACTTTTCTTTTGACTTTTTATATCCATATTAATAATTTAAAACAATATAATAATTGCTTCTCCTTTCATTTATTATATTTTATAGTATTTGATTTTTTAATGAAACTAATATTATCTTTTTTGATTATTATTTTTATTAAAAAATAAATTATTCTAACGCTTTTATTTTTTTAAAGTGTATACTAAATGTAAGGAAAAAAAGAAAGAGAAAATGATTAATTTAAAAAATGATTATTGCTATATCGCTCATCATAAAATATTAGAAAAAATGATGGCCTTAGAAAATGAAGCTAATCCTGGATATGGTGAGGATAAGCATAGTGAAAATGCCAAAAGAATAATTTTAAAATTAGTTGATAATCCTAATAGTGATGTCCATTTCCTTGTCGGTGGAACCATTACAAATAAGGTGTTTATTTCTCATGTACTAAAGCCTTATGAAGCAGTTATCTCATGCGATTCAGGCCACATAAACGTTCATGAAACAGGAACCATAGAAGAATCAGGACATAAAATACTATTAGTACCTAATAAAGAAGGAAAAATCAAAATCGATTCTTTAAAAGAAGTTCTATCTAAACATACTGATTGCCACATGGTTAAACCTAAACTTGTATATATTTCAAATCCTAGCGAGTATGGCACGATTTATTCTCTTAAAGAACTAGAGGAACTTTCTTCTTTTTGTAAAGAAAATCATTTGTTTTTTTACGTTGATGGGGCAAGGCTTGCTAGTGCCTTAACATGTGATCAAAATGATATTTCTTTAAAAGATTTAGGGCGATTGACGGATGCTTTTTATATCGGTGGAACTAAAAATGGAGCGGTCCTATCAGAAGCGCTAGTAATTAATAATCCTTCATTAAATGAAGAATTTAGATATTCGATTAAACATTTTGGAGGAATGTATGCAAAAGGCTTCGTCGCGGGAATTCAATTTGAAACTTTATTTGAAGAAGATTTGTTTTTCTCCATTGCAAAAAAGCAAAATGAATTAGCTAAAGAATTGACAAATGGGCTAAAAGAATTAAACGTTAAATTATTTGTAGAAAGCCCAACAAATCAAGTGTTTTGCATTTTTAAAGAAATAGAAGCAAAAAGAATTATGAATAAAGTCGATTGCGAAATATTTGAAAAGCAAAAAGACTTTGTCGTCTTACGTTTTGTGGTTAATTATTTAAATACTAATATTGATATAGATGAGACTTTAAAGGTGGTTAAAGATTCGTTGATTTAGTTTAAAAGGAAGATAGTATGGATTCTACTAAAAAAGAAAAAAATAGTTTTAAAAAAGATAAATGGTTATTTTCTTTTGGGGCGGTAGGCCACGATATGGTCTATTCCTTAGTCGTCTCATACCTTTTAACTTACATTCAATTCGGATTTAGATTATCAGTCCCTCAATATTTAATTATTTCATTTGCAATTGGAGTCTTAGGAAGAATTTGGGACGCGATAACTGATCCGATAATGGGATGGCTAATTCAAAAATGCAATTTTAAAAGTGGGAAGTATAGATTTTGGATTTTACTAGGTGCAGTTTTAACTGGTATGCTTACCGTATTTTTGTTTAATGCAAATTTTGAAGGTTGGACCTTTGTAATCTATATTGTAGCGATGAATCTACTATGGGAAACGGCTTATACAATTAATGATATTAGCTACTGGGCGATGTTTCCTTCTATTAGTAGCGATTCTAAAGAAAGAAATATAATTTCTACGTTGACTTTATTTTTTGCCGGAGTCGGAGGAGGAATTATTCAAGGTCTAGTTACGATCTTTCAAACAGGAAATATATTAGAAACTTATTCAGCATTAAGTATAATTTCAGCAATTGCGATAATATTAACTCAAGGTATAACCGCTTTGTTTGTTAAAGAAAAGAATAGAAATTTTGACGAAAAGGAAGAAAAAATTACTATTGGAGGAATGCTTAAAACCATCTTCGGAAACAAGCAATTATTAATTGTTGCTTTAGCCCTTGGCTTATATGTAATTGGAAATGGAGTTTTTGTTTCTTTATTATACAACATTTATTACATCGAGTTAGGTTATGATGGTCAAATTGTCATCGTTTTAGTGGTTTTTGCAATATTTTCTACTTTGGTTCAATTCCTCTACCCGTTATTAACCAAAAAAATGTCTAGAAAGAAGATATTGACGATATCTAGTTTTTGTTCTATAACAGGATACTTTTTATTTTTAATTATCGGTTGGAATAAAGTATTGCCATTCAATTTAATTACTATTTGTATTTCCGGTTTTTTAATATATACTGGCAATGGATTAGTCAACCTCATCACCATTATTCAAATCACTAATTGCGTAGAGTATAATGAATATTTAACAGGCCACCGCAATGAGGCAATCATCTCTACCGTGAGGCCTTTTGTAACAAAAATGTCTACAGCGATTAAATATGGCTTGACTAGTTTGATATTAATTGTTTCTGGAGTTTTCTCTTTAAGCCAGAATATTTCAAATTTAGAGGTTCAAAAGAATTATTTCTCAAAGATCACTGAATATAATCAATTATCAAAATTTGAAGTCCAAAAAATATATCTTACGGCGATTCAATATTATTCTGAGAGATTAAATAGCATCGAAGATGAAGAAGAATATGAAAATGAGATAGATTTAATTAATAATGAGTTGCTCTCCGATGAATTACTTGCTTCATTTAAGTTAGAAGGGGAAACCATTCAGTCTAGCTCGACTCTTTATGTATTAGAAAATGGAAAAGTGATGAGTCAGATCATTAACCTCGATATAAGTTCTATGAAAGAAGAAAACTCTTACTCTTTATCAATAAGTGGATATTATACCGATGAAAATGGAAAAAAAGTGAAATATAATGTGGGAGATTTGTGTTTTAAAGATATTTCCACAAATAAGGAAAGAATTGCCTTAAGGTCTCTTTCTACGATTGTGCCAATGGTTTGCATCGGACTAAATTGGCTAATTCAATTTAAATATTACAAAATTGATGAAGAATACTATGAAAAGATTTTAAAAGAGATCAATAGTAGAAATAAATTGGTCTAAATAATTTGTTTTTATTTATTATTAATAAATAAGAGATTATGATAATATATAAGTCAGCCAATTAACATCAGTTAATATTTTGGAGGTATTATGAAAAAAGATCTATTAAAAAAATATGCCAAATTGCTTGTAGTCAAAGGGGTTAACATCCAAAAAAATCAAGAGCTTACCCTGATTGCTTCTATCTCTCAAGCTCCTCTTGTAAATGAAATAGTAAAAGAAGCTTATCTTCATGGAGCTAAAAAGGTAAATGTTGAGTGGCAAAGTCAAGATTTAGATAAACTAAATTTCAAATATCAATCGGTAAAAACTTTATCGACATTAGAAAAATGGGAAAAAGAAAAACTACAGCATCGAGTGGATGTATTACCTGCAAGACTTTATATTGAAAGTGATGATCCTGATGGAATGAAGGGGATCAATCCTAAAAAATTAGCGGAAGTGAATAAAAATAGATACCCTCAAATAATGCCATATAGAAATCAAGTAGAAGATAAAGAACAATGGTGTATTGCCGGGGCACCAAGCGTCAAGTGGGCTAAAAAAGTATTCCCAAATTTAACAAAAGCTAAAGCAGTTGAAAGTTTATGGGATGCAATATTTAAAACTTCAAAAGTTGATGAAAATGATCCTCTTGAAAATTGGGATAAACATAACAAGTTTCTTTCTGATAAATGCGATTACCTAAATTCATTACACTTAACTAGATTAATATATAAATCAAGTAATGGAACCGATTTTTCAGTTGGACTAATCGATGAAGGAATTTTTGAAGGGGGATGTGAAAAAACTAAAGGAAGCAACATTATCTTCAATCCAAATATTCCTTCAGAAGAAATCTTTACTTCTCCAAAAAAAGGGGAAGCAGAAGGAATAGTTTATTCAACTAAACCTCTTTCCTATCAAGGTCAACTAATAGAAGATTTTTCTATTAGATTTGAAAAAGGAAAAGTTGTGGAAGTTCACGCGAAAAAGAACGAAGAATTATTAAAGGAAATGGTCAACCTTGATGAAGGGGCTAGTTATCTTGGTGAAGTAGCTCTAATTTCTTTTGACTCACCAATTAATAATACTGGCATTCTATTTTACAATACTCTCTACGATGAAAATGCATCTTGCCATTTAGCTTTAGGTAGAGGATTTGCTACTTGTATTAAAAATTTTGAAAAATACACAAAAGAAGAACTTGACAATCTTGGAATCAACGATTCGATGGTTCACACCGACTTTATGATTGGAAGTAAAGATTTACAAATTGTAGGAATTACCAAAGAAGGAAAGGAAGTCCAAATCTTTAAAAATGGCAATTGGGCTTTTTAGAAGATTAAATGATGCAAATGAAAGATAGAAAAAAAATAATTTCTAATATTATTTCGATGATAAATATTCTAGTGTATTGTACATTAGTTTGTTTATTCGTTGCTTTTATTGCGCCAATAATTCCAGAAAATAAAAATATTTTAATTGCAGGTTGGATTAATATCGCATTAGTGATTTTTGTTAATCTATATTCTTTATATTCAAAATATAAATCATTTAAAGAGTTAAGAAATATTAAAGATAAAATTCCAGAAATGGATTTAAATAAAGAAAACCTATTATCTCAAATTTCTATTCAAGGTAAATTTAGTATTGTTTTTATTAGCTTATCTTTATTTTTAGAACTTCTTTTACCTTTTTCGGTAGGATACATTTCTAAAAGTTATTTCTCTTGCTTTTGCGTTGCGCTAATCTATAAGCTTTTTATTGTCAAATTCAATAAAGATCCTAAGGTTTCTTTGAAAAAAATAAAAAAGATTAACAAGATACTAAAAGAAGTAAAAGATGAACTTAATGTTAAATATAAAATTAATATTATTCCTTTAGAAGGAGTAGAAGCAAGCCTAGGGGTTGAAAATCTTCATAATAACCTTTATTTAGGAGTAGAGCTTGTTTATATTCTATCTGATGAAGAAATTAAGGCGTTCTTCTATGCTTTACTTTCGAGTATGACTGATAATAATTATAAGATTACTAGGAAAGTGAATAATTATTTATTTTTCATCGATGAATTATCAAACCGAAGCTTTTTTCAAATTGAAGCGGGATTTACTATTAGTCTCTATCAAAAGTCTGTTACTTTATTAAACATTATCAGCAGTCAAAATGTTACCTCCATATTAGATGGGATTAAAAATAGTTCTTATGTAAAAGATTATGTCAATGCGAAATATAAAAAATCGCTATATAAAATAGCTAAGTTTTATTTATCAGTAAATGATTTTATTAAAATCGACCTTGATAATTATTATTTGTCTTTAGTTAAAGAAACTATTAATAAAATTTCAAGTAATAAATGGATTCATGATCTAGTAAGGAAAGAAATTAGGGCAAATAACAATCCGGAGTTAACTTTTAGTGAAGTAGAAGAAAAACTTGACTATAAAGTTTCTCAAATAGAAATAAAAGTAAATGAAGGAATAAAAAATGATGGAAAGAAAATGGTAGATGCTTTTTCTTTCTCTTTAAAGAAAGAAACAAAAGAATTTATTAGTAATAATTATTTATTATTTAAGCAAGCGATAGATTTTCAAAATTATTATGAAAATTTAAAGGAAAAGACTTTTGAAAAGAAAGTAGAGTATGCTTTTTCAAATTATGTCTTAGGTGAGTATCAAAAAGCTAAAGAGATTTGCTTAGAGTTAATAAATGAAAAAAACAATTGTGAAATAGCTTATTATCTTCTTGGTAATATTTACTTAAAGGTTAATTCCTATGAATGTGAATGTAATTTACTTTATCCATATTACAAATTAGATTTCTTTATTAATTCAAGGCATCTATTAGAAAAGTTCTATTTAAATAATGGTGATAAGGAAAAACTATTAGAACAAGAAAGTGATTTTTCAAAAGCTAAGCAACTTGATTATTTAAATAAGAAAGATTCTAAATTATTATTTTCTAGCGATGAAGCAATAAAAATCAATGTGCATGATAAAGTAAATTCTTCTTTAATAGAAGGGCTAAAAGCAAATTCAAATGTTTCAACATTAATCATGTTTGATAAATATTACGATAGCCATTATAAAATGTTTGTTCTTCTTCTTTTAAAAAAAGATGACGATCGAATGATAAAAGAGATCGAAGATTACTTTTATCTTCAGCAAGATATCGATTTAAATATCATTCAGCTAGAAGAAAAAGATAAAGAAATAATTCACAAATTTAATGATTTTATTATTTTTAAAAGATAAAATAAAAATGAGCTGTAATTGATAATTTAATTTTTATTTGTAAAAAGATATAATTATATAAAGTAAAAATAGGAGGAATATTTATGATAGAATTCAAAACAGTAAGAGAATTGTATGAATCATATAATTATGGAGATCATCTAGTTTTAGATTCCATTAATGAAATTGAATTAGAAGGATGGATCAGAACCAATAGAGATAATGGTTCAGTTGGATTTATTGAATTAAATGATGGGACTTATTTTAAAAACTTACAATTAGTTTATGATAAGAGCCTTGAAAATTATAATGAAATTTCTCACTATTTGACTGGAAGTGCAATTGATGTTAAAGGGAAATTTGTCCTAACTGAAAATGGAAAGCAACCTTTTGAAGTTCACGTAACTTCTATTACTCTTGAAGGAGGAGTAGATCCTTCTTATCCTCTTCAAAAAAAGAGACATTCTTTTGAATATTTAAGAGATATAGCTTATTTAAGGCCAAGAACCAATACATTTAACGCGGTATTTAGATTAAGAAGCGTTCTTTCTATGGCTATTCACGAATTCTTTCAAGATCAAGGCTTTGTCTATGTCCATACCCCAATTTTAACTGGAATATCGTGTGAAGGGGATAATATGTTCCATTGCACGACAAATGATAAAGATCCAAATAGCTATTTTGGGAAACCAACTTTACTATCAGGATCAGGACAAATCCACGTTGAAGCTTTTGCAATGGCTTTTAGAGATGTCTATACTTTTGGCCCTACTTTTAGAAGCGAAAAATCAAATACAAAAACTCATGCGTCAGAATTTTGGATGATTGAACCAGAAATTGCTTTCGCGGATTTAGAAGATGATATGCAACTTATTGAAGATTGCTTAATCTATTGCATAAAATATTGTTTTGAAAACGCTCCAGAAGAAATGGAATTCTTCGATAAGTTCATCGATAATACTTTGAAGCAAAGATTGAACCATGTTATTAATACACCATTTAGAAGAATGGAATATACAGAAGCGATAGAAATACTTCAAAAGGCAGTTAAAGATGGTCACCAATTTGAAAATAAGAATATCTATTGGGGATTAGATTTACAAAGTGAACACGAAAGATACATTACCGAAGAAGTAGTTAAAGGCCCTGTCTTTTTAATTAATTATCCTAAAGAGATTAA
Source organism: uncultured Caryophanales bacterium (assembly GCA_945929875.1). Taxonomy (GTDB): domain Bacteria; phylum Bacillota_I; class Bacilli_A; order RFN20; family CAG-449; genus UBA3210. Next base: position 50,321 of record CAMEOO010000004.1, read on the forward strand.
ATCTTTCTATATGAGAGACAACGACGATGGGAAAACCGTTGCGGCTTGCGATTTACTGGTTCCAGGAATTGGTGAACTAGTTGGAGGATCTCAAAGAGAAGAACGTTACGATGTTCTTGAAAAGAAAATGAAAGATGCAAATATGAATGTGGAAGCATATCAATGGTATCTTGACTTAAGAAGATATGGTGGTTGTAAGCACGCCGGATTTGGAATTGGCTTTGAAAGATTACTAATGTATCTAAGTGGAATGGAAAACATCAGAGACGTAGAAGCATTCCCAAGAACATATGGTAAAATCGATTACTAGAGGGAAATATGGCTACAGAATTACAAGAATTTACTCAAGAAGAAGCATTAAAGAAAAAAATTAGGCAAAAGAAAAGAATTAGAGGTTGCTTAATTGTTTTAAATGCGCTTCTACTTTGCTATTTTTCTTATCTAGTGGTTGATACGATTGTTCAAAAAGTTGTTGAAAAGAAACAAGAAATCAATAATGAGATTATTCAATTAAATGGAAAATCTAGTTCTAAGAGTAAAGAGATTTACGAGAAATATATTTATAAAACTGTAGATGTTAACGATTTTGCTACTTATGGTAAGTATCTTCTAACATCTAGTTCTAGAGTAAGTTATGATGATCTTCATTTTGAAAATGAGATTAAACTAATTAATCTTTTAGAAGATAATTTTACTGCTGAATCAAAATTTTATTTTAACTTAGGTTCAAAACTTGATGAACAGTTAGACTTATGTTCTTTAGATGTTGGCGATTATATGATTTGCACGAGCATTACTCAAACAAAAGGGATAGCTTATCATTATACTGGTGATGACCTTTTAGAAATTACTTTATATAGTTTCCCTGATGAATTAAACCATCGAAAAAAGATTACTATTAGAGGTAAAGAATCTTCTCCAGCACTTGTTATTTCTATTGAAGCAATTAATCTACTTCCTAAGGATAATTACGATTTTGTCGTTATTGGAAATGAAAGTGAACTACCAATCTTTAAAAATACAAACTACCAAGTTAAATATGTAACTACCTTAAAAGAAGCTTATTTAACTAATGCAAGCTATGCAATCAATCTACTTGATGAAGAAGATACTATAATTAGTTCTAATTATGTGAGTTTAGATACAAAGAAACCAGATAAAATAATCGGGTCAGCCTATGATTCATTAGATAGTGAAAATTCTATTAGAGAATTAGGTGGATATGTATTTAATGCCGGTTATGGGGTAAAAAAAGAAGTAGGTGAAGATATTTCTAAAGCATCACTTGAAATTAAATCGACAGGAAAAGAAGTAAGAAAAGGGAAATATACTCTTTCAGTAGGTAAAAAAATTACTTTAAAAGATATAGAAAGTTTATTAGGAGTGAAAAATGAGTAAAATACTAATTGTTGGTGGAGCGGGTTATATCGGCTCAATTAATGTAAGATTATTTTTAGATAAAGGCTACGATGTCGTCGTAGTTGATAATTTAAATACAGGGCATATTTCAAGTGTTGATCAAAGAGCAAAGTTCTATAAGCTCGATATTAGAAATAAAGAAGAATTAACTAAGATTTTAATTGAAGAAAAAATCGATGCTGTAGTTCATTTTGCTGCCCTCTCTCTAGTGGGAGTAAGCATGAAAGATCCATTATCGTATTTTGATAACAATGTCTATGGAATGATTTGCTTACTTCAAGCGATGCAAGAAGCAAAAGTGAATAAAATCGTCTTCTCTTCTAGCGCAGCCACCTATGGGGAGCAAGATCAAATGCCTTTGAATGAGGAAAGTACTACTCATCCTACTTCAGTGTATGGGGAAACAAAATTAATGATGGAAACCATCATGAAGTGGTGCGATGAATGCATTGGGATAAAATATGTGTCATTAAGATACTTTAATGCGGCAGGAGCAAGTAGTGATGGAACTTTAGGCGAAGATCATAATCCAGAAACCCATTTAATTCCTTTAATTCTCCAAGTACCTTTAGGTAAAAGAGATCACATCAACGTATTTGGAAATGATTATCCAACTAGAGATGGAACTTGCATCAGAGATTATATTCACGTTGAAGATTTAGCTTCTGCACACGTAAAGGCAATTGAATATCTATTAGAAGGGAATCCTTCAAATATCTTTAATTTAGGTAGTGGAGATGGACAAAGCGTCAATGAAATGATTTCCACAAGTGAAAAAGTAGTAGGAAAAGAAATCAAAAAAGAATACGTAGAAAGAAGACCAGGAGATCCTGCAATATTAATTGCTTCAAATAAAAAAGCAAAAGAAGTGCTTCATTGGGAAAATAAAAAGAATCTCGAGGACATCATTTCTTCAGCATATAACTTTCATAAGAAAAATCCTAACGGACTAAAATAAATTATCAAGCACATGAAAAATGTGCTTTTTAAATAAAAAAAACTTAAGGATAACCTTAAGCCTTATAATACTACATAGATGTTCTAATTGGTTTTTATTCCAATTAGTACAATTTTTCCTCCTTACTCAAGTATTATTACTTTAAAGTGGATAGAAATAAATATAAAGATTTGATAGATATTGATATAAATATGACAAGATATCTCCTTCTTTATATTGCTAGTATTATATGATAGAAAAAAATAAAATGCAACAACAATTTTTTTAAGTTTCTTCTTTAATGACTTTTGTTAATTCTTCATCAGGCTTTTTAATGTGAACCCCACGAGCTTGAAGTTTGGCTTCTTTTAAAGCATTTAAATCTTTCTTATAATATTCATTTGACACCTTTATTGTGCGAATGTTTCTTATAAGTAAAACGATAGAACATAAGATAAAATGGATAATCCCATAAATCATTCCAAGATCAAAAATATAAGTTAACCAAGCATCGACTTTATCAAAGTGGAAGAGAGGAACTTTACTAACTTGAGGCCATCTAGCAAGCACTGGAATAAAACCTAATAATAGTTCTCCTGTATTTTCCCAATCTAGCGCAAAAGAAAGATCTTTATTATATTTACCAATAAAGCTCAAATCAAATCCGACAACGCACATATAAATAAAAATTGTTAACATGGATAGCAAGATAAAGAAAACTGGAATTCTCGCAGAAAAATAAAACTTTCTTCGATTCTTTTCCCATGAAACTTTTCTAAAATGCTTCTTATTTAATATCACTTCAGCATCTAGTAAATCATACATGGAATTATCAACAAAATCGGCTTTTTTACTTAAAATGTGTTTTATTAATTTAACTAGATATCCAATTAATACTAAAAGGATGATTAGCACTAAACATAGAGCAATTAAAACTCTTTTATCAGATTCGGATAATTTTAATAGAAGATTTATCATAATTCATCCTCCTCTTCTTTTGCTTCTTCTTTGTTTTCAATAAGAGAACTTTCGTTAGGTAAAGAATTTTCACTTGGATTATTGGAACTTGGAATTTGAACGGATTTTAAAACCCCATTTTGATCGGTTTGAATAATAATTGGTTGAACTAGAGTTGTAGTTGTTTTTTCAATGACTGGAGAAGGTTGAATAGCTTTTTTGACTTCATCTTCTTCATCTTGCTGTTTGATGTGAAGTTTAGCAAGCTTATCGATTTTCATTTCATCTTTCATGTCTTCGCCAGAAAAGAACATAAATATTCTTTTAAAGAACATGAAAAGGAATACGGCTAAAGAATAAACCGTATATACTAGGACGATGATTAATAAAATTGGAGACAAGATTAGATATAAAATCCCTTGCCCACATGTTTTTAAAAAATCAAACATAAAGCTTTACCTCTTTAAATATTTTACCTATTTTAATTTAATTTATCAAATATAGATGAGGTAATTCTACTTTTCTTGACGATTTTTTGATAAAACACGATATAAGATGAAGTTATTAACTGACTAATTAATGGAATTAAGAATAAGTATGGCTGATATGTTCTTTCTACGTAAGATAAAAGAATGATCATTACGATGATGGAAATAAAATATAAAGGTAATTGAATAAAAAGAATATCTTTTTTTCGATAATAAGAGAAATTATAGTATCCTAAAACTACTCCCATATAGAAAGATATACCGATTAATAAATAGCCGATTTTATTATTAAAAAACATGAAGAAAATCGTCAATATAATCAAACTTGTTTCGATTGATAAATTTAGGATGAACTTATTTTTATTTTCATTAAACTCATAATCGAATTTCTTTAGCTCTGAAGTAATTATTAAGTAAGATAAGGAAGCTTGAATTAAAGATAGCATAAACAAGAATAAAAAGTAAGTTTTTGAAAAGGTAGATTCACTAATTTTAATTAGTGAAGCCATCGTATTAACTAAATTGATATTGTAGATAAAATTGATTAAGTAAGTAGAACCAATTTGCATAATTAATAGCATTAACGCGTCAATTAATATAATGTAGTAGCCTTGAATATATATTCTTATTAATTTTCCAAATATTAACCCTGAGATTAAAGAAGGGATAATGATAAAAAGAGCTAATTGGAAATCGATTATGCTGATTAAAAAAGTTGATGCTATATAGATTAATGAATATTTATAATTTACATTGACCGCAACTAGAGAAGCGCATAAAGGTAAGACTAGGCTCAATAATAAGCCGATATCTCCAATAAAGTAACTAAGAATCACTAAAACTATTGATATCGCACTTAATATAGAAACAAACGTTAGAGCATTTACTTTTTCATAACGATATTTATTTTGGTTTTTCAAAATTATCACCTAATTAATTGTAGCATAATTATTGGGATTTTTATCTTGCGATTGCTAATTATTTAGTAGAAGGAGAAAATCTATGTTAAAAAATATAATAGTTCTTATACTTATTTGCATTAAAATACTTAGTTTGTATAATAACTCTTTCCCAAAGGAAGAATATGATTATCTAAGTCATAAGATTGCTTTTTCAAACTTACTATTAATGGATAAAGATGAATATCAGGTTCTTTTTTATCTAGAAAGTTGCCCCAATTGCTCTTTGACTTTGGAAATAATAAATAAAAGAAAACTTTACCAGTATACAAATATATACTACATAGATATTTTAGAGGTTGATGAAAGAAATAAGATTACAACTATAAATAATGTTGGAATAAGTAATTATGAAGAAGTTCAAGTAAATGTAGTTCCTTTACTATTTGATATAAGAAAAAAAATCATAGCTCAGATAATTGGAAAAGACCAAATAATCGATTATTTAGAGTTAATGACCTAAAAAGAAAGAAGTGATAATCATTAATGTAACATTGAATTAATTTTTTGTAGGTCGAGTAAGTAATACTTAAGCTACTTTATAAAT
>CAMEOO010000005.1 GCA_945929875.1 uncultured Caryophanales bacterium
TCTAAAAGTTTTTTCTTTCGAGAAATATCTCCTCCATAACACTTAGCAAGAACATCTTTTCTAACTGCTTTAATATCACTTCTAGCAATTACTTTTCCTCCTATAGCGGCTTGAACTGGGACTTCAAATTGTTGCCTTGGGATAACATCTTTTAATTTTCTTACTATCGCATTACCGCGAGTAAAAGCAAAATCTTTATATACGATGCTACTTAATGCATCGATTGGGTCTCCATTTAGTAAGATATCCATCTTTACAAGTTTAGAAGCTTGATATCCAATTAACGAATAATCAAAAGAAGCATAACCTTTTGAATAAGATTTTAGTTTATCGAAAAAATTATAGATTATTTCACTTAATGGTAGTTGATAGATTAGTTGCATCCTAATATCATCAAGATAAACTAAGTCTTGATATAGTCCTCTTCTTTCTTGACAAAGTTTCATAATTGGACCCACATATTCTTTAGGAGTCATAATCTTAGCTTCGACAAAAGGTTCTTGAATTTCTTTAACTTTGGTTAATTCAGGAAATTTCGCTGGATTATCAAGTTCGATCATGCTTCCATCATTTAAATAAATGTGATAAATGACACTTGGAGCAGTTAAAATCAAATCGATATTGTATTCTCTTTCTAATCTTTCTTGAACGACATCCATATGTAATAAGCCTAAAAAGCCACATCTAAAGCCAAAACCTAAAGCTTGAGAAGTCTCTGGTTCAAAATGTAAAGAAGCATCATTTAAAGATAATTTTTCTAAAGCTTCTTTTAAGTCAGGATATTTTTTTGAATCGCAAGGATAAAGACCGCAATAGACCATTGGATTTAAAGAGCGATAGCCTTCTAGAGGTTCTTTTGCAGGGTTATTTTTTAAAGTGATGGTATCACCAGGTCTAACGTGATTGATATCTTTAATTTGAGCAGCCACCCATCCTACTTCTCCAGCGGTTAATGAATCTGTTTTTACTTCACTTGGAGTTCTGATTCCAAGTTCAATTACTTGATATTCTAAATTAGGATTCATAAGTAAGATCGTATCACCCACTTTTAAAGTGCCATCCATTATTCTAATTTGAGCGATTACTCCTCGATAAGAATCGTAAAAAGAATCAAAAATTAATGCTTTTAAAGGCTTATTTACATCACCTTTAGGAGCTGGGACCTTTTCTACGATCTGCTCAAGTACTTGATCAACATTTAATCCAGTCTTTGCTGAAATTCCAACAACATCGCTACAATCTAATCCTATTGAATCTTCAATTTCTTTTTTGGTTCTTTCAAGTGAAGCAGAAGGAAGATCAATTTTATTGATCACTGGAATTATTTCTAAATCGTTATCGATAGCTAAATAAACATTTGCTAAAGTTTGCGCTTCAACTCCTTGAGAGGCATCGACGACAAGAAGAGCACCTTCACAAGCAGCAAGAGAGCGGCTTACTTCATAAGTAAAGTCGACGTGACCTGGAGTGTCAATCAAATTAAATAGATAATCTTCACCATTTTTTGCATGATAATTTAAATTAACTGCATTTAACTTGATAGTTATTCCTCTTTCTCTTTCTAAATCCATGCTATCGAGCATCTGCTCTTTTAATTCTCTTTTAGAAACGCTATTAGTAAGCTCTAAAATTCGATCAGCAAGAGTCGACTTACCATGATCGATATGAGCGATGATAGAAAAATTTCTGATGTGATCTAAATCGTACTTCATGTTGATTCCTTTCTAAAGTCTTATTTATTTTAACGTATTATCTTCTTACTTTAAAGATTATTTTTTCTTAAAATTTATGATTGTTCCAAAAAGAGTCAACAACTCTTTCAATTTGTTTTATATCTTGGAGGTAATAGGCATTTTTATATTGTTCTTTCAATAAATTTTTATATTTATAAAAAGTAAATCGATCATCGATAAATACCACTAAACCGACATCTTTTTCACTTCTTATCACTCTTCCAGCCGCTTGCATAATTTTATTCATTCCCGGATAAACATAAGCAAAATCAAATCCATTTTTTTCTATTGATTCGAAATACGATTTCATTTTATCTCTTTCATAAGATACTGTCGGTAATCCTAGTCCTATGATAATTGCCCCAATTAATCTAGAAGAAACTAAATCGATTCCTTCAGAAAAAGCTCCTCCTAAAACCGCCATACCAATGGTAGTCTTTAATGGATTTTCTTTAAATTGATTTAAAAATTTTTCTTTTTCTTCTTCTTCCATTTCTCTAGTTTGCTTAATTAAAAGCATTTTTGGGTCTTTACACATACATTCATAAACTTTTTCCATATATTGATACGAAGAAAAGAAAATAAGATAATTTCCTACCTTCCTTTTGCACACTGAAAAGATCGTATCCGCGATATCTTGATAAGATTGATCTCGATCTTTATATTTAGTAGAGATATCATTTCTAACGATTGTGAGTAGGTTTCTTTTATCAAATGGTGATTCTAAAATAATTTTTGGAGTATTTTCATCTCCTCCTAAACAAGAGATATAATAATCAATTGGAGTTAATGTGGCAGAAAAAAATATAGCAGCACGAAGTTTTGAAACGCTCTCTTTAATTAGTTTTGAAGGATCGATGCAACGAATAAAGCAAGTAACTTCATCTTTACATTCAAAATAAATGTGAAAAGAAGAGTTGATGAATTCACTTATTTTTAAAAATCTAGTTAGTTTTCTAAAAAAATCTAAGAACAAATTCGTCGTGCACTCTGGATTATTTCTTAATATTGAAAGAGCTTGCGTATTTAAGGAAGATAATAAACTATAAAACTTTTCATCAAAATTGATGTTTTCTTCAACATATTCTAATTTCTTTTCCTTTTGCTCATCTAAATATAGTATCACTTTTTTTAACGCTTTTTTAAATTTAGCGACCTTAAATTTTTTAAATTCAAATCGAAGGTGTTTCAATGTTTCATTATCTATACTAGCGGAATACATATCTCTCGAGCGATCAACTAGATTATGCGCTTCGTCAACTAAAGCGACATAAGGGGTCTTTTCTTGATCAAAATAACGTTTCAAATAAGCCATCGGATCAAAAATATAATTGTAATCACAAATTATAATATCACAATATAAACTAATATCTAGTTGAAGTTCAAATGGGCACATCATTTCTTTATCAGCAATGTCATTTATTAAGTTTTCATCAATCTGAGTTTCACTTTTTAAAATGTCTTCTATTACCCTTTTTAATTTATCATAATACCCTTTGGTAAATGGACACTCGTCAGGATTACATTTTCGTGCGTCGCATCGGCATAAATGATCTTTAGATTGAAGTTTGATAACTCTAGCAATTAGTCCTGCCTCTATTAATTTTTTGCTTGCTTCAAAAGCAACATTTTTAGCGACGTTCTTCGCGCATAGATAAAATATTTTTTCAACATCTAAAGTTGCAAACGACTTAACTGAAGGAAATAAAGTCGACATAGTTTTACCAATCCCAGTAGGAGCCTCAATAAATACTTCTTCTTTATTAAAGATTGCTCCATACACATATTTTGCTAACTCTTTTTGACCAGGGCGATAGACTTCAAAAGGAAAAGCTAAATTAGCGCTAGAAAGTCTTTTAGCTTCATTATGCTTTTCGATACTGATATAAAAGGATAGATATCGTCGACATAAAGAGATGATAAATTCTTCTAATTCTTTAAAAGTATAAGAAAAATTGATGATTAATTTATCATCGTTATCTTGTTGAGAAATATAAGTTAATCTAACTCCGCAACGTTCTAGATTATGCATCTTTGAGTACATATATGCATAAACTTTAGCTTGACCTAGATGCCATTCTTTTTGGGAAGAGTAGAAATATTCTAGTTCCGCTACTGTCGATTTAATTTCATCGATTATAACGTTATTCCCATTAACGATAATTCCATCGGCTCTACCAGAAATATTAAAATCATATCCATCAACTTCTAAAGATGTTTCTAAAAATTGTTCGGAAAGATAATTACCACTTTGAATTTGTTGGTATCTTAAATGAATTCTAGTTCCTTCAAGCATCGAACTAGAATTATATATTCGATTATCAATATCTCCACTTCTTAAAAGAAAATCAACTAATCCGTGAACTGAAATAATAATTTTTTTATTCATATTATAAGCACATTAAAAACATGACAAGTAAAGCTACGCAAACGTCGATTAAAAGCCTTGCACAAATTCGACAAATTCTTAACTTATCTTTATTATTTGTCGCTCTTTTAACAATTCCTTTCCTCGAAGGCAAAGCACATAAAGAAAAAATAATTCCAAGAACAACTAATATTATCCAAATAAAATCAGTTATATTTCCTAAAATATGAGCAGGTAAATTTTCAAATCTAGCCTCTAAGTGCCATTTAAAAATGAATGATAAAACGCTTAATAAGGTGAAGATGATAATAGTAGGATAAGTCATCCACCTAGCTACAAGTAAATTGTGAGATATTTCTTTATTCTTTTCATATTGGATATCCATCTCACCATTCGCGCAATTGACATATTGTTCGTGCAAGCCGATTTTAATTCTTGCAATTGGAACTAAAACTACTTCAACTTCCATTTTTTCAATAGAAGACCATTTTTCTTTTTCTTTTTTTAGTCTTTTGTAAGACTTAGTTTGCTTTAATGCTACATCTACTTGTTTGTCGATATCGCTTTTTGAAAGAATATAGGAAGTTTCAAGAGGATATACTTCATCATCTAGTAGAGGCACGTCAAGAACAACGCTTGGAGTAAATATTTGCTCAGTTTTTAATAACTTAACATCATTATTTTCATATGATTCAATATTAGTATAAGTCTCTTCATTTGATTTTGCCGCTTTTTTATCGATTACTTTTAATAGATTTAAATTGCTGATACGATTCCTTTTATTTTGACTAGTTGCATCAAAAACAAAAGTAAAGCGAACAAATTCTTGATGTTCCATCGGATCGTTATCTTCTTTTTTTTGATCTTTCCAATAAAGGCGAGCTAAACTAGTAACTCGATAAATTGGAACGTATCTAATTTGAACATCAACAGTTGAACGATCCACCTTCTTAACAAAATCAAGATATTGGTCGTCGACATCTAATCCTCTTGAAGAAATATAATCGCACATTTTATTAATTACATCGCTTCTAGATTCATAAGATTGGGCAATACTTAAATTATTTACAAATTCTCCTAAACGAATTTTTGTTTGTTCTAAATTCATCTTTATCACCTACATTTTTTCTACTGGAAGGTCTTCTTCATCTTCCACGATCATCTTTTCGATAACAACATTTTCATAAGGACGATCATTTGGACTTGTTCTAACTCTAGCAATTTTGTCAACTACCTCCATCCCTTCAATTACTCTTCCAAAAGAAGCATATTGGCCATCTAGATATTTTCCATCTTTATGCATAATGAAAAATTGACTTCCTGCAGAATTAAAGTCCATTGCTCTTGCCATTGATATTACTCCTCTTTCATGAGATAAAGTATTATTATACCCATTTTGCTTAAATTCACCTTTAATTGAATAACCTGGGCCTCCGGTTCCATTACCTTTTGGATCTCCTCCTTGAATCATAAAGCCTTTGATAACCCGATGAAAAGTTAACTCGTCATAAAAATGATTTCTTGCCAGACTAACAAAATTAGCGCAAGTATTTTTTGCGTTTTTATAATCTAATTCAATTTTAATATCCCCAAAATCTTTAACCTTAATTATTACCATGATTGTTCTCCTTTGAATTTTCTCTTTTTACATATTCTATAACATCTAAAAGAGAATTTAAAATTTTTACTCTACTTTTTTTCACTTCTTTTGAAGGTGAAACTAAATCTTTGATAAATATCACTTGACATAAAGCATTTAATCCTGCGATAGCTCCATTATTTGAATCTTCGATAACTAAAGTATTACTAGGTTCCTCTTGAAAAAAATCGATAGCTTTTAAGAAGATTTCTGGGTCTGGTTTACCATGAGTAATCAAATCTCCTGTTAATATTAAATCAAATTTTGTAAATAGATCGGTATATTTATTATACTCTTTTATATATCTGCTATTACTCGATGTACAAACTGCTATTTTAATACTATTTTCTTTACAAAATGCTATGATTTCATTTGCTCCTTTTTTTAATTTAATGCCATTTTTCTTCACATCTTCAAAAATGTAATCAAATCTTTTCGAGCACATATATTCATAAGGGAACTCTGTCCCATAGATCGATTGAAGATACTTTTTTGAATTCTCAGATGACATTCCAAAAGTGTTCTTGCAATGCTTAGGTTTTACCTGATATCCAAATTTCTTTCCTTCTTCTACCTTAGAGATGATTGAAAACATTTCGGTATCTAATAATGTACCATCCATATCAAATAAAACTAACTTAATCATATAAATCAATCAACTCCTTATATGAAGTAATAACCTTCATCCCACTAGTTAACAATCTTTCTTTACTTTGATGTCCTAAAGAAAACAAAACGCAAGAACACCCTAATTTTTTTGCAATTTCACTATCGTGAAGGCTGTCTCCAATCATTAAGCAATCAGAAGGTAAAATTTTATTTTCTTTAAAATAATTAACAGCAATTTCTTCTTTACTTTTTGCGTAGATATCATTAATTCCTAAAATGTCATCAAATAAGTCGTAGATGTTTAATTTTTGAAGTTGAAGAAGTAAATTACTTTTCTCACTTGCACTTAAAACAATTAACTTAATTCCTTTTTCTTTTAAAATTTTAATCAAATCTAATAAGTATGGATATAGAGTGCAATTATAACTAGCTGGTTGATATTTTTTAATAAAATAAGTAGCTAATTCTTCAAAAGTGTATCCTTCAAAAGTAAATCCAGCTTTTTTATAATACTCAATAATAGGAAAAGTAAAAATATTACGATATTTTTCTTTAGTAATACTAGGTAATCCTTTTAGGTTCAACATTTCATTTAATAAAGATAAACATAAATCTACATCATCTAAAATCGTGCCATTGAAATCAAAAATTACATATTTAAAATTCATAATATTCCTTTAAAAAGAAGTAAAAGTAATATCTACTCCCTCTTCACTTAATGAAGATATTTCAATTTTATATTTTAATGAACTACCATTATTAAAAGTAAAACTGTCAATTCGCGAATTGTTTTTATATAAGCACCCATTTGTGGCTATTCCTTCTTCTTTGTCTTGGTAGTAATAATTTTTTTTGCTATTTTTTTCATTAGATAACATAGTGATTAAATAATAGCCAGTCTGACTATAACTTGGAGTATTACTTGCTCCTATAAGAGAGTAACTAGAATCAGAATTAACAAAAGTAGAACTAAATCCTTTATTAACATAAGTTTGCTTGAAAAAGTCATATCCCATAGTGACTAGTCTAGAATCGACATGATATATTCTCACTCCATAATCTGTTAGCATTTGAACTCCATTTTCATAAGGAGCTAGTGAATCTAATTCATTTAGAAGAGTAGGAGTATAAAATTCAAATAGCAAATATTCATCAAAAGGAGAATTGTTATATGAGTTAATATCTGCTGGTAAAAGTAAACTCTCGCCATATTCGCTAAACGAAGAAAGATGATATGTTCCTTCTTCTTTAACAATTCTTGGGGAAATCCAATTTAATAAATATTTTGTATAAGAATTATGATCTCCAACATTATTATCCATCATATCGACTCCTCCAGCTGGAGAAATAGGATATTTAGTTGAATAATCGTAATTGTAATAATCATCTAGCCCTAATAGATGCCCAGTTTCGTGAATGTAGGTATGAGAATCAACAAGCGATTTTTTATCTTCACTTTGATATCCACCATCCCAAAGAAAACTATATGAAGCCCAACTGTAGCAAAAAGGTGAAGGAGAATTAACATTCGCTTTAGTTCCATAATTCCAATAAGTATATGCCCAAAGTAAAGAAGAAACTTTTTCCTTAATGCTAGGTCTAGAATATGAAGAATCGATTTTGTAATAATAATCTTCCGTCGAACTATTAAAATAAGGATTTAAATAAATGATCCATACACCATCTAAATAACCATCTTTATCTTGATCAAATTTACTAATATCTCCTTGATAATTATTCTTAAAGTAATCAAGAGCTTTGTTTAATACATAATAAGATGGATCATATCCATCGTCATTTCCCATGAGCTTACTTGTTTCTATCACGTTTAAATCTAAAGTATAAATCGGAGCAATTTCTCCTGAAATATGAAGTTTAGAATAGCTACTTTTCTCGTAATAAGAGCTAACTGACTCCCATCCGGTCTCTATAGATTCACCAAAGAATGCATCATTTAAATTTTTAATTACCTCTTCTTCTTTTAAGTTTAAATACTCTAGAGTAAAATCTTTAAAACAAACTGGTAAAACTAAGATGTTTTGATTTCCAGTAGAATCTAATGATCTAATCTCGCTAGCTTCATTCATCATTTTTATAGTGATATTTTGGCCGGCATAATCTTTTAGCTCAATTGATTCTATTGATGAAGTGGAACTATTAAAAAAACCAATAAAACTGCAACTTGAAAGAACAAAAGAAAGCATCAAGATGCAAATATAACCAAACAAATTCTTAATTTTCAAAATAATTCCTCCCTCCTTTATAATATATATTATCAAATTTATCTTGATTTAACCATAAAAATAATGTCGAAAATTCGTCAAAAAAAGATGTCAAATTAATGACATCTTATACGTACATAATATAGTTATTTTTTTGAAGCATCTTTAGTATCAGTCAACACTTCTTTCATGCTAGCTAAAAGTCCTGTTACATTTTGAATTTCACTTGGGATGATTAACTTTGTAGAGTTACCATTTGCCACTTTTTCTAATGCTTCGAATCCTTTTAAGGTAACATAAGCAGAGTTAGGATTAGAATTGTTGATAAGTTCAATACCTTTTGCTTGAGCTTCATATACTTTAATCAACGCTTCAGCTTGACCTTCTGCTTCTTTGATCATTGAAATCTTCTTTGCATCTGCACGGAGAATCGCTGCTTCTTTTTCACCTTGCGCGGATAAGATGGCTGCTTGTTTTTCTCCATCTGCTTTTAAAATTGCTTCACGTTTTTGACGTTCCGCACGCATTTGTTTTTCCATTGCCTCTTGAATGTCTCGTGGTGGAAGAATGTTTTTTAATTCTACACGATTAATCTTAATTCCCCAAGGGTCAGTTGCTTCGTCAAGAATTGATCGCATTTGTTGATTAATTGTATCTCTTGAAGTTAATGTTTGGTCTAATTCAAGATCACCAATTAAATTACGTAAAGTAGTAGCAGTTAAATTTTCAATTGCAGACATTGGTCTTTCAACACCATATGTGTATAGTTTTGGATCGGTGATTTGGAAATAGACAACCGTATCAATTTGCATGGTGACGTTATCTTTAGTAATAACTGGTTGAGGTGGAAAATCTGCGACTTTTTCTTTTAATGATACATGTCCTGCTTTCTTTTCAATAATAGGTGTAATTACATGAAAGCCAGCAGTCAAAGTTTTTCTATACTTTCCAAGACGTTCAACAATTACTGTTGTTGCTTGAGGAACGATTACAATTGAGCGGATTATTACTACTACGCAAAAAATTACTACAATCGCTAGAACTACCCATCCTACTACAGCAAGAGGGGATGTTAAAAAATTAATATTCATAAATTATTCTCTCTTTCTTTATTTAATTTTTGAAACAATTAACTTGTTTCCTTCAATCCTATCAACTAGAGCATATTCACCCTGGTTAATTGCATCATCACTTTTTAAAGTCCATACGATATCTCGATATTTACCTTCTCCAAAATGATCTGCATCTACGCTTTTAATGACTAAAATTTTTTCATTGATAAGCATATCCATATTTGTTTTTAGTGTTTCTTGGTTTTTTCTTTTCTTGTACATATAAAATTGCGATACGACCACTAAAAGAGCGGAGCAAACTGCAAAGACAACAATCTGGATGTACCAAGCGGCATTGCAAATTGATAAAATCATGCTGATTAAGGCTCCCCCACCAAACCAAACGCTGACAAGTTGTTCAGTTGCAAGTTCAATAATAATTGAAAGAACAAAAACCACAAGCCATATTATTAACCAAAAAATTGATGAATCTAATAAATTTGTTAATAACATATTAGCCTCCTCCTAGGTAAATTGATTACCTATTGAAATTATATCATTTTTATCAATAAAAATAAATCAAAATCGAATCCAAGTAACTACAATCAATTACAATCAATAAACATCAATTTTTAATAAAAATTCGAGCTATTTTGATAATGTTTAATAAAAAAACACAATTACTTTTATGCAAGCGTTTTCTTTTTAAAAAATGTTAAAATATTCAAAAAAAAGGATAAATTTTATTGTTTTAAGTGTATCAAATATCTATAATTCTAATTAAGGAGTAAAAAATTTATGGAAAAAGGTTCAGGTATATTATTGCATATCTCATCATTACCATCAAAGCATGGTATTGGAACATTTGGTAAAGAAGCTCATTCTTTTATCAGATTTTTAGCGAAAAGCAAACAAAAATATTGGCAAATTTTGCCATTAAATCCAACTAGTTATGGTGATTCACCATATCAAAGTTTCTCCGCTTTTGCTTTAAACCCTTATTTTATCGATCTTGACATCTTAGTTAAAGAAGGTTTATTAACAAAAAGCGAAGTTAGAAATATTAAAGGTGGATCTAATCCTCATTATGTTGATTATGGAAAAGTCTATAATGAAAGATTCGATGTATTAAGAATCGCTTTTAAAAGAGGTTATCCTCTCTTAGAAAAAGAAATTAATAAATTCTATCGTCAAAATAAATATTGGATTGAAGACTACGCTTGCTTTATGTTATTAAAAGGCCTTCATGGTGGAAAATCTTTCCAAGAATGGAAACGTGAATATCGCCTTCATAATAAAACCGCAGTAAGAAAAGCAAAAGAAGCAAATATCGACGAGTATAGATTTTGGATTTTTGTTCAATATGAAGCATTCAAACAATATAAAAAATTAAAAGCTCACGCAAAACGTAAAGGGATAAAAATCATTGGCGATATGCCTATTTATGTTTCCCTTGATTCCGCTGACGTGTGGGGACATCCAAAATTATTTAAACTTGATAGAAATAGAAGGCCAGAAGCAGTCGCTGGCGTACCACCAGATTTCTTCTCTAGTACCGGTCAATTATGGGGAAACCCATTATATGATTGGGATAAATTAAAGAAAACCAATTACTACTGGTGGAGAAAAAGAGTTCAATCAGCTGCAAAACTATTTGATTGTGTGAGAATCGATCACTTCCGTGGATTTGAATCTTATTGGTCAGTTCCATTTGGAGAAAGTACTGCCGTTAATGGAAAATGGGTAAAAGGCCCAGATTACGATCTATTTGCGCATCTAGAAAAGTGTACTAAGAAATGTCAAATCATCGCTGAAGATTTAGGCGTTATCACCGATGCAGTCAAAGAATTAAAGAGAAAAACAGGATTCCCAGGAATGAAATTGATGCAATTTGCTTTCGATGATTACGATCGTCACATGAAGGGCATCTATTACGATGATGATCCTAACGAAAGAGGTGGCGCAGATTTTTCTCATTGTAAAACTGAGCAAGATTATAAAGAAGCTAAATTAAAGAATCCTTTCTTACCTCACAATTACGAAGAAAATTGCGTAGCGTATTTAGGAACTCACGATAATGATGTAATGACAAATTTCATCATTGAACATCCTGAATTAAAAGCGCCAATGAAAGATTATCTTCACATTTGGAGAGATGAAGATATCCTCGATACGATGATTGGTTCATTGATGAGAAGTAGAGCTAATGTCGTTATCTTCTCTCCTCAAGATCTTCTCCACATGGACAAATATTCTAGAATGAATACTCCAGGGGTAGCTTCAGGAAACTGGCAATTTAGAATTGACAAAAAAGATTTATCAGATGAACTTGCCACTCATTTAAGAGTGATGACTGAAGAAGCTCAAAGAGCATAATGGATAATTAGGGCTAAAGCCAATTAAAATTTTGCATTAGCCCTTTTTTTATTGCAATTTATTATCAAATAATAAATAATATATACATCGGCCTATTGGAGAAGCGGCTTAACTCAGTGCCCTCTCAAGGCACCATTCACGGGTTCGAATCCCGTATAGGTCACCAATTTAATTTATTATTTTCTTTTTTTGGAGGTAGCAAAGTGATTAAAGCGATTTTCTTTGATTTAGATGGCACCTTACTTCCTCTTGACGAAAAAGAATTTACCAAAATATATTTTAATTTATTAAAAGAAAAAGCAAAATCATTGGGTTATGATGAAGATAAGTTTATCAAGTGCATCATTCAAACTATTTCTTTAATGTACTCTAATGATGGGAAAAAAACTAATGAGGAAGTTTTTTGGGACCACTTTTTAAACACTTTTGGTCAAGATAAAATTATAGATAAATTAGAATTTGATAATTTTTATAAAAATGAGTTTCTTAAAACAAAAATTTGTTGTAAAGATAATCCTTTAGCAAAGAAAATTGTAACTTATTGTAGAAAAAATTTTCTCTATGTTGTTCTTTCAACAAATCCAATTTTTCCTAAAATAGCTACAGAAACTAGAATGTCATTTATTTCCTTAAAAGACGAAGATTTTGATCTAGTAACCACGTATGAAAATTCCTATTTTACTAAACCAAATCCAAATTATTTTATAGAAATATTAAAACGATTTAAATTAAATCCAGATGAAGTAATTCTATTTGGTAATAATGAACTAGAAGATTATGAATGCGCAAAAAAATGCGGGATTAAAACATTTCTAGTTGGAGATTATATAATTAAAGATGATAGAGTAAAAGAATCTATACCTCATTATAAATTAGAAGAAATCATTAAAATATTAGATTCATTAAAAAAGGAGTAAGTTATGTTAAGAGTATTTGTCGATTCAGGAAGTAGCATTAAGCAAGAAGAGAAAGAAAAATATCAAGTTGAGATTATTCCATTAAAGATTATTCTAGGTGATAAAGAATACTATGATGGAATCAATTTAACAAATGAAATTTTTTACTCTTATTTGATGAATAATCAAGTTTTTCCAAAAACTTCCCTTCCATCATTAGATGATGTCGAAAAGAAAGTTAATAAATATACAAGTGATGGAGATGATGTTATTATCATTACAATCTCAAGTGAAATTTCTGGAACTTATAATGCGATGCGTTTACTATTTGATAACAATAAAAAAGTAAGAGTTATCGATTCACGTTTAGCGGTAGGTGGAATTAGGCTTCTCGTTGATGAAATTAACACTCATCGAGATGAACCTCTTGATCAAATTATAGAAAGAGTAAATAATTTAATCCCTAGAATTGTTATTATGGCCATTCCAGAAACCTTAGAATACCTCCATAAAGGTGGACGCCTTTCTAAAATTGATTATGTATTAGGAAGCCTTCTTCACATAAAGCCTATTATTGGTTTTGAAGACGGAAAAGTTAAAATGATTGCTAAAAAGGTTGGCTTAAAAAATTCTATGCGCTTTATTTGTGAGTCTCTTATCGATCTTGATTGCGATCCTAATTATGAAATTATTCCTTCAATGACTTATAATAAAAAGAATCTGGATTTATTAAAAGGAATGACTGATGAAAAGTTTTATCCTCAGATGAAAGTAATTGATGATTTAGACCACGCAATAGCCGCCCATTGGGGACCAAATGCCTTTGGATATATCTTTGTAAAAAAATAAGTTAATCGGTTAGATTAACTTTTTTTCTTAATATTTCATATTTTTTTACTTTAAAAGGGATCTCTATTTGATAAGTAAAAAAGGTGTTATTCGCGCTTTCTACTTCATTTCCCTTTGCATCGATAATTCTATTAACAATAAAAGAAGTATTACCTCTATCAAAAGAAACTAATTCAATTTCTTCATTTTTATTAATTGGATTTTTCATAGTGATTGAAGCAAGATGAGTGTTTTCATCATAATCTATTATCATTCCTAAATAATTCTGTAAAGGTGTATTTGAAAAAGTATAAATCAAATCAAGGTGATCAGTATATCCTTTTAGCCAGCCAGATGTAGTTTGACGATTTCCACTTTCTTCAACTTCTTTAATGTAATTTGTTAATGGTTCAATTTTATTTTCATAGATATCATCAATTAACTTACGATAAGTTTTACAAACGTGAGCTAAATAACTAATAGATTTCATTCTTCCTTCAATTTTTAAAGAGCTAACGCCAGATTCAATCAACGACTTAATAAAACTAACAGACATTAAATCCTTACTTCCAAGAAGAAACTTATTTTTTAATAATTTATTATTTTTGTAAAGATCATAATCCCATCGGCAAGGGTGAGAACAACTTCCCTTATTCGCGTCTCTTTGAGTATAGTAATTTGAAAGAGTGCATCTTCCAGAATATGAGCAGCACATCGCTCCATGAATAAAGACTTCTACCTCTAAACTTGATTTAGAAGTGATATCTTTTATTTGTTCTAATGTGCATTCTCTTGCTAAAACTACCCTTGTAGCGCCCATGCTCTTATAAAAATCGATCATTAAATTATTTGAAGTAGATTCTTGGGTGGAAACATGTAACTCAAAAGAACATCCTAATTCTTTAGCCCTTTTCATTATATAAAGACTAGAAACGATGATTGCATCAACATTTAATGAATCTAAATCTAACAAATATTGATCTAATAGATCTTTATCTTCATCATTAGGATAAACGTTTAAAGCGACGTAAACTTTACATTTCCTTTGATGAGCAAACTCAATTCCCTCTTTCATCTCTTCCAAAGTGAAATTATTTGATGCACTTCGTAAAGAAAATAGTTTACCGCCAATGTAGACTGCATCGGCCCCATAAAGAACATCGATTTTTAATTTTTCTAAATCCCCTGCAGGAGCAAGAAGTTCTATTTTATTCCTCATAGGTGTCTTTCTCCTTACTATCTAATATATATTTTTCGTTTGGATTATTAAGATAATCAAGAACTTTATAAACTATTTCTTCTTCAACAAAATTATCATCAAATAAGATGCTTTTAATATTTAAAGAGATAAATTTATCTAATTCATTAAGATGATTTTCAATATAATCAGTAAAGATATATGTTCCATTTCTATCTTCAAAAATAATGTTTTTTTGTTGTCTTTTTTGCTCCCTAATTAGATATTTATTTTTAGAGTAATATTTAGGTAAATTATATTCTTCACAGTAAGAAGAAAGAAGTTTTCTTCGAGAATAAAATAAATTACGATAAGAAAAACAAACAATTCCAACTTTATTATTATTTTGATAGTTTTCTAATGACTTTAAAGGTAAATCTTTTGAGATATAAACTGAATCTATGCCTAAAGATAAAAAGCTCTCTAATTCCATAGCGCTAACAATTTGAGTTTGGGAAAAATAGATCAACTTATGCTTTAAATTTAAGTTATTAAATAATTGATAGACACCTAAATCAGAAAAATAATATCCATCGCATGAATTTTCTTCTAATTCATTAATAAATCGACTTAATCTTTTTAAATCATCATTAAAATATACTCGATCAATTAGTATATAAGCTTTCTTGTTCTTCTTATGAATTTGATTAAGTAGTTCTAAGCAAGAATTATTACTTAACCCATATTTATGAAAACTAGAAAAATTCTTATTTACGAGTAAATAAGAATCAAAAATATCATACTTTTCAATTTTCTCTTTTTTATCGATAGTAATTACTTTTTCCATTATTTGAATTGAGCCATAAAGTTTTCAATATCATCAATTTCCTTAATGATATCTTTTGATAAGTTTTCATTTCCTTCTTCAGTCACAAGAATATCGTCTTCAATTCTAACTCCGATACCAAGATTTTCAAAATATAGTCCTGGTTCACATGAAATGATCATTCCTGGCTTTAACACCCCTTTATATCGTGGATAAGGATCGTGAGTATCTAAACCGATATGATGTGAAATCCCATGGAAATAATAATTATGAATTTCATCAAATTCTTTTATTAAACCTTGTTCTAAACAACTATTGCCTAAGAAAGAAATAGTTTCATTTTGTAATTCTTTAATGCTAACTCCAGGTTTAATTAAAGAAATAATATGTTTATTACAATTTAATACGATCGTATAGATTTTTCTTTGAAGATCATTAAATTTACCAGAAATAGGATAAGTACGGCTAATATCTGCATGGTACATATTAAACTCAGCACCTAAATCAAGTAATAATAAATCTTCCTTATTCATTTTTGCATTATTTGATCGATAATGAAGTACAGCAGCATTTTTCCCTGAAGCAGCAATGGTATCAAAAGAAGTTCGTGCATTTTTTAAATATTTGATACTACCTTCAAATACTCCTTGAGCTTGGTACTCATATTCTAAAGTTGGTAAACGTTTTAATACTTCTTGTAAAGCTAAATTAGTAACCTTGACATCTTCTTTATATAATTCGATTTCATAAGGTTTTTTTACTCCTCTTAATTCGACGATTAAAGGATAGATATCAACAACTAATTTACTAAAATTAATTGCGTTTACTTTATCTTTCAACAAATTACCAAAATTAACTTGGCCATCAAAAGGAATCCTTTCTAAATCTAAATATACTTTTTTAAATTTATTTGATTTGACTTTCTTTTCTAAAGTGGTCTCAAAGTTATTTACAAATTCAATATGTTCAATTCCAGATATTTCACTTGCTTCATTAGGATAAAGATAAGCGCCAATCCAACGAACTTTCAATGGATCATTTTCATAAATGAATAAAGTTTCCAAAACTTTTCCATTAACTTTTTCAATCATTAAATAAGCATTGTCTTGGTTAATTCCAGTCAAATAGAAAAAGTTCATATTGACTTTAAAAGGATAATTTTCATCATTAGAAGTTTGTTTTAAAGCTCCTGAATATAAAACCACAAGCGAGTTATCTTCTATTAATTTTTCTAATTCTAAACGATTATTTTGATAATTATTCATATTTTAAATTCTCCAAATCTATAATCATATCTACTACTTCATCTAAATATTTATCGTCTGATTCTTCAATTCTTCCAGAGTCGATAAGGCTAGTTAGTTTGCTATCGAAAGGAATTTGTCCTAAACATTCGTATCCATATTTCTCTTTGAAAACTTTTTCATCATTTTTTCCATAAATGTAAATTTTTTCATCACAATTTGGACAAACGACATAAGACATATTTTCAACAATTCCTAAAACTGGTATTCTCATTGCTTCAACCATGTGTAAAGATTTCTTAACGATCATGGAAACTAAATCTTGAGGAGTAGTAACCATAATTACTCCATCTAGAGGAAACGATTGGAAAGTGGTTAAACTAACATCGCCAGTTCCAGGAGGCATATCAATTAATAAGACGTCTAATTTCCCCCAATTAACATCTTTATAAAATTGTGTCAATAAACTACAAATTAACGAGCCTCGCCAAATAATAGGATCATCTTCATTTTCTAATAACATATTAGAAGAAATTATTTTAATTCCTGATTTTGTTATTGCCGGATTAATCAAATTATTTTCTTGGTAAGCAAATTCGTGAATATTGAAGGCTTTAGGAATGCTAGGTCCGGTGATGTCACCATCTAAAATTCCAACCTTTAATCCTTCTTTACTTAACTTAGAAGCAATCAAGGAAGTCACTAAAGATTTACCTACTCCACCTTTTCCTGAAAGAACTCCAATCACTAATTTAATTTTTGATTGATCATTTATTTTAACTTTTAAATCTTGCTTTTTATGTGAGCAAGAAGAACAATCTCCTGAACATGAAGAACAAGATGAGCATTCTTCACTTTGACACTTTTCATTTTCGCTCATAAACTACCTCACCTTTCTACTATACTATATACCTTTTGAAAACCTTTTGAAATAATTTTCACATTTCCATTAGTAATATTTTTTAAATCATTAAGATTTAAATAGATGCAAGAATAAGTAATTATTACTTCTTCCTCATAGCTCACATTAACAATATTTCCATTTGCTTTATCTAAGTAATTTTTCACAATTTGAAAAAGTGAATAGCTAGTGACTATATCAAATAATTCTTGCTCTTCTATACGATAGATTTTAGCAATATCAAAAACATTTTTTGAAGAATCGACATAGGCTCTAATTAAGCCTGAAGCCCCTAATTTGATTCCGCCAAAGTATCTTACGACAATACAGAGGATATTTTCTAATTCTTTGTTTTTTAAGAATTCTAAAATCGGTCTTCCCGCCGTGCCGCTAGGTTCACCATCATCATTACTTTTTTCTTTTCCATCTACGATGTAAGCATAACAATAGTGCGTAGCTTTAGGATATTCTTTTTTTATCTCTACAAGAATGCTTTTTGCTTCTTCAACACTTTCAATAGGTGCAATTATAGCGTAAAACTTAGATTTGTTAATCTCTGTAAGTTTCACATATTTTTCTTTAATTCTAAGACTCATAAATTAATCTATCTAATGGATTTGAACTTGGCTTATCAAAATCTATACCTACAATCTTATTTCCTAAATATGATTTATTTTGATTTGCTACATATCTATTAATTACTTTTCTAATCAATGATGATTCAATATTGCACTTAGCAATATCAACAATTGCTTCTAGCGATGATTCATTAGAAATACCATTTAATGTTTTAATATCATTATTGAATTTTACGACCTCACCAATATCGGTTGAGCCATTTCCTAACCATTTATCATATGTTTCTGTATTATTTGATAAACGGTTGTTTAATTCATAAAGATCATTTGCATAAAGAAGTCCCTGGAATCCTTCATTTTCTGTTTTATCAACTAAAACTATGAATAAGTTTTCAAATGAAGTCAGATTTGTTCTAATGATAGAGTTATCAACTTTTAAGATTAATTCTGAAGAATTAAAGATCTCTGAATTATGTAAAGCAAATAACATAGTTGAAAGAATAGAATTTTCTTTATTTTCGGTTAAATCTAAGACCGAATTGATATCACTACTAAACTTGCTTGAATTAACATAAAGAGTATAGATTGAATAAACTTCGTTTAATCGAGCTTTTTCTTCTTCATATCTATTTACATATTTTTCATTATTATCGATATAATTCATTTTATCGATGGCATTATAATCACAATATGATTCGTTAAACAATGATTGGAAAATATCACTTTCGCTATTATAAGAAATTTGTTTTAATCCATTAGAAACAATCGGACCAACAAGACTACGTAAAGGATACGCTTTCATTACAACATTTAATAATTCATTAAAGTCATTATTATCTAATGAAGTCAAATTATTGATGCTTGTAGAATATACAAATACTCTAGACAAGTTATAAATTTCTCCATAATATCCGCTAGGATTTTCTGTACAAGACCAATTAACTTTTATTGTACTATTATAATTAACGATATCTTTTTCAAATTTAAAATCAGCTTCACTATCTTTTAAAGCTTCTGTAGAAACTAAAGAACTATCTTTAAATATATTTTGTATTGTGCTATATAATAATCCTTGCATATCGATAGATTTAGTATCATTAATCGAATTTAATAAATTATAAGCTTTTGATTCACCCATAAAATATTTAGGGTAGCTTCCTTCATAAGTAGAATACTCTTCTTTATCATCAGTAAATTCATATTCTTTTAGTAATCCTGTATCACAATTTTGAATTAATATAGAAATATCTGTTTCAGAATTTGTTCCTTTGACTTCATTGATTGCATTTAAAGCTTTAGATAGATTTTTTCCTTCTTCTTCAAAAGAATCAATATTTTCAAAATTTACAAATCCTTTTAAAGATTCATTTGAATCAAACATTTTATTTAATGTATTAGGTAATGCTTCTTTCATTAAAATAGATTCATCAACGCTAGAAAAGATTCTTTCGATCTCATTGCCCATATCAAATAAATGATTATTGATATTCATTGAAGAATTTTTTAGATAATCAAACAAATATTCAGTAGATCCTAGTTCGTCATCTTTATCAATTGAACCAATAACATTAAATAGGGAAATTATTTCACCATCGCCTTTTTCATTAACCCATCCTTTTATTGAATCTTCAATTGATAAAATACTATCTTTTTCAATTGAGAATAAACCATTAGTCATTGTAGGAATATTTAGTGAAGCATCTTCATCTTCTTTTAAAGGAGAGAAAATAGAAATCATGATATTTTCAAAATTAGTATTTTTATCTTCTTCTACTAATTGATTGTTAAGTATTTGACTAGCATAAATTTTTTCAAATAATTTAGCAACATCAGTTGAATTCTTGACAACATATTCTAAATTGAATGTTTCAGCAGATAATATTTTATTTGCACTTGGAATAACTTCATCAACTAAGTAAGTAAATTGTTTTGCAAAATTGGTGTCTTCAGTAAATTCATTAAAGTTTAAATCACCAACAGTTAGATTCATAAATATAGGCGTATCTTTTTCTTCGCTAAGCATGTCGCTTATGACATTAGGAACAACGTTATTAATGATAACTGATTGTTCCATATTTTCACCTATATAAGATAAAGCGAGATTAACTCCACTTCCCTTGTCTCCAATAGTTTTAAATACATCTTCAGAATTAGCTAAGTCATTTGTAGCGACTATTAGAGGAAGAGCTAAAGATAGCATAGCAGAAAGTTCTTTTTTCCAATCGTTGAAAGATAATTTAGCTAGATTATCTTCAATTGAAACAAAGATTGATTCGTCTTGTCCTAATAAAGAGGTAAATAAGGTTTTAACAAACTTAGACATTAAACCAAAGTCATCTAAGAATAGATTTGAAACTTGTAAATTAAGTAGTCCAGTAGTGTTTTCATTAAGTCCTAATATTCCATTTGTGCCAGGAATATCTACTCCATTATATTTTCCTCCATTAAGGAAAACATTATCTTTAAATTGATCTTTAGTTGTATAGGAGATTGAATTATCGTATCCAAGGAATAATTTAATTGGATCAAAGTTTTCTAACGTCGTCATTAACTCTTGAATAGAAAAATCTTGTTTTCCTTCAATAGATTTAACTTGATCAACCATATTAAACATAATTCCAATTATAGAAGAAAGTTCATCACCCCATCTAATATTCTTATAGGTTTCAACATTATAAGCTTCTTCAGGTAAATTTTTAAATAAATCTTTATAATTTACCTTGTTTTCGCTAGTTTCACTACCTTCTTCTTCAGATAACCTTCTAGATTTCATAGTGGATACTTCACTTTCTGAAGAAGCATTATTCATGCTTTTAAAATAGCTTACCATTACTTGAGGAAGTAAAGTCGAAACAAAGGAAGAATCGCCAATTCTTTTCATAGCGTCTTTTAAATAAGTTTCATTTTCTTTACTTATTATTATTTGATTAAGAATATCATCAGGCGAAGACATAGCGATTTGGATATATCCAGTAGATTTGATTGCTTCAAATACATCTCCAACTGCTTTTAATGAATCAGACCAGTCGACATTACTTAAATCAATATCAGATAAATCTATATCTAAATTTTCTTTACTAGAATTTAGTCCAATTGAAACAAATAAAGGTAAAGCAAATAAAACTAATGTGGAATCAGAAAGAGTATAAATGACATTTTTAATTAATGTAGAATTTACTAAAATATCATAATTTATCGCCATAGTAGATAAATCTATTGCTCCAGTAGAAATAGTTTCATAAACAATGGCTAATGATTGGCCTAGTTCATCGTAGAAATGGAAGTCGACTCCTTCTCCTACCTTTGTCAAAGTAACATAATCCATTATTCTAAAGTCGATAGATTTCCCATTAGAAGATAAAGAGAAGAGAGCTTTTGCAAGAATTGAATTATTATATCCATCCAAAACATTATAAACAAGATCGTATGATTCATTATCAACTTCTTCATTTTTAACAATATTTCCATTTTCGTCACGAATCTTCCCAACAGTTGAATTCACCATTGCAGTCAAAGGGTTAATGAACATGCAAAAGATAATTATAAATTCTACAAAGCCAGATAATCCACCTAGTAGTCTAAGTTTTCGTTTTCTAAGAACTTTGGGAATAATAAGTTTAAATAAAAGATAAAATAAAGGAATTAAAATAGATCCTAAAATTAGAACAACTATCAGTAAAACAAAATATAAGATAAAACGAATAACTGATAGACAAATACCTGAAGCAAATGCAACGATTTCTGCATTTGAATAATCAAGGTTTGCATTAGTTAGGGCAGTAACAATATTATATTCAACTAAGTCTCCAATCGATTTAATATCTTCGCTAGGTAAGGAAACATTCGATTGAGATAGAAGAGAACTAATATCTAAGTCGTAGAGCCAATTGCTTATCGGTTTAAGTAATAATATCATTCCAATCAAAAGAACGATTGTACACACTAAAGTGAAAGTTTGAAGCCAAAAGCCTTTTATTAAACCAATAAAAAATCCAATAAGGCCTATCGCAGCGATTACAAGTAACGCTAGATTAACATAATTAGTAATCTGGCCTGAAGAAATGCTTGCAAGAATAAAATTCATATATTTACCCTCCATTATATCTTTTATTTTTACCAATTAATTAGTATAATATTTCCAAAAAGTATATACTTATAATAGCATATGCTAATTTATTTTTAAATAAATTATATAAATATTATTTTGGAGGTAATATGGAAGAAGAAAATAGAAAAGAAAAACTACCTATTTCCGATGTTAATAATTATAAAGCAATTGCGCTATTTTTAATCGGATTAATAGGACTAAATATAATTTACAATATAATTTACATCATTGTTAGTTTATTTATCACTTTAGATCCTGAGATTAATCCTGATCAATTTAATAGCATTAATGGTGCTTTACAGTTTTCAACTTATCTAATTGGCCTAGCTACAATATTAATGATTGTTGGTATTCCTACTTTAAAAAAAGTATTTGAAAGATATAAATCCTCTAATGTTTATCTTAATGGTATTACAATGGGTTTGATTCTTCTTTTTGCTCAATCACTATATTCGATTCTATCAACTTTTATTTTTGGAAGTGTCGATTCGAATAATAATCAACAATCATTAATTGCCTTAACCCAACAATCGCCAATTCTTTTATTTATTACTACTGTAATCTTTGCTCCGATTTTTGAAGAATTAGTTTATCGATATAGTTTATTTGGTGTTCTTCGAAAAAAGAATAGAGTACTAGCTTATGTGGTATGTCTAATTGTATTTGGTTTCATCCACTTTGATTACACTTGTTTTTCAAGTGGTGATTTTAGCTTAATAAAAACAGAATTAGTAAATTTGCCTGCTTATATGATAAGCGGAGGAATTCTTTGTTACGCATATGAAAAAAATGGATCACTTATCTCCTCTATTACTGCACATGCATTAAATAATTTAATTGCTTTTATTCAAATAATGATTCTTTTCTAAAATGGAAAATAAAAAAGGAATATCTTCACTATCTTTAAAAATTATTGGACTAATCACAATGACTTTAGATCATTTTGGACGAATGGCTAAAGTATTTTTTGATAACCAAGTCCTGTTAAGAATTTCAAATATTTGTATTATTATTGGACGAATTTCATTTCCTATTTTTGCTTTTCTAATTGTCGAAGGAGTAATCCATACAAAAAACAAACTTAATTATTTACTTAGACTATTAATTTTATCAATTTTTTGTGATCTTACTTTTTATCTAATCTCTCATAATTATTGGGGAAATCCAATTACTACTCTATTTTTAGGCGCATTAACAATTTCATTACTAGAGAATAAAAAGTTATGGGTCAAACTATCCTCTATTATTCCAATAACTCTAACTATCTTAATTGCTTTTGAAGTCATTCCTATTCTTTCAATGTATGATTTATATGGATTAGTTTTAATTTTATTATTTTATTTTTCAATATATTTATCAAAGATATTATGTAAAATCATTTCCAATTATTATCAACTAGATTATGATTTAGCATACAGTAAATATTATTTCTCAATTAGAAAATATCTTAGTTGTTTTTTTCTTATATCATTTAATATTCTGATATGGTTTATAAATCCAACAGTTAATAATATAAACATATTTATTGATGATCCTATATCTCAACTTTATTCCCTTTTATCCATCCCTTTTATTATCTTATATAATGGAGAAAAAGGATATTCCAATAAAGTAATTAAATATTCATTTTATTTGTATTTTCCACTTCATTTGGCTATACTATATTTACTAATGCATTTATTTAGTTAAAAGAAGGAGAAAATTATGGAAGTAGTATTATCAAAAAAAGAAGAATTCGATTCTTATAAAAATAAAGGAAGAGTAGTCATTGATTTCAACGCTAAATGGTGTGGTCCTTGCAGAATGCTTTCACCAGTTCTAGAAGAATTAGCGGAAGAAGATGAAGATTTACTAGTTTTAAAAGTTGATACCGATGAATTTCCAGAATTAGCATATCAATTTAATGTAAGTTCAATTCCCGCTTTATTCTACGTATTAGATGGACAAGTAGTAGGAAGTTCATTAGGCTATATGCCAAAGGATAAAATTAAAAAAATTATCCACGAAAAATTAGGTTAAGATTTAGAAACTCTTAAGAGTTTCTTTTCTTTTTAGAAAAAATCAAAAAATAAATATTTTTATTGCAAATGGATTTTAGACCCCTTATAATAGTTAATGCTTAAGGCAAATGCGAGCGTAGTTCAGTGGTAGAACACAACCTTGCCAAGGTTGCTATGCGGGTTCGATTCCCGTCGCTCGCTCCATTTTTTTATTATAAGATTTTGATACCATTTGGTATCTTTTTTTATTAATTATTACTTTTTATCAATTAAACCACCATTTCGTAAGCGTAAAAATTCTTTAGGTTCGATTCCGTTCGAACCATTAGATCGAATCTAATCTATAGATTATAAAACAATGTTCCAAGGTAAAAGACTTTCTAATTCTTCTTCGTAAGCGCAAAAAATAGGCCATCCCCAAAAATATAATTAAAAATGTCATATAGTTAACTAAGAATTTCAAGTAAATCTTGTTGAAGAAGAGTTGTCTAGAATATTAAAAAGGATGAAAATATTCTATTAGATAATGACATAATACCATAATTTTTTCATTTATTGGCGGTTCTTTATCAATTGATTCTACTTTAATCCCTGATGAAAGATCTAAAAGATTCCCATATATGGGAACAATTCCAAGATATCAACTTATTTCTAAGCAAGGACAAAAGATAACGCTCCATATTATCGTTTCATCAATATTAAATTATATTAATCTAATCTAGAAAAAAATTATCTTTTAAACCACTTTTTCTTTTTATCGACAAGTTCTTTTTTAGCTTGAACTATTGCTTCATCAACACAAATTTGAGCCATCTTTAAAGCTTCAGGTTGAGTGTAACCTTCTAATAGCCTTTGTCCAACAAATCCCATATAATTTTCTTTAATTTCATCCTCTCCTTTATTTCTTGGAGATGAGCGATACTCCAAATTTTTTATTTCTTCTTGAGAAAGTTTTGGAGCTCTTTCAATTATTCTAATCTTCGTTAAATAAATCTCTCGATAATACTTATTTTTTACTTTTTCCTTATATTCATCATTCATATTAACACCTGAAAATATGATAGCAAAATAAGATTAGATTTCAAATAGATAAATAAATCTAGGATGATAAATATCTCCATTTATCGCATTTAGATTTGATCCACTTTCATTAAGGTTTTGTAAAGTTAAAGCATATTTTATCATCTGATATAACAATCGCTATACCAAATAATACTTTTTTAATACATTTAAAATCGTTACAAAGATAACTTAAAAAATAGCAGTCTAGCTGCTATATATTTATATTATTTATAAAATTACATTAAACTTTTGGTAACAATAAGTTTACCTTTGCCTTTAATTCTTATGTTTTTACAATTAGAAGTAAGGATAAAGCTTTTTCCAAGAGTCATTTCTTCACCTAATACTTTTAAACTTCCTTCAATGACACTACAAATAAGATATTCATTTCCTTTTACTAAATCTAAATATTTGTCTATATTGTAGTAATATACTTCAAAGTATTGATTAAGCCATAATATTGGCGTTTTTAAGTCATCGATATTATTAATATTGAAATCGTATTTTTCAAAACTAGTCACATCAAGAGCTTTTTGAACGTGAAGTGGTCTCTCGTTTCCATTTTTATCTTTTCGGTGATAGTCGTAAAATCGATATGTAACATCGCTAGATTGCTGAATCTCTAAAAGCACTAAATTTTTTCCAAGAGCATGGATCGTTCCAGAAGGAATCGGATAGAAATCACCTTTATTTACTTTAATTTCATTTAATAGATGAGAATAATCATCATTTTGAATATATGTAATTAATTCTTCTTTATTTGCAGCATTGTGTCCAATAACCAATGAAGAATCTTCTTTTTCGTCAAGAATTAACCACCCTTCAGTCTTTCCATATTGATTTTCATTGAGTCTTGCATATTCATCGTTTGGGTGAACTTGGACCGATAATTTATCGCTTGTTGCGATCAATTTAATTAAAATTGGAAAATCATTTAATTTTGAATTATTAAATAATTCTTTATGATTTAAAAAGACTTCAGATAATTTTTTACCTTTATAAGTATCATTTAAAATTATCGACTCACCTTCCTCATGTCCTGAACAAGACCATAATTCTCCAATAGGTTCTTCACTTTGAGTAATTTTAAGAACATCTTTAAAATATGTTCCTCCCCAAATTCTCTCTTTTAATGGTCCTGATAAAAATAGCACTTGATCTTTTTCCATTATTTGATCCTCTCAATTGAAGCCACTTCAACAGAATAACGATAAAGTTTTGCATCATAATAATTAATCGTATATTCAATTAATTTATTTTCAGAATCAAATCCTTTTCTTATCCTTTTTAAAATCACTCCATCTTTATCAAGCTTAAGTAAATCTTGGTATTCTCTTGTTGGCATAATAGCTTCTAGTTCTTCTTCAAAACGAGAGAAAAAGACATTATTAGATATTAAAAAGTCATATAGAGAGCCAAATAAGAAATCTTTTGAAGTTGGAAGATCGATATCGATATTAAGCCAAGTGTTTGAAAAAACAATTGGTTTTTCATTTACCCCTCTTAATCTACGAAGATTATATAATTTTTTTGATGAATCGCAAGAAAATAAGTCCATCATCTCTTTATTCGCATATAAAATGGAAATAGTAGAAGAAAAAGTTTCGATATTTTTTGCACCGATTTCTTTCATTTCATTGGTAAGACTTTTAACCATTGTAAAATTTTTTAGTTCTGATAAATTTTGATTAATAACAGTTCCAAAACCTGCTTTTCGTGATATTAGTCCTTCTTCTTCTAGCACTTCAAGAGCTTTTCTTAATGTAACTCTTGAAACATCATATAATTCCACTAAAAGTTTTTCAGAAGGTAGCATGTTTGTATATTCTCTATTTTCTATTTTCCGATATATATCATTTTTAACTTGAATATATAAAGGAATGTTTTTTTCGTAATCCATAGTATTTCCTCTTTTTGTATTAAGAATAATAACACAAATCTAATACATTTAGCAATAGTAATTTTACCATTTATGATTATTCTTGCTTTATTAAAACTATATATTTACGATTAATTATTTATAATAATTAAATTAATTTTTTCGAATAATACTTATTTTTAATATATTAAGATATTTAAAAAAAGAGCCTTGTAAATTAGGCTCCTATTACTTAGTTAATGATTCTAATTTTCTTTTATTTCTCATCGATTTTTTCTTTTTAATCAAATAATAACTTACAAATCCAATGCAAATAGTTAGGGTTGCTCCAAGCACTAAATAATATGGTAACATATTTGTGTAAGCTTTAACTTGCCCCCACATAATGACTACTTGTTCATTAGCTTCTTCAAAATCATTCATTACTGCACATCTAGCTAAGGTATCTTGATCTGGGTATTGACACATTAGTTGATTTTCTGAATCTACATAAGGATAGATGATAGGACTTTTTCCTTCAGAGATATTTTCTCCAAAGATATGTGATAAATCATAAGGCTTTGCCAATTCTTCTTCATCTATTTCTATTTCTTCAAAATAATTAGAATCAGTTGGTAGATTTCCACATGAATCTGCGATGCATTGATAGAATTTATCATTATACATTACTATTGATCCTTCAACTTCTTCTTCAGATTCTTCATCATAGTATGGTCCATAATATTCACTGCCTTCAAAGAAAGGGCTAATTCCATACCAAGAAGAAACTAAGTCAAAGACTTCATCGCAAGCGATAAATGAGGTATAACCGATATATTCCATATTTCTTTGAGCGTTCACTGGATCTGAGAGGAAATCGATAAATAATGTAGCTAACTCTTCATTTGCCCCTTTTGGCATCGTCCAAGCATCATACCAAACATTGCTTCCTTCTTCTGGTACATAATACTCAAGAACTTTATCTTGCTGCTCTAAAGCACAATCGATGGAATAAACCGCGTCTCCTGACCAAGCTAAATTCATTTTGATTTTCCCAGTAATAATATCATTTTTACCTGAGTCAACTTCAAATCCAAAGATATTCTTTTTTAAAGAAATTAATTCATTTTTAACAAGATTAATTACTTCTGTAGGATTATCTTGGGTAATTACTAGATCAAATAAATTTTGAATCACTTTGTTGTATTTATTTCGAGCATTATCAATTTCTTCTTGAGAAGTAGCTTCTTCCATCTCTTTTAAGAAAGCTTCTCTAGCTTGTAATGCAATATCTTCAACATCGCTATAAGGTGAGCCAGAATAAGCATGCATGAGTCCAACGACAAAAGTATCGCGCATCGAGTTTTTAATAGAAATTAAACTTTTATAATTTTCATCCCAGAAGACGTTCCAGGATCTCACATCTTCTTGAATAGTTGGACTACAATTTGGATCGTAGATAATTCCTAGTGTCCCCCACATATAGCCAGCAGCATATTCATCTAGAGAAGTATCTTTAATACCATCACCATTAGTATCAGCGTACATATCTTGAAGTTTTCCCCTTATTGGTTTAGAGGCATATTCATCATATAGAGGACAATCTTCTTTAATATTTAATGGAATTACTAGTTGCTCTCTTACCATTCTTTGAATCATGTAGTCAGAGGTGCATATTAAATCATAGGTTCCTTCAGGTTGTAAAGTAAATTGATTATACATCGTTTCGTTAGTGTCGTAAGTATAATAATTAACGTGGCAATTATAAGCTTCTTCAAATTCGCTGATCAACTCTTCATCAATATAATCTTGACAATTGTAAATAGTTAAACTTTCACCTTTAAAATCTTTATTTACTTCTTGAAGTTTTGTTTTATTAACACTTTTATCAATTGATTGATTAAATGATATGCTGTAAGAAAATAGCATACACAATGGAAGAAGACCTAATAAAGGTAAATATTTATTCTTCATTTTAAATACCTCCATTTCTTTTTTTAACAATCATTTTCGCTTTATGATTGTTATATAGGGTATTTCCAATTACTACAAGAAGAACTAAAGCAAAGATAATAGTCGATAAAGCTCTAACTTCTGGAGGTATTGGATGCTTAGAGATAATCTTTTGAATATAAGTAGAAATAGTTTCAAAAGAAGGTTCTTTTAAATATTGAGTAATGACAAAATCATCTAAGGATAAAGTAAATGAAAGCATAAATCCTGAGAATATTCCTGGAAGAATTTCTGGAAGAATTACTTTATATAGAGCATATCTAGGTTTTGCGCCTAAATCTAAAGCTGCTTCGTAGGTAAATGGGTCCATTTGCATCAGTTTTGGTTTGACATTTAAGTAAACAAAGGCAACAGTAAGAACCACATGTCCAATTAATAAAGTAAAGAAAGAAAACTTCCAAGAAAGAGCGACCACTAAAACGGCAAGAGATAAAGCGATGACAATTTCAGCATTAACGACGGGAATTTGAGTCATCGTCTCAATCATTTTCTTTGCTCTTTTTGATGAGTAATATGATCCAATAGCACCAAGAGTTCCTAAAATTGTTGAAACGATTGCACTGACAAATGCAATTAAGAATGTATTTCCAACCGCGGTCATCAAGGCTTTATTTCTAAATAAATCAACATATAATTGAAATGAAAATCCAGTCCATACTCCTACTTGATCAGAAACAGTGAAAGAAAACACTGCAAGAAGAAGAATCGGTAAATACATTATAATTAAGATTAAATAAATATAGCATTGAGCAAAAATTTTTCTTACCATATTGACTTTTTACCTCCTTCTTCATTAGAGAATTTACGAGAAATAACTACGCTTAATAAGATTAATAAAAGCATAATTAGAGCCATGAATGAACCGAAATTCCAATCAGATTGATTGAAGTATAAGTCGATATAACTACCGAATAAAACGACATTATATTCAGATAGAATATCAGAAATAACATAAGAGGAAATCGTAGGCATAAAGACCATCGTCGCACCAGATATAATTCCAGGAAGAGTTAAAGGTATAATAACCTTAACAAAATTTTGAACTGGATTTGCTCCTAAATCTGCGCCTGCTTCAATTTGACTTCGATCCATTTTTAACATTGTGGTATACAAAGGCAAAATCGTAAATGGTAGATAGTTATAAACTAATCCGATTATGGTAGCTACTTCTGGATGAGAACCTCCTGATAAGCCAATCCAAGTCAATAAATCTCTAGTTGCACCAGTTCTAATAACAAAGTTAATCCACATTGGCATAATAAATAAAGTAACTAATATAGCGGATTTATTGATTTTTTTATCTGCAAGGAAATAAGCGATAGGATAACCAATTAATAAGCATAAACCAGTATTAATTAATCCATATACAAGCGATATAACTAAAACATTAATATTCGTGGAATCAGAGAAAAACTTTATTAAATTATTAAAGCTAAATAATCCAGTAGCTTTATCAGTAAAAGCGTAAACTACAATTAAAATAATTGGACATATAACAAAGAATAAGAAGAAGAGAACGTAAGGAATAGAAAGATATTTTCTTTGAAATCTAAATTTCATATTTAGTAATATCTCCTTTTAACTTCAATTTGAGTTTACTAGGATTCACTTTTACGCTGACGATATCGTTAATATTCCATGTCCACTCAGTATCTACAACAAAGTCATCTTCATCTTCTGTTCTTACGATCACTTGATAGTGGTCTCCTTTATAAACCATTTCAATAATTTTTCCAGTAATATTACCTTCTTCTAAGTTGTCGCTAATGTCGACGTCACCCATATCAAATTCTACCGACACATCTGCATCAGTCAAATCGTATTTTTTTCCATCTGAACTAGCAAGATATCCTTCATCATCAATTGTAGAGCCTTTTAATAAAGTAGTGACATCACAATCCCAACTAGCTTCTGCAAAGACCACTTGATTATTTTTATTGATGTAACCCTCAAAAGCATTTGAAGAAATTTCTCTTTTCATGATGTGAATTAAATCAGGTTCAATCTTAATACCTACTTCTTTATCAGTATCATACATTTTTGTGGATTGAACGATAACTTCGTTTTTACCCACCATAATAGTGTATTCATAGTGAATCCCTTTAAAGATGCAATTAGTGATTTTTCCAACAGCTACTCCATCTTTTGGATTACAAATCTTGATATCCTCAGGACGAACGACAACATCAACTTTTTCGTGAATAGGATATTCGTCAACACAATCCCATACTTTTCCAAGAAATCTGACTTTTAATTTATCATATATCGTTCCAACATAAATATTTGATTCACCAATAAAGTCAGCAACGAATGCATTCTTTGGTTCATTATAAATATCGGTAGGAGTTCCTACTTGTTGAATCATTCCATCTTTCATAACTACGATCATATCTGACATAGTAAGAGCTTCTTCTTGGTCATGAGTGACATAAATAAAAGTAATACCTAATTTCTTATGCATTTCTTTTAATTCTAGTTGCATTTCTTTTCTCATTTTCAAATCTAATGCCCCTAAAGGTTCATCAAGTAAAAGAATTTCTGGTTCATTAACTATAGCTCTAGCGATTGCTACTCTTTGTTGTTGACCACCAGATAAAGTAGTAACGTTTCTCGATTCAAATTGTTCTAGATCAACTATCTTTAAAGCTCTAACGACTTTTTCATCAATTTCCTTTTGCGATAGGTGAACATATTTTACTTTTTCATTTCCTTTTTTATCTTTTACGACTTTTTTTACTTTCTTTAGTTTTAATCCAAAAGCAATATTATCGTAAACGTCTAGATGTGGAAATAATGCATAACGTTGGAAAACGGTATTGACTGGCCTTTTATATGGAGGAAGTTGGGCGATGTCTTCTCCATTTAATAAAATCTTTCCACTTGTTGGAATTTCAAAACCCGCGATCATTCTTAATGTAGTGGTTTTTCCACAACCAGAAGGGCCTAAGAAAGTAACAAACTGGCCTCTTTTAACTGATAAATTGAAATTTTCAACAGCGAAGCTATCACCATCATCAAATTTCTTATTAACATCAATTAATTCAATAATAATATCATCTCTATCCATTTACATACTCCTCCATCTTATCTAGAAATTAGGTGGGCTTGATACCCAAATTATTTTACAAATCTTATCTTTAACATTTTTTAAGTAATGATTCTTTATCGAATCATAATAAAAGGATTCTCCTTTTTTAATTCTATAACTCTTTTTATCCATACATAGAAGTACTTCTCCTTCTAATACGTAGCCAAACTCCTGCCCTTCATGTGGGTAATCTAAATCAGTTTGGCAATTAGGTTGAATCGTAACAATTATTGGTTCCATCTCATTTTTTTGTGAATTTGTGATAAGCCAAGTTATACTGTATCCAGGATTTTCTTTAATAAAGTAATCATCTTTTTTAAATACGATTTGCTCTTCTTGTTTTTCTTCTTCAAAAAAGTCGCTTAAATTTGTTCCAAGAGCTTTTACAATATCTTCAAGAGTAGAAATTGAAGGCTCGGTCAAATCATTTTCAAGTTGTGAAATGTAACCTTTAGTTAATTCCACTCGATTAGCAAGCTCTTCTTGAGTAAGATTGTACATTGTTCTTAGATCTTTAATCTTCTTTCCTATCTTCAAATAGATCACCTCACAAAGTTTTACAATTTTAAATAAAAAGTTTAGAATCTTTAAACTTTACGTGAAAAATTATATATATAGACTGTTGATATTGCAATATAATTTTTTTGATTTTTTCAAAAAGATGTTCGCGGATATTTCCACTATTTTTATTAGAACGAATAGAAAAATAATATATATTAAAAAAAACATTATTTTTTCATAGAAAATGAGATTTTTTGATAAAAAAAGATTTATTCAATTAATACTGGATCATTTTTATTTATGTCTTTTTTTTACATAGTCTTAATGATAAAATAAACAATAGGTGAAAAGTGATGAATTCTGTAACTATTACTATTGATGATAAAACGCTATCTAAAATGGAAAATTTCTATCTTGAAAACATTTCTTATGGTGGAGGAGACTACATTCTTTGGAAATGTAGAACTATCGATAATGTCAATATTACTATTTATTCTTCAAAAAAAGGAATTAAGGCCTTATTTACTGGCGAGAAAGCTTTAGATGAAGCAAGGATTTGGGATTTAAATTCCTCTATCAATCAAAAAAAAGAAAAAAAAGAATACTCATGGTTATATTTAAATGATCAAATCGGTTCAGATGAAGTAGGCACCGGAGACTTTTTTGGACCAGTAATCGTAGTTGCTTCCTACGTAAAAAAAGATGATATTCCTACATTAATTGAATTAAAAGTGAACGATTCAAAAAAATTATCGGATGAAAAGATCTTGGATGTAGTACCAAGATTACTAAACCTTGTTACTTTTAGTAAATTAACGTTATCTAATGAAAAATATAATTCATTAATTAATAAAGGCTATTCGATGAATAAAATTAAAGCTATTCTTCATAATCATGCTTTATTAAAAGTAAAAGAAAAAATCTGCAATGAAAATATCCCTTGTTTTATCGATCAATTTTGCGATATTGATTTATATTACTCTTATTTGCAATATGAAGAAAAAATCATTACCAAAAACATCACTTTTAAAACAAAAGGAGAATCTCAATTTCCTTCAGTCGCCGTGAGTTCAATGATTGCTAGATATTGCTTTTTAAAAGAAATGGAAGTTATAGAAAATAGATATCAAGTTAAAATACCAAAAGGAGCGGGGTTAAAAGTAGATAATTTTGCAAAAGAATTTCTACAAAAATATGGATTAGATGAGCTTAAAAAGATCAGTAAAACTAATTTTAGAAATTATGAGAACTTAAATAAATAAACATTCATAAGATAATTATTGTTATATTTTATAAAAGAGTAGCAGAATTTTGCTACTCTTTTATATTATCTAATTTATTGTTTTTTATTATTACTACCTATAACAAAAATCGTACATGCAAAACCTGCAATCATTGTACATAATATCGCTGTAAATTCACAAGGCATTATCGTCGATCCAAGGTAAAATCCTAAGATAGATGCGATAATCATAATCGCTATTGATATTGTTGTTTTGAGGATAATAGATTTCATATTAACTTCTTTATATCATTTTTAGACTAAATCTAAACTAGAATATTTCATCATTTCAACGCTTGGCATTGAAGAATAATCTAAATCTACTCCATAACTATTCAAAGTAAATTGTCCTTCTGCTTTGACTACTTTATAAATAGAAACGTCAATTCCTAATGTTTTTAAATAATATTCTCCATTATAATTAACTAAGCCAAATTTCAATGTTGTTCCATCGTCAAATATCGAAGCTACACATCCTAAATTTACTCCAAGAGTATAGTTTAGTTTATCTTCACTTACTGAATAACTATTAATAGCATTATCTTTCTTTGACGCTGCAATTGAAGAGCCTGCAAACTTATCGATAAAGGATTGATCAAATTTAGTTAACCATACAAATGCGTTTAAAAAATCATTTAAGAATGCTTCTTGAGAGGAATATGACAATGTTTCATACATCATTGCATTTCCATATGTTTTTATTCCTAGCCAATTAGTTCCGGTCACTTTCCAAGTTTCGTATTCTCTTCTACATAACACTGTTCCATCTTTAGATAGATAAATATAAGAAGTAATATAATCGCCTCTAACTCCACCTTCTGATTTACTTAATGATCCAAGGGCAGATTTACCATCAGTAATTAATGAGTTTGTATCAGTAGTAAGTTTTATATATCCACTAGGAGTACCATTTTCATCAAGTTCAAGAAGGAGTTTATCTACTTTCATTCCAAGTTTAACTAAACTGATAACATTTAAATTAATTGTACCACTGAGATCATACTTACAAGCGTTTATCGTATTCATTGCGCCATTTGAAAGAATCTCCAAATCACTTAGATAAATGCAATTATCGGTAGAAATTGTAAAGTCTACATAATCATTAAAGTGCAAAGAACATTCATATGAATTCTTTTCATCAATGGTTCCTACCCCATCTATTTGAATAAACTTCTTATCATTTTCATTAATATAGTGGCTTATAGTTCCATCAAAGTAATTATCAAATTTACAAATGACATTATCTTCTTGAACATCTAGGAATAATTTGTCATTTAATCTTAGTCCTAAAACTACTTTTAATATAGATACAAATTGATCAAATGAATTAATACTAGCTTCATCAAATGCACTAGAATCATCAAATGATAAGATGACACTTGGGTCAAGTTCTAATATATTTTTGATTACTCTCATCACTTCTAGATTTAAGCCATATTTTCCATTATTGAAAGGACCTTGGGCTAATTTAGTTAAAATGACATCAATCGCTCTCGCGGCATCTGATTTTGCCACATAAATATTTAAACCGATTAATTGGTTATACATTACATTGTGTAAATAAACAAAATTATTTTGATAAGAAATTGTTCCAGTAAATATTTGACTTCTAGTTAATACTTCAGAAACTAATTTTTCCTCATCCAGAGTCAATGTAATAGTAAGCTTAGCGTTATCTTTATCAGTATAATCATATTTAGCTATCGCATCGATATAATATGAAATATCGCTACTAGAAAATTTCATATTCAAATCAAGGTAACCTTGATCTAAATAGAAGTAATCTTTAGCATCTTGGCAATACTCGATAATCTTCTTAAAGTCATCGTAAACTAAATAATCTAAAGAATCATCTACTTGAACAACATTGTTAAATTCTTGAAGAATAGCATTTGCTTCATAGAAATCTGACGATAATAAGTATCCTAGATCTGTTGGTGAAACTTCAAAACTATAATTTGAGTTGTCAAAGATGAAGTTAACCAATAAGCCGTTTTCTTTTGATTTAATCGCGGAAATATATTCAGATAAATAGTATACTGCTTCTGAAATTTTATTTTCTTCTTTCGTTTGATTTGGTGAATAATCAATCAATACATTAATATCTTCTATTAATAAATCAATATCATTTAAAGATAACTTAGCTAAAATACTTCCATATTCAAAATAGATTACATCATTAATATATGTTAGAACAATAAGATGATTATTTCCTTGATATTCGATATTCAAATCAACAGAAACATTCATATTAGAATCAATTTTTATGGTTGAATTAAAAATCATATCTTCAATAACAAAATTTAATTCTACTAGATAGCCTTCATAATCAAGAACATCAAAGATCATATTAGTAATCCAGGTGAAATCACTAGTCACATCGACATAGACGTAATCATCTTCCCTAATTATCTTACTTATTTCATAGTTAGATGAAATTACTAGGTTTACAGAGTAATCTTCATAGATGAAGTTAACTTTGATATCACTATTTTCTTCTTCTATATAGCTTACTTGATAGTTTTCATAGCTAAATAGATAGCCACCTGTAGTTTTTTCTACATCTAAACATGACAAGTATTGTCCATTAATAATATCTTTTACTAGTTTAATTACATCGATATTTGTTTCTACTTCTTCAGCATTAAAGACTTGATCATAGATTCCTAGATTGTATCTTTCATCGATTACTTTAAAGCTATTCTTTAATGAATCAATTAATATTGTTTCATCATTTTCTACTAGATACTTAATTCCTACTTGATAGTTATCGTATCTTACTTCTAAGTAGACATTATCTTCTACTTTAGAGATTTCTACTTCGATAGTCTTTTCTTGATAGTTGACGTTTAACTTACTATAGATATTATCTTTTCCTAAGTAAATTACTTCACCACTTATTCTTACTTCATTGATAATTACATCAAGAAGTCCATTTAAGTGATTATTTGTATAATCCTCATATATACGTTTTGACATATCGACGATTTTGTTAAAGTCATCTAGACCTAAGTAGGATTCTTCTACCACGATACTTTCTATTACTTCTTTACTTTCACTTAAGTGTAAGACTAATTCATATAAATCAGTAACTGTTAATGTTAAGCCTTCATTATATGTTAAGTTGACGTTATAGACTTCTTCACTTACATTAAAGACTAATGATAAATCATTACTTAGAGTAATAGATCTAACGTATTCACTTACTTTGATAATACTTTCATTTACCTCTGAGCTTTGGTCTTTACTAATTAAATTAGAAATAGATGTAATTACTTCATCTAAATCTTCTTCATTTAGATAAATTTCTAGATTCTCAAAGTTTACATAGACCTTATTATCTACATATTTAATCACTAGATCATAACTATTTTCTTGATGGCTTACATTAATAGAAAGGACGACATTTAAGTTCTTATCAATAGTTGCTTCAAAGTCTACTTTAATTCCTTCA
The DNA here is from genome assembly GCA_945929875.1 of uncultured Caryophanales bacterium. Lineage (GTDB taxonomy): Bacteria > Bacillota_I > Bacilli_A > RFN20 > CAG-449 > UBA3210. The sequence continues at coordinate 37,816 of CAMEOO010000005.1, forward strand.
TAGACTAAACTACCTTCTACTAGATAGCCTTCATAATCAAGAACATCAAAGATCATATTAGTAATCCAGGTGAAATCACTAGTCACATCGACATAGACGTAATCATCTTCCCTAATTATCTTACTTATTTCATAGTTAGATGAAATTACTAGGTTTACAGAGTAATCTTCATAGATGAAGTTAACTTTGATATCACTATTTTCTTCTTCTATATAGCTTACTTGATAGTTTTCATAGCTAAATAGATAGCCACCTGTAGTTTTTTCTACATCTAAACATGACAAGTATTGTCCATTAATAATATCTTTTACTAGTTTAATTACATCGATATTTGTTTCTACTTCTTCAGCATTAAAGACTTGATCATAGATTCCTAGATTGTATCTTTCATCGATTACTTTAAAGCTATTCTTTAATGAATCAATTAATATTGTTTCATCATTTTCTACTAGATACTTAATTCCTACTTGATAGTTATCGTATCTTACTTCTAAGTAGACATTATCTTCTACTTTAGAGATTTCTACTTCGATAGTCTTTTCTTGATAGTTGACGTTTAACTTACTATAGATATTATCTTTTCCTAAGTAAATTACTTCACCACTTATTCTTACTTCATTGATAATTACATCAAGAAGTCCATTTAAGTGATTATTTGTATAATCCTCATATATACGTTTTGACATATCGACGATTTTGTTAAAGTCATCTAGACCTAAGTAGGATTCATCGACAACTGGAATTACTATTTGTTGAGCATATTCTTTTAGATCAATTTGTAACGAATAGAAGTCAGTTACTTCTAAATGTAAATTTGAATTATTATATTGAACGTTAATTTGATATTCTTGTCCTTTAACATCAAAAATTGATAGAATTGAACTAGAATCAATTTGAATGTTTTTAATGAATAAATCAATTTGAGTTAAGGTATCTAAAACATATTGCTCATCCAATTGAATAGATGACATAGAAATATATTTAGATAATTTTTCATAAATTGATAGAATGTCGTCTCCATTAAAGAAGAAATCTAGATTGCCAAATTTGACTATGATATTTTCACCATAATAGTAAACAATTACATTTTCTTCTTTATCTTCTGATTTAAAGATTAGATCAACATAAGCATTCTTATATTGATCAAATAAAATTTGTGATTCGACTACGATTCCTTCATAATCAACTGACAAATCAATTTGATATCCAAGATAATGGATAATTTCTTTAGATGATTTCATTAAATCGATAAGTGAAGAAACGCCTGAAACATTGCAATAAACTTTAGTTTCATCAACTAAATATGTATCATCATTTTCTCTTAATGAAAAGAATAAAGAGTTTTGACTATCATTATAGGTTAATTTACTATCACCAATAGATAGATTAAATTTGTCGTAAGTTAATAGTAAGTCTTCAGAAATACTTATTGAAAGAAGTTTGTCATAGTCACTTTTTACGATATTTTTAACTAAAGAAACTATGCTATCTTTAGATGTATCTATTTCTGGAGTAGTAATGTTTTCACCATAAGCTTCGTTAATAAATAAGATTAACTCTTCAACTAAATTATATGCATCATCATTTTCTAAAACAAACGAAACTTCAACATCCTTATAGTTGACATCAATATATGTTCTATCTTTAATCAAAATTGAAATAGGAATGATTCTGTCTTGAATTTTAATAGATGAGATTATCTTATATTCTTTACCATTTCTAGAAATAGTACCAAATACTTGATATTCATCTAAATATGAATATACAAAGTTAGCTTTAAGGTTAGATGAACTAATTTGGTTATAAATATTTTCTATATTGCTATATACTTCTTCAAATTGTTCATTTGTTAAATAATTTGTTTCATCGATTGTTTCAATAGTATCAACCTTATTTCTAACTTCTAAAGAGAAAGTCAATAAGGAAGAAGTGCAATTCAATGATACTTTTTCATTTTGATTGTAATTAAAAGTAATTGGATAGTAAGTACCATCTAATAAAATGGTAGTTACTAAACTATTTTCTGAGAAAGAAACACTTTCAATAACTAAGTTGATATTTTTAATTATAGAAACAAGAGAATCAGTATCTATTTGTTGGTCTTCACTTTCAAATATATTTAATAATTTATCTAAATATTCATTTAAATCTTTTTCATTACAGCATACTTTTATATTCCCATGCTCAAGATAATATGCGTGTTCTAGATTAGTAATCTTAATTTCTTTTTCGCCTTCATCTGTTTTAATAAATAGTAAATATTGACTGTTTCCATTTTGATCAAATTGACAAATTAAATCAAAATCTATTCCTTCATAGTTTATATTACCGCTTAGAAGGTAACCTTGGTAATCTTTTAATTCTAAGTACGCATCTAAAATAAATGACGCATAATGGATATTTTCAATTGGAGTATAATATATATCTTCATCTAAAACATAAGTAAAGTCTTCTTTATAAAGATCAAAGTTACAGCGGATTTCATTATTATCAAATACAATATTTGTGGTGTCAGAATCAGTTAATGTAAGCTTGTATGTATCATAGTTAATGGAAACAACTAAGTCGTTAACATCGATACTAATTATTTCTTCAAAGTTATTTTCAAGAAGCAATGTTACAATATCTTCTAAAGTAATATTCTCTTTAGAAAAGATTTGAGTAATATATTCTCTTATCTCATTTTCAAAATTAATTCCATAATATTCTGAAATTGTAGAGATGATAGTTTCGCTTAATGAATTTACTTGGTTTTTGTTAAATACAAATGATAATTCTACAAAGTCATGAACACATCGACAATAGCAATAAGAGCCTTCAATATAAACTTCTATATCAAAGTTAAATTCACCTTGAGAATTGCTCTTCATCAAGATCATATCATCTTTAACTTGGATAGACAAATTAGTTGTTGTATTTGACGCATCTATCTTTCCATTTAAAGAATAATCGTTTCCTTCTATTAAAGAATAAACTTTTTGATAAAACCTATACATGACGTTTAAGTCTTCTTCGTCTAGATAAGTAGATTCATCTGGCAATATAATTTCCCTATTATTCTTTGTAACAAATAGATTTAGGTTTAAATCAGAGCAATTTAATTCTACCCCTTCTTCTAAATATGGGCTAATAGATACTTTATAGGAATTATCTTCTTGTCCAAATTGAATGAATAATTCTCCTTCTTGGCTTGCTTCAAGCGAAGTAGAAATACCACCAGAGAAGCTAATTCCTTCTAATAAAGAGTTAATATCTATATCTTCATCATTAATAATCTCTAAAAGTTTATTAGTAATAGAGATAAGATTATTTTCATTCGCACGTACTTTTAAATTTCCATAATTTAAATAATAATCATCATTTATTTTTGTTAAATTGATAGTTTTCTTAGTTTCTTCATTTAATTTGCTAAAAGAAATATTCAAAGAAGCGTCACTTGTTTGAGAAGTGATTAAATCAATTTCAAAATCGATTTCATTATAAACATAGTTACCTTTAACTTGATAAGCTTCATAATCAAGTAGAGAAAATAAGCGATCAACTAATACGCTAGTGGAAGAAAGATCGCTAAATTCTTTATCTTTGATATCTTCACCTTGATAAGTACTTTGAGCGTCAACACCAATTGTTACAATAGTTCCATTATAAGAAACGGAGCCATCCATAGAAATTAGATTCAAGTCTTCTTTGTCAAAATACAAATATGCATCTAGATCTAATCCTTGAGTTGAGGCTTTGATAATTACTTTTGCTCTTTCTTCCTCTTCAACTAAATCCATATTTTCCATGATTTGATTGATAAAATCTTCATAATCAAAGCTAGTTTCCATTTCTTCAAAAGAGGAAGTATCAATAGAAGAAGAACCAAATTTACTAATTAAATTACTAATCACGTTATTGATGAATTCTTCGTCGACAGAAAAATTAAGTCCATCAATAGAAGCGTATGCATTTCCATTATAAAAACGAATGAAATATTTATCTTCGATATTGACATTTACTTCATTTTTATTTAATAAATTCAATTGAACTTTCCCTTTATATTTTCTCTGGTTATAGCAAAGATCAATATCAAAGCTATTCTTATTGGTCAGCATGCTAGTCATCTCTTGAAGGTAAGTCAAAGGCGTTTTATTTTCTTCATTAATGACTTCGTTTCCCGTTTCAGCATCAAAATACTTTGAATAGAAAGATACGATTCCTTGATCGATTTGTTTTCCATACTCAAATACTTCATTTAAAACTGATTCACAGGTTGCATCTACCACTCCAATGCCAATATTCTTTTTTATTGAATAACTTTCTGAAGTAACTAAATTTAAAACTTTCCAAGAAGGATCAATCGTAATATCAACATGGATATAGTAATAAACTGGATTATCTAATGCGCCACCTAAAGTAACTATTTCCCTTTTAGAGTTGATTGCTCCTAAATCATTTAAATCGACGTGAAGAACATAGTTGTCACCTATTTTTTCCATAGATGAAGTTTCTTCTATAGATTCCTCACAATAATAATATGAGTTTAATTGATCTGGCATCGATCCATAATTTGTATAAATATATTCTCTAGTAACTGGGTTTACTTTATCGCTCCATTTTACTTCGTTAATATTTTTTGGTGATCCTTGAAGGATAAACACTTTATCTTTGTTATAAAACTTTTGCGTAGCTACCTTTACCATATTTGAATAAGAAATAGCTTCTTGGTACATATAGTTTTTATCGACAATTCTAGTATTTCTAACTTGTTGAGTTACATTAACACCAGCTTTAGAAACAACATCTCCACTAGTAGTAGCTTTCCAATTTCGACTATTATACAAATAGCCAGAAGCATACTGAATGTTTTGTAGAATTGAATAATCTCCTGGATTTCCATTTTTTGGAGGAGTTACTACTTCTGTAATGTTTTCTAAATTAAAGTCTCCTTGATCTATAGGCCCTTGGTTAGCTTTTTTTGACATTGAAAAAGTATAGGCGCATAAACTGACGCCTATGACATTTAAAATAGCTAGCAAGATCATTGATTTCTTCATTTTATTGCCTCACAAAACGCTTTCTAATTATATATAATTAGAACGAAAAAATCCAAAAAAAATTATGGTTTCCCATAATCTTTTCTAAATAATCGATTTTTGCTATTTTTTATGATAAAAATACTCTATTTTATTAACTGAAAATAAACAAGATTAGGCTAAAAAGAGAGAAAGTAATCCAAGTAAAGCTACAACATACCACAAAATCATGCAAACTAAAGTTACTTTACTTTTGTTTTTTAAATAACTAGATAATTGACTTCCACCTACTCCTAAACCTATTAAACATTCAGATAAACTTAAATCCATTTCCTTAATAATGCAAGTGATCAAGCCAACAATACCAACAAGAATTACTAGTAAATACCCTAAATTATTAATTAATGACTCTTTATATTCTTTAAATGTTTTTTTATTTTCTTCAATAACGTTATTTTCTTCTTCAGTTAGTTCAATTTCTTTTTTTTCTTCTTCCATCTTATTTGCTCCTTGCTATTTCTAATACCCTTCTAAACTCTTCATCAATAGGGCAGCAGAATGTCATTTTTTCTTTTGTTCTAGGATGAATAAAAGTTAATTTATATGCGTGTAACATTTGTCCATTACACTTAATTTCTTGATGCCTTTTCCCATATTCTGGATCTCCGACGATCGGATGTTTTATATAAGCCATGTGAACTCTAATTTGATGAGTCCTTCCAGTTTCTAAACGGCAAGATAACAAAGTGTAATTTTTCATTCTTTCTTCTACGTGAGCGTAGGTCACTGCTTCTTTTCCTTCGTAGATATCAACCGCTCTTTTTAATCGATCTTTAGGATCTCTTCCTATAGGTGCATCGATTTTCAAATCTTGATGAGGGATGACTCCTTCCACAAGAGCGTAATACTCTCGATACATCGAATGGTCTTTTAGTTGATTTTGTAAAAAGATATGCGCTTCATCATTTTTGGCAACCACAAGTAAACCCGAAGTATTTTTGTCGATCCGATGGACAATCCCTGGTCTTACTACCCCATTAATTGAAGATAAATCTTTAATTGAATAAAGTAGAGCGTTGACTAAGGTATTACCATCGTAATGTCCATTAGAAGGATGAACTACCATTCCACGAGGTTTATTGATGACGACGACATCTTCATCTTGATAGATAATGTCTAATTTTATATCCTTTTTTTCAAGATTTAACGGCTTTTCATCGAGTAGTTCAAACTCGACAACGTCATTTTCTCTTACCTTATAAGAATCTTTTGATAGTTTAGAATTGACTAAGCACTTCTTTTCTTCAATCACCTTTTGCGCGTAGCTTCTTGATTTACCATCTAAATATTTTACAAGATAAGCATCAAGTCTAATACCAGAATCTAATAAACTAACTATCAGTTTTTTCATCTTTGTTTTCGCTAGAAGAATCTTCATTTTGTTTTTGACTATAAAATTCTTCTCTTTCCTTTTCTTTCTTTTTACTATCTTTGTGATCTCTTATTAAATAGCCGATTGCAAAAGCAATAATTCCAACAACTAAAAGAGAGTCAGCAAGATTGAAAGTATTCCAAACCATAAATCCAAGGTTGAATTCTAAAAAATCAATTACCCCTTCTTGAATATTAAATACCATCAATACGCGATCAACGAGATTTCCCAATGTTCCAGGGATGGCAAGAAGTAAGCCAAATCTTTCAAAATTATTGATTTTACTATAAAATTTAGCAAAATAGTAAATCATTAAAACACCACATACCAAAGACAATAAAACTAAGATGATTTGGCCAAACAAACTTCCACCAAGCATTCCAGAGAACGCTCCAGGGTTATAAACTAGACTTAAGGTGAAGAAATTTTTGATTACTTCTACTCTTCCTCCTCTTTCAAGTAAAAAGGATTCTATCACCTTTTTACTAACTAGATCTGCCACAAGTAAAAGAGCCATTCCAAGATAGAAATAGATTTGATATTTAATACAAAACTTATGTAAATTTACTAGTTTATTTTTCATCTGCAATTACCTTTTTACATCTTGGGCAAACTTTGTTTCCATCTACTTCAATTAGTTCATCAAAATAGTTCCAACATCTTTCACATTTTTCGCCTGAGTGATGGCTCACTTTAATAGATAGTGAATCATATTCATTTTCTTGTTTTGTAGAAGAAATGTTAACTTTACTGACGATGAAAATTAATTCTAATAAATCTTTTAATGAGGTAAATAAAGACTCTGTTTCTGAATCTTTAAAGTTTAAAGTGATTTCAGCTTCTTGACCTGAACCAATCACTTGATTTGTTCTAGCATCCTCTAAAGCTCTCATCACCTCTGAACGAACTGCCTTAAAAGTAGTAAATTCTTTTAACAAAAGTTCTCTTTCTTTTTCATCTAGATTTAAGTTTTCTTTTGTTGGCATATCTTCTAAAGCGATATGTTCTTGTTTATGGAAAGGAATATTTTGATAAACTTCATCCATAGTAAAGCAAAGAATTGGGGCAAATAGTCTAGATAAAGTATCGACGATCTTATAAAGAACTGTTTGGAATTCTCTTCTTAATTTATCATCTTTACAGTTACAATACAAAGGATCTTTACTAATTGAACAATATAAAGCCGAACAATCGCCAGTTAAGAAATTCATCAAGGTAGATACAGCATTAGCAAAATCATAATTATCATAATAATCTAAGACGCTTAAAACTGTGCTATCTAAAGACGATAGCATGTATTTGGATAATTTTGTCATATCGTTAACATCGACTTTATTTAAATCGTAATTAAAGGATTCATTTTCATTGTCATTTAGATTTGCAAGCATAAATTTGAAAGTATTTCTAATCTTGCGATAAGTATCTGAAACCTTCTTAATTAGTTCGTCAGAAATTCTAACATCAGCTTGATAATCGACAGTTGCACACCAAAGTCTTAATACATCAGCGCCATAGACGTTGATAATCTTATTTGGATCAACTCCATTACCTAGCGATTTAGACATCTTTTGGCCTTTTCCATCAAGAATAAAGCCATGAGATAATACATTTTTATAAGGGGCGCATCCCTTTGTTGCTACAGAAATAATCAATGACGAATTAAACCAGCCACGATATTGGTCGCTACCTTCAAGATATAAGTCAACTGGGAAAGAGAAGCCTCTTCTAATTTCAGTGTTAAATGAAGAGCCTGAATCAAACCAAACATCCATGATATCGGTCTCTTTTTTAAAGTTGCCATTTGGAGATTTTTCATTAGTGTAACCTTCTGGAAGAAGTTCTTTTGCACTTCTTTCAAACCAAACGTTTGATCCAAATTCTCCAATTAATTCTTCGATGTGATCAAAAACTTCTTTTTCCATAATTGGTGAACCATCTTCATTGTAGATAATTGGAATAGGGACACCCCAAAGCCTTTGACGAGAAATACACCAATCGCCACGATCTTTAATCATGTTGTGCATTCTTAATTTTCCCCAAGAAGGAGTCCAATTGACTTTATCGATTTCTTCTAGGAGTTTATCTCTAATCTTATCGATTGAGCAGAACCATTGAGGAGTCGCTCTAAAGATGACTGGTTTTTTAGTTCTCCAATCGTGAGGATAAGAGTGAACGATATTTTCTTTATGAAGTAGAGCGCCTACTTCTTCAAGCATCTTTAAGACTTCTTTATTTGCGTCTTCATAGAATAAACCTTGTAAACGTTCTCCACAAGTTTCATCCATCTTTCCATGTTCATCAACTGGACAGTAAGGTGGCAAGTGGTATTTCACACCGACATTAAAGTCATCGGCACCATGACCTGGAGCAGTGTGTACGCAACCAGTACCAGCATCGCTAGTGACGTGATTTCCTAAAATGATGATCGATTCACGATCGTAAAGAGGGTGTTTTGTAGTAATACCTTCTAATTCTTTGCCTTTAAACGTTTTGATTAATTCACATGTTTCAAGCCCAAGTTTTTCTTTTAAAGAATCTTCAAGGCAAGTTAAGAAAATTAAATTCCCTTTTTCAGTTTTAAATAATCCATATTCTAAGAGCTCATTTAAACAGATTGCCAGATTAGCGGGAATTGTCCAAGGGGTAGTTGTCCAAATGACAAAACTATCTGTTTTTGGATTAAGTATACCTTTACCATCTAATACGTCAAACTTGACGTAGATTGTTGTAGCTTCAACATCGTAGTATTCAATTTCAGCTTCCGCGAGCGCGGATTCACTAGAAGGAGACCAATAGACTGGCTTAAGGCCTTTATAAATATAGCCTTTTAAAGCCATTTCTTTAAAAACTTTAATTTGGTCTTTTTCAAATGATTTTTGAAGAGTGATATACTTATTGTCAAAATCCGCAGCAATACCAAGCCTTTTAACTTGAGCCATTTGGCGATCTACTTGTTTATAAGCGTATTCTTCACATTTTTTTCTAAATTCAACTGGAGGGGTAGTTTTTCTATTTACTCCAGATTTCGTCACTGCATTTTCAATTGGTAAACCATGAGTGTCCCATCCAGGATAAAAAGGAGTGTCAAATCCGCTCATAGATTTATATCTTAAAATAATATCTTTCAATATACGATTTAGCATGTGGCCACAATGCATATCTCCATTTGCGTATGGAGGTCCATCATGAAGAACATATTCTCTGTTTCCTTTATTTTTAATTTGCGTTTTTTCATAGAGGTGATCTTCATCCCATTTTTTTAACATCAATGGTTCTTTATTTGAAAGATTCCCTCTCATTTCAAAATTAGTTTTACCCATTAATAAGGTATCTTTTAATTCCATACTGACTCCTTTCATAAAATAAAAACGTCCCTATCTAAGGACGTAAGTTACGCGGTACCACCTTAGTTTCTAGAATTATTCTAGACCCTCAATTAAGCTATAACGCACAACCGATGAAACTTACTATTATTTCAGAATCATAGCTAGGAAGTGATAAGTTTCAATTAATTTTATCATTTCTCTTTCACCATGTGAGAAACTCTCTAATATAAACTTAATCGGCTTTTGTCTTCTTACGCCTCTTTTCTTATTATAAATAATAATTTATAAAAATCAAACTTAATTCTAAAGTTTAGTAAAGTTATTAAGAAATACTAAAACTAATTTCTTCTCTAATCATCTCTGCTTCTTTTAAATCTTTTGTTCAGCACAAAGAGTATTCATCTGTAGATTCATGTGAGAAAGAAACAGAATTTCCATTTGTCAACTTAATATAAATGCTATAAGAGATATTCTCACCATACATATTGCCCATATAATGGGAGCATAATGTTATTGCTCTTAATAGCTTTTTCTTTTTCTGCTTTTATTAATTTTTCATTATGCGAAATATTCATATTGTTTTTCCTTAGATTTATGTTCAAAGTTTTTATTCTTCAAACAAATCTTCTATATTGCATCCAAGTGTTTTAGATAATCTAAACAATATGTCTGCTTGTGCTTTGTTAATATCGTTATGTCGTTGTTCATACATTTGTATATTACGAATTGATACTTCTGCTTTTTCAGCAAGTTGTTTTTGAGATAAGCCTGCAGCTGTGCGGATTCTTTTAAGATTTGTTTCCTTCTTATGCGCATCAATATATTCGTCTGCAACAAAGAAGAATTTTGTAATATCTGCTTCGTGAAGAGTATCGTATAATGCCAAAACCTTTTCAATAGGGAATGCTTTGTTTATATTAAAGAAAGACGTTGCTTTATAATTTTGATATTGCGCTAAAGCCCAACCCGCCCAATAAAATTCGGAACGGCTAAAAAACGGCTTAGGTGCAGGCAATCTACCATTTGAAGCAGTTGTGTTTACAACGAGGTCTAATAAATCTATTGCAGAATATCCAACTAAAAATCTTGGATTGCCTTTTTCTATTTGTTTCGCCACTTCGGAAGAGGCAAACATATTCCAATATACTTTTGGTTCGTAGCCACAAGCCACTGCGTATTCAAACATTGTACCGATATTCGTAGCAACGCTATCTAAATATCTAACGTCATAAGATTTTATCGCCATTTTTGAGCCCCTTTCTAATAATATCCATTACAAATAAGCCGTCCGACACCAAGCTTTGTCTATGACCGCTTAAATAAGTTTCTCTTGCCTTCTTATCACGGCTAACTCGTTTTACGTAATATTCCTTACATTCGGCTAATTCGTAACTTATATATTTTACCGTATTAAACGCTTTTTTAGACTTTAATACGATTTGAATACCCAATTCACCAAGACGCATAGCTTCAGCAAGTTGTTCAACGGAAATAGTGTTGTTAATAAAATCCTTAGCAAAGCTAAAATAAGAGTCATCTGCACGATAACCTATAATTACATCATACTCTTCCACGTCAACGTAAAAATTTTCTAATATATATTCTTTTGCTTGTGCTGAAATAGGGGTATTAACGTCAAACGTTCTAAACTTCAATAAAAGTGCCATCCAATTAAGGATAGAGTATTTTTCATCTCTTAAATCTAAAACTTTATAATCACTTAAATCAATTTCATATTGATTAGCATATCCGTTTGTTTCGTTGTTAGAACAAGCCCATTCTTTTGCAAGTTCAACATTTTCAGTACAGTAAAAGCCTAACCCGTAATCATTCTTCTTATTGCCCTTACCGAATTCGGGTTTTTCAATAATATCCTTTGAACCGTGATAAATAATCATAATAAACCACCATCCTTGTCAACATTATATCATTAAAATGTCATCTTGTTAATATATTATGCCCCGAAATTTAAAGCTATCATTAAAATGATATAAAAATTTGTAAAAGAAAAAGACCTCAGATGGAATATCTAAGTTCTAATTTTCTTTTGACCGCTTGAAAGTGCAATTTCCTATAAATTTTTAATGTTTCAAAAAATCCCTTACAGGGAACGCCTTTGTCCATATTTTTTTATTCATATAATTACCCCCATAAAACGATAGTTCCTTCATCATCATAATGCCAATATGAGAATAAATTATCTGTTGGTTCTTCTTCTGAGTAAATATATACTTTAGCATTCTTGAAAACTTCATTTTCTAAGCTAATTATGATACTTGTAAATTCATCGATAGTCCCTTTAAAATAGATTGCATCTAACGAACAATTCTTAAATGCTGAATAATTGACCCTTTCGATAGGATATAAGACTATGTAATTCAAAGTAAACCCTAAGTATTGATACTTTCCAATTTGATCTACATTATTAATTGTAAAGTTATTCACTTCAACATAAACGCTATTTTCTTTTGCATAAAAATGATTTGCGTAGTACATTGGTGAAGAAGTTTCACCCTCTAGAGAAATCATATTAAATTTCTCTCTTGAGCCAGCATATTTAACTGTCTTTAGATTAGTACAATTCCCAAAAGCTCCAATTTGAATAGAAGTGACTTTCGCATGAATAGTAATCGAAGTCATAGTATTAAATCCATAGAATTGGAATTTACCAATTTTGGTCATTGAAGAAGCTACGCTAACTTCATTTAGCAATACGAAATTCTTATTGGAATCGTAATGATATAATCTTTTAGCATAACACATTGGATTACTACTCTCACAAGCGATAGAAATCTTGCTCCAATAGACGATTTTCTGCTTGTAATAGACTTCTTCTAGTAAGTTTAATCCATCAAAGCAAGCATAGCCTAAAGTAGTCAAGGAAGCAGGTAGAGTTATCGTAATAACCGCAGAGCAATTAGTAAAACAATATTTCCCAATTTTTTTAAATCCGTCATTTAAGGAGATTTCTTGAAGTGAAAGGCAACCATAAAAACTATAATCTCCAAAAGAAATTAAACCGCTACCAAAAATGATTGTTTCGACATTTGAGCAATTCTTAAAAGCCGAATTTAATACTTTAGTAACGTTGTTTCCAATCTCTAACTTCGTAATTTGTTTAAGCCCAACAAATTGATATGGATTAATGATAGTTACTTCTTCAGGTATTACTAATTCCTCAACTAGAGCAAAGTTATCTTCTTCCTTTATATAGTAATTTTCTGCATAATTCATCGGATTGGAAGATTGGCTAGAGAAAGAGATTCCACACCACGAAACAATGTCTCCTAAATAATAGACATCTTTTAAATTTATTAAGGAGTAAAAAGCATTTTTTTTGATTTTAGTAATATCTTGATGCAAGGTTAATGATTCTATCTGCGTAAATCCATAGAATTGATAATCTCCAATAATTAGCGTATCATTAGGAATTACTAATTCTTTTATCAAAAGATAATCATCTGACTCATTCTTCAAATAAAAATTAGTTGCATAAAACATCGGATTTGAATATTGGCTAGAAAATTCAATTTGACACCAATTTAATAAAGATCCTTGATAATAAACGTTTTTAACATTAGCAAATTTCTTCTCTTCTACTTGTATTCTAGAAATCTGATATCTAACACCATTAAATTCCTTAAATACCGGAAGATATAAATCTTGGCTAGTGCCTAAATAATCAACAATTGAGATGATTTTGTATTCATCAGATATCAAATTATATTCAAATTCGTCACTAGATTTAATGGTCATAGTTGCTTTTAATGGATTTACTTCTTCAAAATTTCCCTTACCATCAAAGGTTGCAATTACTTCATATTCACCGCAATCAGTTTGATTATTATTTACATATACTACTTCTAACCCTTTTGGTAAATCACCTTTTACTTGTAAGTTTTTTTCTGCTCCATCAAAGAAGAATTCTTCATCTTCAAAAATAAGTTTAGAAGAATCAAATGTTCTTTTGGTAATAGTTAATCTAGCGCTTATTGATTTAGGGAGAATATAATTATCATTTGTACTATAAAAGTATGCGTTTATTAAATATTCTCCTGCATTAATTAAATTTGTTTTATCAAAGATAACTTCTACGTCCGAAGGAACTTCTTCATTGATGTAAAGGTTATGTTCTTCTCCATCATAAACTACTTCTTGATCATCCATTGTAAAGTCTAGAACAATCTTTTCTTCAGAAGAAGACTCAGAACTATCCGTTTCACTTGAAGTGTCTTCGCTACTAACTTCACTTGAAATATCTTCACTACTTTCTTCACTAGAAGTCTCCTCACTAGTTGCTTCACTTGATATATTATCACTAGTATCTTTACTAGTTTCTTCACTTGATATTTCACTAGTATT
>CAMEOO010000006.1 GCA_945929875.1 uncultured Caryophanales bacterium
TCCTCACCTGGTATTCTTTATCATATCATCTATATGAAGTTTTATAAAGTTTTATAGGTTTTATTATACTGTTTTCGAACCTTTTCTTGTTTAATTTTCTTCTATAAGTTCATTGTATCTACTTTCAGCATCATTATGTCTTTTTACTAATGATTAATATTCTTCTATATTATGTTTCAAAGATAAAGAATAACTAATAGCTTTTTCAAAACATTTTTGGATTAGTTCAAATGCGTAATCTTGTTACAAATAAAGCAATAAAATAATATAATATGGTTATAAAAGAAAACTTGGTTAATACTGAAATCATCAAAGCCACTTAATTAAAAACTCGCTTGAAAAGAAAATGTAAAAATCATCAGAAAGGTGGAAAGAAAATGAACTATGAAAGAAGAGCGTTAATTATTGGAATATTTATTAATATTTTCTCGGCAATATGTGGAATAGTTTTTTTTGTAATTACTAATTCTAAATCTCTTTTATTAGATGGCTTAATTTCTACTATCTTAGTTATCTCAACGATTTTTTCTTTGTATATTTCTAAAAAGTTAGAAAATAAAGAATCCCATCAATATCCACTTGGAAATTGGCCGATAGAAAATTTGTTTTTATTATTTAGATCCATCTTAATGATCTTAACCATTTTACTATCATTAGTAAGTGCTATAGCAACCATCATACTATACATCATTAATAATGAAATAGTGGAAGTAGATGCCAGTTTACTACCAATGCTAATCTATGGAATATTGATGGTTGGATCATGCTTGCTGATAACTATTACTTACTCTTACTTTAACAAAAAAATTAAAAATGGAAGTGAAATCATAAAGATTGAGATTAAGTCAAGTATATACGATGGCCTAGTAACTCTTTTTACCGTCAGCGGATTACTTCTTTTTAATAATCTATCTTCTATAGAATGGCTTTCAAAAACTGGCGACTCGATAATCGTTATTATTTTGTCTATAATTTATATAATTTCTCCAATTAAAGAAATATATAATCAAACCAAAGTATTAACTGATAAAAGAAGAGATGAAATGGCAGAAATGAAGATATATGATTCACTTTCAAGCAAATTTCCACAATTTACTATTTTTGATGTATACTATTCTTTTTCTCACCTTGAAGGAGCAATCTATATTTGCTTATTCCCTAATTCATTAATGGATTCTGATAAAATTGATCAAGAGTTTATTGCAATTAGAGACTATTTATATAAAGAATATCACGATCCAAAAGTTATATTGCTTTTATCAAAAACTAAATTGCATCGTCTATAGATAAATAATAAATTATTTATTATCAAGAAATAGACTTATTTTATCTTTTTATTGTATATTATATTTGTCGAAAGAAAGAAAGAAAAAATAATCATTTTATTTAATATCTAGGAGGAAATAAAAATGGGTCTTTTTGGAAAAATGAAAAAGCAAATCTTAAAAGTAATCGAATGGGAAGATAATACAAAAGATACCTTAGTGTATAGGTACCCATTAACCGATCGAACTGAAATCATGAACAGTTCCACTTTAGTGGTGCGTCCTTCACAAGTAGCTCTATTTGTTCATAAAGGGCAAGTATGCGACGTCTTTGCCCCAGGAACATATAAATTATCTACAGAAAATATACCAATCATTACTAAACTATTATCTTTACCTACTGGTTTTGATAGTCCAATTAAAGCGGAAGTATACTATGTAAATACCAAGCAAATGACCGGAATTAAATGGGGTACAGCAAATCCAATAATGATGCGCGATAAAGATTTTGGCACCGTACGGTTAAGAGCTTATGGCGTATTCTCAATCAAAGTTGAAAATGCCAAAAAATTCATGGAAGAAGTCTTTGGAACTAATCAAATTTATAAAACTAGCGATATTTGTGAACAAGCAAAACCAATGGTTCTACAAGCTTTCACCGATGCAGTTGCAGAAAGTAAGATCTCAGCATTAGATCTTGCGGCAAACTATAAAGAATTTAGTCAAACTATCGTTGATACCAGCATAGAAGATTTTGCAAAATTTGGTTTGAAATTATGCACGATTGTCATTGAAAACATTTCTCTACCAAAAGAAGTTGAAACTGCTCTTGATGAAAGATCAAAATTAGGTATTTTAGATGATAAGATGGGGACTTATACTCAATATCAAGCTGCGAATGCGATGAGAGATGCCGCGAAAAATCCAAATGGAAACAATATGGCAGGCCTTGGCGTTGGACTTTCTTCTGGAATGACTGTAGGAGGAATGTTTGCTCAAGCAGTTAATGGAGTAAAAAATAAAGATACTGGCTTAAGCCAAAACCAAGAAAACGAAGAACTAAAAGAATGTCCTGAATGTCATAAAAAGATTAAAAAATCAGTGAAGTTTTGTCCTGAATGTGGAGCTAAACAACCTCAAGCGAAGTTTTGTCCAAATTGTGGAGCAAAAGTGAGTGAAAATAACAAATTCTGCCCTGAATGTGGAGAAAAATTATAATGGCCACGAAAGAAAGTCAAATTGACACTACTACTGTTCAATGTGATAACTGTGGAGGAGGACTATTCTTCGACCCTAAAACCGCTGGATTAAAATGTAAAAACTGCAATAGTCTATTCCCTTTTTCTAAGCAAAGGGACCTACTTAAGAATGATTTTGTTGATTCTTCTATTCAAAATCGAAATTGGTCGCAAGAATCACGGGTATTTCATTGTGACTCTTGTGGAGCAGAAATCATTGTTACAGGTTATGATGTTACTACTGTCTGTCCTTATTGTGGAAATGGATACGTTTCTAAAGTAGATAAATTGCCTGGATTAAAGCCAGATAAAGTTGTGCCATTTAAATTTGATGAAACCCAAGCTCAAGAGTTATTTCAAAAAGGGGTTAAAAAGCATTTCTTTGCTCCAAGCGTCATCAAAAAGAAAATTCCTGAAAGCAAAATTCGCGGATTATTAATTCCCTCATTTCTCTTTGATTCAAATACGATTTCTTCTTATGATGGAGTGCTAGAGAAAGTAACTACCACCACCGATTCAAAAGGACGAGTACAAAGAAACGTTCGTCGCTTTTCTATAAAAGGAACAAAAAAACTTTCCTTTAATGACATCGTTGTCGAGTCAAGTTCAAAATTCGAGCAAAGTCAAGTTAATAGCTTACTTCCATATAATTTAAACGAATCTTATCATTTCGATTATAATTTTCTAAGAGGATATTTTGTTGAACACTATCAAGATTCATTAGATGTTTGCTTTTCTAAAGCAAAAGTAGCGATGGATAGTAAAATTAAAAGTAGTATTTTATCCGAGTACAATTACACAAATGTTGTCAAGTTAGATATTAATACTAGTTACCTTGATCGCAAATATTCTTATACCCTTTTACCAGTTTACACCATCGAATATGAATATAAAAAAAAGAAGGTCATCAATATCATGAATGGGCAAACAGGAAGGATTGGAAAAGGGTTACCTGTCAGTCCATTAAAAGTTTCTTTAACCGTTATAAGCGGAATTATCATAATAGTCTTATTATTTATCTTAATATTTGCATTTAATTAGGAGGAATCATTATGGCAAATAAAATTGAAAAACAAAAAGGAGGCTTATTAGCCCTAAGCATCGTCTCAATTGTTCTTGGCGTTTTATCTTTAGTAGGTGGGATATTACTAATCGTCTTTGGAGCAAAAAGTGTAAGTGGTGAAGTAGCTAAAGGAGTTGTTATGTTAGTCTTTGGAATTCTTTTAGTTTTACTTGGATTATTCTTAGTTCCATTAGGATTGTACATGTTATTTATAGGAGCCTCAGTAAAAGCCACAAAGGGATCACTTAAAGAAGACAATATCGCAATAAACGGAACTGTCAATATGAAGAAATGTAAAAAATGTGGGCACGAAGTAAGTGAAAATGACTTATTCTGCCCTAAGTGTGGTGCTTCATTACTAGATAAAAAAGTATGTCCAAAATGTGGTGCAACCAATATGAGTGAAAACATCAAGTGCTCTTCTTGTGGCGCTGATTTAAATTAATTTACTATCTATTATATAATAAAAAGAGAATCCGAAAGACCTAGATAACAATTCTAGAAAAAGATTCTCTTTTTATTTACCTATTTAATTAAACTATTCTTACATTTTCCTGTAAGAAGATATTCATCCATATTCTTTAATGATACTTCAATCATATCAATTAACGCTTTATCGGTAGAAGAAGCTACGTGAGGAGTAACTAATACTTTTGGATATAAATCAATCAAATCTTGATGTAATGGTGTATCCATATGCTTTGGATCATCAAAGTTCTTAAAGAAGATTGTTTTTTCTTGTTCAATAACATCAATAGCAAGTCCAGCTAAGTGATTAGATTTAATTGCTTCAACTGCCGCTTGTAAATCGAGAACTTCTCCTCTAGCCACATTGACTAATATTGATTGATCTTTCATCTTGGAGATAAAGTCTTTATCGATGAAGTGATCGTTTTTACCAGGAATATAAGCAAGGTGAACTAAGATGATATCTGACTCCGCAATAAATTTTTCAAGTGGTAAGAATTCAACCACTTCTTTTGCATAATCAGATTGATAAACATCATAGCCAACCACTCTTGCGCCTAGTCCTTTAAATAGTTTTGCGCTGGTGCAGCCAATTCTTCCACATCCGAGAATTCCTACTGTGCAGCCTCTTACTTCTCTAGAAAACATTTGATTAGTTACTTTAAATTGTCCTCTATGAGTTAGATCGGTAGTGTAGCCAGTATTTCTTAAAAGCATCATTGCAAGAGTTAAAGCAAGTTCTGAAATTGAATTAGGAGAATATCCAGGGACATAAGCACTTTCAATATGAAAATCTTTACACGCTTTTAAATCGACATGGTTAAATCCAGCCGTTCTAGTTAAGTAATATTTTAATCCATGATCTGCAAGATCTTTCATCGCTTCATAATTTACGACGCAATTACCTCGAACCATAACTATTTCATAACCTAAAGCGTCCTTATAGTTTTCAGTATTTAAAAATTGTGATTTTAAAACTAACTCGTAATTATATTTTTTTCCTAATTCTTCAAAGTAAGGTTTTTCATAATCTCTTACTCCAAAACAAATAATTTTTCTTTCCATAATGACCTCCTAACCAAAGATTGCTGCACTTTGAATAATTGTTAATAATACCATATATACTGGAATAAATATTACCGCTACAAATGTTGAAATAAGTGAGCAACTTGAAGCAAATGTCGCCTCTTTATTTGCGTTGATGCAATAGGTTACTGCGACAGTTGCAGGTGGAACCGCCCACATGATGGTCGTGGCCGCTAGAGTGGAGAACGTCACATTAATTCCAGGAATTAAATCAATTAGTAGAAGTACAACAAAATTAATTACTGGTGCAGAAATTAGTTTGGTAAATGAATAAATCCAAACCATCTTATCACTTGCGGCTTCTTTAAATGAGACTTTTCCTAAGGTGCAACCAATTGCAAACCAAACTAAAGGAGAAGCTAAACTTCCTAGTAACTTAAGAGTTTGATAGAGCCAAGGAGCAGAAACTGAAATATTCCAAAACGCTCCAGTAGAGCCATTAACACTAACAACCCACCAATTAGAAGAATCACTAGCATCACCAACTAATTGAAGTGACCAAAAGATAAATCCTAAGAAAGTAGCGATAATAATTGGATTAACAAATATCTTCTTTAATATTGGTTTAATCTTATCAAAACTAAAGCCTTTCTTTTCACTTTCTTCACTTGTTGAAGAAGAACAAATCGCATAGTAAGCATAAGAATATAAGAACACCCGATAAGCCACATTAAACATACTTGAATCATTGTATGCAGATGGGAAAACCGCTTGAATTAATGGTTGACCAAAGAAAGTAGTTGAACCAAAGACAAATAAGATTTCCATTACTTTTCTTTTGTCTTTATCTTTCACCCACATAAAGATTACTTTAGATAAGAAAATAAATAAAACATAGATAATAAAGCCATATATAAAAGAGAATAGCGCAGAACTAAACGATTCTTTTGTTATGCCAGTCATAAAAGATTCAAACGCTAAGCAAGGTAAAGCCACTAACATGACAAATTTTGTTAATATCTTTCCCGTTTGCTCTGGCATAGATTTCATTTTTGTTAGGATAAAGCCAAGTAAAATGATAAACACGCTTTTACATATGGAAACCCATAAATCCATGGATGATATGGCATTTATCAAATTATCTTTCATACTTAAAAATAACACGAATTTCCCCCTTCTTTCGATATTTTCTCGTAACACTCATCAATATTATTAAAATATGAAATATAGCACTTATAAAATCCTTTGCTATTATCATTAATATATGGATGATCAATTTTATCTTCTTTCCACATCATATCTAAATTATAATAGCTATGAACTCTCCAGTTTTCTAATAGGCCAATGTGAATGGCTTTTTTAGGGCAATAGAACGAACACCTCATGCACATTGAGCAAGAGTGATGAAATTTTACTGTACCTTTATTCATTTCAATATTATGCTTAGGGCAGTTTTTCACGCATAACCCGCACTTATTACATTTCTTTTTATCTACTTTATAAAAGAAGGAATTAACATTTCCTCCAATATACTGAATAGACACAAAGAAAGAGCCTATATTATAAAAGATATTGCTTTTTGTTTTATTAATGATTCCATTAGATAAATTGTAGAACATGACATCTAATAATTTCTTATCTTGAATAATAATTTGCTTAATAAAGTCTTGATCAAACTCAAAATGAATATTATATGGCATTACAAAGTGATATTCACCGCAAAAAGTGGCATTAAATCTTCTCATTCTTCTAAGTATTTTTCTACTTGAAGCATTATTCATCGCCATAGTTTCACCGCTATTTTTAAAGATGAAATATTTTTGCCCTTTATTGAATTTTAGCTTCTTAAAATATTTCATAAAAGGCAAAGGAGCATTAAAACCATAGATTGGATAAGAAAAGCCTACATATTCATAATCATTTATTTCAATAGGAAGGCAGTCGTCATCAATCTCTATCTTATCTACTTGATATCCTAAATCAACAAATCGTTCTTCAACTTTGTTTGTTAGGAATCTAGTATTATATGTTCCAGTATAATAAATCAACAAGACTTTCATAAAAAACATTTTTCTTTAATTATTCTCTTGTTCTTCTAGACCTTCTGAAGCGATTTTTTGTTCATCAACAAAATCGTCAGCTTCTTTCTTAATCCTTTTAGTGGACTTAATTTCACTTTTTACCGGTTGATTAATTACAACTTGGTCGTAACTTAGATCAATTCCATTTGCAACGAATAATTGACGATATTCTCTTAATAAATCTCTTTGTACTTGGTATCTATTTTCTTCTGAACATTTAGCCATTAATTTGACCGCTACATTACTTGCTCCATATCCAGAAACGCCTTTATAGAATGGTCCTTCAACAATTGCAGGGATTCTTTCTTTAAATTTCTCTAAATTGTCTTTTAATAGTTTTTCCACAAATTCTAATGGTACATCATAAGGGAATTCACAATCAACGATAGCAAGAGATAATTCTCTAGACAAGTTAACTACATTTTTAATATCAGAGTTATTGACAATCTTGATGTTTCCTGCCATATCTAAAATCTTTGTCGCTCTTATTCCAATTTCTGAAACTGTACCTCTAAAATCATCGATAGAAATAATTTCTCCGACGCTATATTCATCTTCAAAAATAATAAAAATACCAGCGATGATATCCGCGATTAATGGTTGAGCGCCTAAGCCTACGATTAAGGTGAGGATTCCAACTGATTCCCATATTGCTCCTGTATTTACCCCGCATGCTTGAAGAACTAAAAATATGAATGCGATTGCTGAACCATATTTTACAATCCCATCTAATAGCGTAAACACTGTTTTTGCTCTATTGCTCTTCTTCATTACTTTTCTAAAGATTAATCTTAAAATCTTGCTTATTCCAAGGATAATAACAATCACTAATATGCAATGAATTACTACTTTCTTATGAGCGTTCCACGCATTTGGAAAAGTAGTTATATCCCAGATATTTTCCTTTGTCCAAATAGCAAAAGGATTTTCTGGCGCGGCTAGTTCAAAAATCACACCTAGAGCAAAAACTAATAAAACCGCTCCAATTAAAACTATGCCTGAAATCGAAAGAATTTTTTTAACTAGTTTTTTCTTGTCAACATTGTTTGTCATTTTTTACCTCCTTAGACAGTTACAAATTCTACGTCATATTCTTTATATTTATTACCTTTTACAGGTATTGTATCTTTAAATGAATCATAATTTGAACAATACTCACTCCAATAAATTTTAATTGATGTGATTGCATCTAATGAATTGATTGTTAATGATGGACTAGTATCATATCCACCTGTGTATGAAGTAAATTGATATTCTACACCATTACATACAACTTTATTTTCAAGATTTCCACCATAACTACTCAATGTGAAATTTAATGTTGTGCTATCTATAGAAGTAGACACTTCGCAAGTAGCGAGGGAATCAACAATACTTATTCCTCCTGAAGGATACTCCATATACATTAAATAAGTTACGTTTTCATATTCAAAGTAAGTATAATAATGGAATCCATAATACATTAACGGAATATCTTCTATCACTGCGTAAGCTCCATTTACCATAACATCGTAATAGTTTGTAAATACTTCTCTTCCATCAACCACATCTGACGAGTTAAATATAAACGCGTTATATGTGACCCTAGGGTCTTCTGTTTGGAAATCTACTTTTCTATAAATATTTATTGTTCCATTATCATTATAAGTAACTACACTATCATAAGGATTTGTCGCAATCATCGAATATGAAATAGAGCTAAATGTTTCTTTTGCTTCTGATTGAGAAATATGAATTACCTGGGCTTCTCCATATAGATTATTGTCACCATCTAATGGTTGAATAGAAAGGTTAATATCACTACTTATATCAATTGTATTAAAGTAATAACTATTCGTTAAATCAGTAGTAATTCCCACACCATTAGCTTCATCTATAATTGATAGTTTGAAATTGCTTGGCAATAAATAGTCATACACAATTTCTATTGGCATTTTCTCAGTTGAAGAATACAAATCAGCATTTACTTTTTCTATTGAAAGTACATAATTCATTAAGTATATGGACTTTCCACTAGATAAAGTATGTGTCAATCCATCACTTTGATTGTCTTTAAAGTGTAATTTTAATTCGACTGTAACGTTTCCTAAAGCTCCGTCAATATTATCCAAGGTAATAGTGCCTACGCTTGACACGCTTGAAACGTTTTTAATGTAATCCTTCACTCCATCGTTTACAATCAAATCCATACTAGCTAAAGCATAATCATAAACCATGTTTACAGTATATCCTAATGTAAAGTAATCTCCGTCAAATCCAAAGTCATCAGCTAGGGTAATAGAAGGCACACAGAATGCCACGCCAGCTACTTCATAAGAAGCGTAAGTTACTTCTTGATCAGTAAATGTACCTATATCATGATACTTGAAGTTAATTTCATCTAATCCAACAAGATTATTTATTGTAATAGTTGCTTTATCTTGTCCTTGATAAGTACCATATACAACCCCTGAAGAATTTACTACTTCTAGCTTATAACTATAATTATCGTAACTAGAACTAAATGAAGGGTCTACTTCAATTACTACGTGGTCTTTGAAATATGTGATTGTTGAATCTTTTGGTTCAACTTTTGTATAACTTCCTTGATATTCTTGAGTTGAAGTGTAGTTTATCAGTTCACTTTCATACAAGACTACTTCTTCTAGGTTTTCATCTAGGATATAAACTACATATTGATATTTACTTATTCCATAGTAGGCATTACATGTTATCTCTAGTTGATCAAGACCTATAGAGTCTAAAGGTTGTTCAATAATATTAACCGAAGCTTCTTCTCTAGTTATCTCTTCTTGTGCATCATTATATTGGATGACATAAGATAGAAGTGTGTAACTTGAATCATAGCAAGTTAAATCAGCAATTAAATGAATCTCTGTAGGTGAACTTGTATCAACACTTGTCCCTTCTACTATTTCTAATACTGGTATTCCAAAGGATCCTCCAGTTACTTCATAAGAAGCGTAAGTTACTTCTTGATCAGTAAATGTACCTATATCATGATACTTGAAGTTAATTTCATCTAATCCAACAAGATTATTTATTGTAATAGTTGCTTTATCTTGTCCTTGATAAGTACCATATACAACCCCTGAAGAATTTACTACTTCTAGCTTATAACTATAATTATCGTAACTAGAACTAAATGAAGGGTCTACTTCAATTACTACGTGGTCTTTGAAATATGTGATTGTTGAATCTTTTGGTTCAACTTTTGTATAACTTCCTTGATATTCTTGAGTTGAAGTGTAGTTTATCAGTTCACTTTCATACAAGACTACTTCTTCTAAGTTATCATCTAAAATATAAACTACATATTGATATTTACTTATTCCATAGTAGGCATCGCAATTAATTACATAAGAATTATTAGAAATAGTAATTGGGGCTTCTTTTTTTGAAACTAAATTTTTACCTACAGAATCATATTCATTAATATATGATCTAAGTTCATAATTTTCATCATAGCTATTTAAATTTGCTTTTACGTTAATTTTTGTAGGAGTGCTCAAATCTACTTCGCTACCTTCTACTACCTCTAATATAGGTTTATCTATCTCTTCCCAATCACTTGGATACTCAACTGTAGTTTGACGACTAAATAGAAGCTTATTGTTATATGATCCATCTACTTTATCGCCTATTAAGTATAAGTATAGATCTTCATTTTTAATATTATCTATTTGACCGAGTAAATAGTTTTCTTCATTAATATAAGCAATAGTGCCAATTACATTTTTAATGTTAGCTAAATCATTTTGCTCTTTATTACATAAATATAATCTTACATTCTCATATTCTTTATCATAATCTGAAAAATAGACTGATATGTTATAAAGTGCACTTTTTGTATTCTCATCAAAGGTGATGAAACTATTTATTTCATCGTATATACCTTTAGCATCTTCATAATCGATTGTAGTTATTGTATCTGAATAGTAATTAGAACTAGTGCCTAAATTTATATTAGTGCAATTAACCTTATACTTGTATGTTTTATTAGGCATTAGTCCAGTAAATAGATAAGTATGGTCTCCTTCTTGTAAATCAATCTTTTTGTTTTCATCAACTAATTCGATAGAAAAATCTTTCGCGCTTAATTTTAAAGAAGTATCGAGTGAAGAAATAAAATCCTCAGAATTAATGCTTATAGAAATATAGTCTCTTCCACATAAAGGTTTAATGGATGGTTTAATATTAGTAAAAATGCCACTTGAAGCCGCGACAATTGCAATTGATGCAGCCACGACAGTGGCTCCCCCTGAAATAGAAGCGGTTGCGACAGTGCTTGCGCTTTGACTCCCAGCGATAGTAGATTGAGATACGCTAGAAGAGGAGCTAACTGAAGAACTAGAAGAAGTAGAGCTAGAAGTAGTAGAAGAAGAATTCTCTAATCTATCCATTTGCTTCTTTAATTCTTTAAAATCAGATTTATCATTTGATAATCTTTTTTTTGTATTTGTTTTTGTATTAGAAAAAGACTCGTTTAAAGAAATTACTTCATCAGAAGATTCCGCTTTCTCAAATGTGTAATATTGTTCTGCGCTGAAGGGTTTAAATTCTTGGAACTCATTTTCTAATTTTGAATTAAAAAATTCTCCATCGTCTACTTTTTTCATTCACTGCACCTTTTTTTCAAATTATATAGAAAAAAGAGAGTATGGACAACAAAATAGTTATTTTTATTTAATAATTGTAAGTAAAACCTGAAGTGAAAAGTCAAATTCCTGTTACGTTTTTAAATATAAACAACAAACAGAAATTAGTCTTACACTTTTATTGTTAGGTCGAGTTAGTAGTAGTCAAAGAAAGTAATAGTGGTTTCATTCATAAGATAATTGATTTAAGATATGCTGTTTTATTTTCCAATGCTTAAAAAGATAACCATATATATGTCTTTTAGTAAAAAAAGATAGTTTTGCCTCATAAAAGCAATTAGATTTTTCAGATCCACATTTTTAAACTCTTTTTTTGATTGTTTTCATTTGCCTAGCAAAAACATATACTAAAGATTGATATGCTGCAACATTAACTAAAGATAATACGGTTTCACAATAATTTTTAGATAGATTTTCTAACGCCTTATCATTTATTTTTTGTTTAGCAAAACATATTCCTAGAAGAAAAGAGGAATTTATAACGTGAAATTTATTGATAAAATCAATTGCTTCAGAATATTTTTCTTTCTTTAAATAAATATTGATTATATCAATTTTAATTTCTTCTGAATATACTATATATTCTTCATTAGTATTCATTAATTCAAGTGCTTTAAAAAATAAAGTAAGAGAATAATCTAATTCTTCATCTTTATCATCTTCAAAACCATAATTAAATAAGTATCTAGCTAATGTATAGATTACTAAAAAACTATTAGAAAACTTAAACTGAATTTCCTTTACTTTCTTGATATCAAATTGATAGGAGGCATTTTTTATCATCTCTTCTAAATTAGTTAAAACTTGGCTTTCACTTTCTTTTAATAAGTTATTATCTAACAAGTAATCTACAGAAACGTTAAATAAATTCGCTAAAAGGACAAGATTATTTAAATCTGGATAAGATAAAGAACTTTCCCATTTACTAACTGCACAGCTTGAAACATTCATTAATTCCGCGAGAACTTCTTGTGAATAACCTCTATTCTTTCTTAACTCTTTAATCTTTTTTCCTAAATTCATAAATGCTCCTTTTTTAACTTATCAATAATAATAAAATAACTATAAGTTAACTTCCATAGACTAATAATACTATTATTTAATAAAAAAATTAACTTCTAGTTAAAATCTGTGTATTACAAAACTATTTTACTGAGATTATTTAGTAAAATTAAGCGATAATTAGTTGATTTTACTAACCGTTTAGTTGAGTGATTTTTCACCTTATAATAAAAATGTATCAATTCTACTTAACTAATAGTACTGATACACTTTAATTATTTATTTTAATAAGAACTCGATATCTTCTTTTGATAAGCCAGTAATTGAAGAATCATCGTTAGAAATAACTTTATCGATCAAATCTTTTTTAATCTGTTGAAGTTCAATTACTCTTTCTTCAATGGAATTCTCGCAAATTAATTTAATCACTTCAACATTTCTAGTTTGACCGATTCGATAAGCTCGATCTGAAGCCTGATTTTCGCTAGAAACATTCCACCATGGATCAAGGTGAATTATCGTATCTGCGCCAATTAAGTTTAATCCAGTTCCTCCGGCTTTTAAGGAAATCAAATAGACTTTGATTTCTTCATTGCTATTAAAGCTATTCATATCTTTAATTCTTTTTTCTGCAGGAGTATCGCCGGTTAATTTATAGTATTTAATCTTTAGTTTCTTTAATGGATCTTCAATAAGTTCAAGAGCTTTAACAAATTGAGAGAACAATAAGATTCGATGGCCTTGACTAATATAATCTTGAATTAGTTCTAATAAAGTAGCTATCTTTCCACTAGTTTCATGATAGTCTTTGACAAATAAACTTGGAGAAACGCATATTTGTCTTAATCTAGTAAGTAGATATAATACATTAAAGGCTTTGCCACTTTCTTCTAATTCTTCTTTTGCTTTTAAACAAATAGCATCGTAATTTTTTCTTTGCTCTTTAGTCATCTCGGAAGTGACAATTCTTTCCACTTTATTTGGTAAATCGGTTAATACTTCCTTCTTGGTTCTTCTTAGAATGAATGGAGATACTTTTTTAGATACGAGATTAATATATTCTTCATCTTGGCATTTTTCTTTAAAAGAAGTAATTCCATCTAAATACTTTGGCATAATAAAATCAAAAATCGACCAAAGATCAAGAAGATTATTCTCAATTGGAGTTCCAGTTAAAGCTAGTTTATGATTAGCATTTAACTGTTTTACTTTTCTAGTTTTTAACGCTTCGATATTTTTAATATATTGAGCTTCATCGATAATCAAGAATTCAAATTCCATTTGATATTTATCAATGTCGTTTCTTAATGAATCGTAGGAAGTTATATAAGTAACTTTCTTATTTGGATCAATTTGTGAAATAATCATACCTCTTTCAAAACTGTTTCCATAAATCTTAACCACTTTTGCATTTGGATCAAACTTATAAAATTCATTGACCCAGTTAAATATTAAACTCTTTGGGCAGACGATTAAACTAGGCTTTTGAATACTTGAACTTTTCAATAGGCAAATGATTTCTAAAGATTTTCCAAGTCCCATATCATCGGCTAAAATTCCTCCTAGATTATAATTCTCTAAGACTTTAAGCCATTTATATCCTTCTACTTGATATTTTCTTAATTCGCCATTTACTTGAGGAACTTGATAATTTGAATTTTTAAAATTTGCTAAACTATCAATCATTTTTAAAATGTAGCCATCCACTTCACCTTTATCTAAATAATTACTGATCTTTAAGGATTTATATAAAGGTTCATGTTCTTCAGTATATAAATGTTTAGGATCTAAATCTAAATCTTTAACGATTTGACTAAAAACTTTAGATTCTTCACTATCTAGATCGATAATACGATCACCTTTTAACATCACATACTTCTTTTTATTTCTAATCGAACTTAATATTTGATAAAGTTCTTCTTCACTATATTCAGATTTTTCAAAAAAGCAATCCATTAGATTATTATCGTATACTAGTTTAAATTTGGGAGAGACAAACTGACTGATTTTTTTATTAAGAATTGAATCTGACAAAAACACATTTGTTATCTTTTTTAAAGTAGAAAAATCTAACTTAAAGAAAGAATAAATATATTCATCATCCATTATTTTCTTTGTTTGTAAGTCAAATCCAAGGTTTTCTAAAGTTCGTCTATATTGCATCAACTTATTATAATTAGCTCCATCGATAATGCTATCTACCTTTACTTCATTCTCGCCAATTCGATACTTAGTATCAACTTTTATCACTTTATCTTCATAATCGAAATATGAATCGATTTCTAAGACCGATAATTTAAATTCATCTTTAATCTTTTCATCTACTTGAATTTTATCTGCGACTAAAGGATATATCTGATTGATAAATTCATCTTTTACTAATTTAATATCATCCTTATCCATTTTTAAAAAGAATCTTAAAAATTCAAGAGAAGTATCTTTTACATAACAATAATCTATTCTTGAATCGTGAATAATTAAAAGTTTATCTAGAATTTGATAACACATATCAAATTTTGGGGTAATTTCAATTTGATATTCTTGATTTAATTTAGTATCGAAAGAGATTTCTTCTAAGCTGACAAATAGTTCCTTTTTATCAATAGAGATATATTCTCCTTTATATAATTGTAATATCTCTAAAAAAGCACTTTGAGAAACGCTTAACGAGGAAAGTGAATTATAAATCTCAGGGTTTACTAGACCGCCGAGGATTTTTAGAAATTTTTGCCCTCTTTCGGTAAGATTATCGATATTACAATGGAATATTTCGTTTTTTCCAAGTTCAATTGAACCATTTGAGTAAAATTTACTTACTAAGCTTTGAATATTTTTAATTACATAGTACTTCTTACTTCCCAGTTTGACCTTCATATCGAAAAATGAATGGCTATTCTTTGTAAAATAAGGTAGAAAATCATATTTATAGTTATCTTGATAAGTACTTGCGATATTACTTGAATAGTAATTTCTAAAAGAAGCAAAAGAATTTAAAAGTTTTTCTCTTTTCTTATTAAGATAAGCTTTATCTCTTTCTTTTTCTAAACTTTTAAGTATTGTTCCTAGTCCATTAATATCTAATTCTTTAATTCTTTGAAATAAGTAATCTAGATCTTGTTCACTCATCTTAGACACATATTCATCGTTGAAAGAATAAATTCTTTTTAAATCATCATGTAATTCTGTCTTTTGAACAATATGCATCTTTTCTTTGCCTAGAATAATATCTAGGTAAATCATATAATCATCAGATTCATTATACCAACTATTTATTAACTGCCCGCTTATTTTTAAAGAAAAATATGAGAAATCCTCTTTTTCTAATACTTCAAAGTTTACCTTATCTTTATATAAACGCATTAATATCCTAACTAGATTATTGTGAGGGATTAAATCTACTAGATGGTCTAAATTATAATCGCTATCGACATAAAAATTAAAAACTAAAAAGTTGATGTATTCATTTAGATTTTCCTTTGCAATAGAAGGAGCGCGTAAGGAGAATTCTTTTAGTAATTTTGGATTATCATTTACTGAATTATCACCAAGGATTTTTAAAAATTCTTCACTCGTTAATTTTTTTAATAAAGAGTTGTGCTTACAAATGCTTTCTCCACAGAAATATATGCCTTTTGAAGTAGAACAAACATAATGAAAATAAGAATCATCATATTCAGTAACAATTAATAAAAATGGGGTGATTTTATCGCCATAATGCCAACTTTTGCCAAGTTCTAAATCGATTGCATAATAAATAAAAGAAGATAAATGTTTTAAAATAAGAGTATCTTTAGAATCTTTAATGTAATCTTTTAAAGCAATTAAAAAATCATCAAAATCATATTCAATTACATTAGTAATCATCTCATAAAAATAATTGCTATATTTTGGATTGACGTATATTGTTAACTCAGGAAATTTTACTAATAATTTATTTATTTGAGTATCAAAATCTTCACGTTCTAATCTCATTTTTCTCTTTAAAATTAATATGAGGAGATACTCTTTAATGTTTAGCTCATCTTTAGCGGTTAAATATGAAAAAACATTATTTAATTCAATCGAAGAGATGCAGTTATTTAATTCTTTAATCCATTCATAATCGACATTGTCTTTTTCCATCAAATTATTAAAAACGACACTTTTTTCTACCTTTGTCTTTTGTGCAGTACC
Organism: uncultured Caryophanales bacterium; assembly: GCA_945929875.1. GTDB lineage: Bacteria > Bacillota_I > Bacilli_A > RFN20 > CAG-449 > UBA3210. Next base: position 16,975 of record CAMEOO010000006.1, read on the forward strand.
AGCAATAACTATTTGTCTATTAAGGAGGTTAAGCAATGCGTAACTATGTTTACAATTTATTCCTACAGGGCAAGAGCAAGAAGGGACGACTCTATCATTAACAAAAGTAATTTTAGTTTTATAAGTATTATTCCCTTTTACATCTGCGCTAATGCAGTTATCTTTACAAACAAAGTTATTTATTTTATCTAAATTATCATATCCTCTTGATCTACTTATAGTTGCTTGAGAAAAATGATATTTATTAGCCATTTCATCATTGATTAGTTTTACAAAACGATCAGGAACTTCAGATAAATAATCATTTCCATTAGGTTCATATAGAAAACATCTTTCACTTTTTCCAAAATTAACGTTTACAAATTTATCCCCTGAAAAGCTAGAAAGAATCCCTAACCCAAAATTTCTCACTAAAATATAACTACCTACTTTAAATGCCATAAATAAATCCTTTTCTTTTTCGATTATAGCATAGCAATTAACACATATTAATTCATTTTTTTTATTTATTTTTTCTAAATATTAATTAAGTTTGTCAATTATAGATGAATATTTATAATCATTAGTAATTAACTTGAAAAACGTTCCATCTAGAATAATAATGATTATGAAATATTAAGGAAATAATTATGATCGAAGTCAAGCATTTAAAGAAAACATATCTTGGTAAGAAAAAAGAAAAATCAAGAGGGTTAGTCGATGTTTCTTTTTCTCTTCCTTCCAATGGATTTGTCTTTGTTCTGGGTAAATCTGGAAGTGGTAAATCTACTCTTTTAAATTTACTTGGAAAACTTGATGAAAAAACTTCTGGAACCATCTTAATTGAAGGAAAAGACTTAGATACCTTTACTGAAAGTGAAATCAATTATTATCGTTCGACTTATTGTGGTTTTATCTTTCAAGATTATCAATTAATCAACGAATTGAGCGTTAAAGAAAATGTCGCTTTAGCCTTAGAAATTATTGATGATGAAGAAAATAAAGAAGAGAGAATCAAAGAAATCCTAGAAAAAGTTCAACTAACGGGATATGAAAATCGCTATCCAAACGAACTTTCTGGAGGCCAAAAGCAAAGGGTTAGTATAGCGAGAGCTTTAATCAAAAAACCAAAGTTAATCCTTTGTGATGAGCCTACTGGCAATCTAGATATTAAAACTTCCATTTCTATCTTAAATCTACTTAAAGAAATTAGTAAGACTTGCTTAGTATTCGTGGTTAGCCACGATGAAAAGGCCTCTTTAAGATATGCCCAAAGAAGAATTATCTTAGAAGAAGGATTAGTTATTAAAGATGAATATCGAGACTCTTCTTATTCTAATAATTTTAAAATTGTTGATAATGTCGCTTATTTACCTTATGAAAAAGATCTAAATAAAGAAGAAATGCTTGTATTAAATCAATATCTAACAGGAAACCAAATTTCTAAAATCGAACAAATTGGTAATGGTTTTAGACCTTTTGATAAAGAGATAAAAGGTGAAAACTCATTTTTAGCAAAGAAAGAAAAACTTAATAATAATTCTAGAAATAAACTCACTAAAACTTACTTGAAATCAGGATTAGCCTCTTCTTCAGTAAACGTCGTTCTTTTTTCTCTTCTTACTATTCTAATAATTTTAATTCAAACTTTATTATCGTTTAATTCTAATAAAATATTTTTAGATAATGTCGATTTCTCAAATCAAGATGTGTTATTGATCAATAAAGTAAATGATACGGCCAATAAGAATAATGGCTCCTATTTAAGGTTAAACCCTAATGATAAGGATACTTTATTTAATAACTACAACGAAGAGAAATACCCTATAGTTAACTTTTGTCCCTCTATCAACACTTTTGAAGAAGAAAAGCAATTAGAAGCTGGATATGTTAAGTTTAGAGAGACCTATGTAAATAGCCACTTAGTTTACGCCTCTTCTTGCCTTGGAACATCCATTGTAGATGAAAATTATTTAATAGACCGCTTTAAAAATGAAAATGGAGAGTTAGAAATTCTTGCTGGCTCACTAGATAATTGCAAAGATTCAACTTCTGTTATTTTAACTGACTATCTTGCTGATTGTATTTTAGATTCTCGCTATGAGAAAAATCTTAGTTTATCAATAAATGAAAACTATGAATCATTAGTAAATTCTAGAAATTACATTTTTTTCAATAATAACACAACATCTCCATTAAATAATTCTCTAATTGGTTGTATCATCAAAACAAATTATAAAGAGTCATATAAGGATCTTTTTCAACAATACGATGCAATTCTTAAGGAAGAGTCAAACACATCATCTATAAAAGAACTGATTAATTCTAAAGAATATGAAGCTTATTACAAAGATATAGTAAATGGCCAATTAACCTTAGCTTTCAGTTTAAATAAAAACTTTCTAAATGATATAAAATCATCGTATTCTTCTTCGCGCGATTATGTAGTATTATACGGATTATTCGCTTGTAAAGAAGGAATAGTAACCGATTCAAGTATCCAATACGATTGGGGTTCCTTTTTTGTGGATAAGTCCTTAAAAGGAAACCAAATAAAGATCGCTGCAACAAGAATACAAGAATACGCTCATCTACTAGGCGTTAAAACAAATGAGTTAATCGGTCAAACATTTACTTTAGCAAAAACTGATGGAAATACTCTTCAAGGTCAAAAACTTTGTTCAGAAGAATTTACTATTATCGGTATTAGCGATGGCTATACCTACGTTAGTGAAGAAGGCTTAAATCTCATCAGTGCATTGCAAATGAATGAATATAGCTACTTAGTGCCTTTAACAAATGAAGCTAAAATAGTTATTAATAATGCCTTAGATAATTCTTTTTCCATAAACGATTATAATTCTTCTATATATACTTTAGTCTCTAAAACAGTATTTCTATTTGGAGATATATTTAGGGTATTAGAAGTTCTACTTGTCATCGTTCTAATTCTTTTCTTTTCTACCTATTCGATTAAATCAATTAAAAGCAAGAATTATCAAATTGGCGTATTTAAGTCTTTAGGAATGAAAGATAAAGATATCACATTCATCTTTCTATCAAAAAATATAGTATTTGGAATTGCTTCATTGCTACTAACATCGATTTTAGCTTATCCATTCTTAGTTCTAGCCAATTCGCTAATTATTAAAGCATATGCAGCTTTTCTAGAGAAAACTCTATCCAAACTCAATATATTCTATTTTCATTTTGATATCTTCGCTTATAATTATCTTCTAGTTATTTTAACTTTTATCATCTTTACAATCATTCCATTAATCCTAACTAAAAAAGTAACTCCAGCGAAAATTGTAAATAACAAGAATGAGTGATTTATCTATTTAAAAAGTTACTAATTTTAGTAAATAAATTTTCATCATTTTGATAAGAAAAATTAGTTGCATCAATAGAAATTACCTCTAGTCCTTTAAAATCTACATCTCTTGATTTTTTAATATATGAAGAAAAAGAAGCTAGATCATTTAATCCTATAGAAAGGTGGACTTTATGGCGATTTTCATTTTCTATTCTATTAATAAATCTCTTAAATAGAATTTCTTCATTTCCATATAAATTTAAAACTAGCACATCGTCTTTATATTTTTTTAGATAGTCTATTTCTTCTTGGTGAAAATTTGCTTCTAAAATAATATTTGTATTAGAATTATTAGTGTTTTCTAAGGCATAAAACATGATATGCATACTAGCTTTCGATAGTTTTAAATTTTCTTCACGATTAGTAAAGCCGATTCTATCTGAAAGAACTTCTTTAATGTGGTCTTTAGTTAAAAATAAAACATTAAATCTCTTTGAAATAATATTTGCAAATGTTGATTTACCTGTAGCTAAATCTCCTGTAATAATTATTGCTTTCATACTCTCCCCTAAATAAATAAGCCGATTATCCCTAGCACTAATAAATGTAATGGATAATAAATATAGAAGGCCCATTTCATCACTTTATTTATTTTCTCATTATCACTCTTTTTTCCATTATATAAAGAAAGAGGAATGATTGAAATGATTACTCCTAGTTGCAAAATGCCATAGATGACATTTAAGGTTAAAGAATAAACTAATGCATATAATGAAACATAAAACATCGACCAAATAATTTGCTTAAGAGGTTTCCCTCTATTAGTACCGATAGAAAGGACCACTAAAGAGGCGATGCAACTCCAATCAGAAGGAAAAGATAAGATGCAAAGAAGAAAAACTAAAACAATTTTTTGATATTCTTTTAGTTTCGAAGAATCATTGACTCTAAGCATTAATAAACCGATAAAATAAGCCCAAAGAACACTTGCTTGATTCATAAATCTAGTAATTCCTCGCCCTGTTAAAAAAGGAATCAAGCTCATCCATCCATATTCGTTAAATACTTGTGACTGTAGCATGTAAGGAACATGAGAAATAAGAGCAAATATTAGTATTCTAATCATATATTTATTTTTATTTCTCGTGTAGTGATAACCTTCTGCGATAAAATAGGCCATGATTGGGAAAGCAAGTCTTCCTAGAATATGAAAGAAGATTGGTAAGAAGCTAGTTGGATAACCCGGGAACAATAACCAAGTTAAATGATCAAGGGTCATCGCTAAGATGGCAATCAATTGTAAATGTATTTTATTTAAAGGTTTCTTTAATTCTTTTTCCATATTAATCTACGCTTATCTCTATGGCTAATACTCCATATTTCTCTATATTTTCTTTATTATAGTATACTTCCATATCTTCCGGTTTTGCTTCTTCGTTTTCTTTATAACCAATTGATATTTTATCGTGATTTAAGTAAAGTTCTTGAAAGGATTTATAATGATACAAATTAGTCACTTTAACGATTAATTTTTCTTTACTTACATTATTGGTAAACTCGATTTTATCTCCAACTTTAATTTTGCTTCTCTTCTCATCATTTAGTCGCATTTCTATCGTCTTAGAGCCATCTTTAATTAAAACATATGGTTCATCATTTAGATTCATTTTATGATATGTTACTCCATTTTCTAATTCATCTACGACTTGTATAGCAAAGCTAATATAGTAGGTAAAATCGCTATGATAATCTAATAGTTTATGTGCGTAAACTAAAGCTTTTTCTTTATTTCCCCTAGTATAATAATATTTCATTAAGCAAAAACAATTACTCACGCTGGTAAAAAGAATCTTATTTTCTAAAGGGTAAAAACTTTCAACATTCTCTATGATTTCATTAGAGGAAGAAATGATGATTTCTCTTTCTAAAGATTGAATTAATTTTTCATTCTTTTTATTTCTTCTAAGCTTAGAGATAAGTTTTTTTGCTTCATCAAAATTATTGCTATTAATATAATAATTGATTTGTATGATTTTATATATTTTAACATAGCTTTTAATAGTTGGTTCTTTACATGTTTTAAAATATTCAAATGACTTATTTTTATCTTCAACAACAGAATAATTAGCCATAATAATATTTAAATAGTTTTCACTTTCCGGATGGATATTATTCTTTCTTAAATCATCAATTTTATTTTTTAAATCATGGTATGACAGGTGGTTATTAATTGAATTAATCGCTTCATTCAATGGGTTTTTAATTACTAAAACATAAAACAACATTCCTATACTAAAAATAGCGATTAGTATAGATAAAACAATAGACAAAACTAATGAATCGAGGTAAGAAGTAAGAATAACAGTGCCTAATATAAGAAAAACAAAAATAATAAGAGACAGATTTCTAATCTTAACTTGCTCAATAGAAAAATAGCCTATAGGCAAAGTTTTTTTACCTTCATTATTTGACGAATCTTTTATACTTGAATTTCTAATGATAGTAACAATAACGATAACCACAAAAGGAATAGAAAATAACCATAAAGTAACATTATATAAAGAAAGTAGTTTTCCTTCATTATACATAAAAAAAGCAACCACGAAGGTAGAGACTAGATATAGCCCTTTTCTAAGAGGAGATTTCTTTTCTATAATCCATTCTAATATTAACAATACTAAAATAATCAAATAAATAACACTTGGTATAAATTGTAAAAAACCACTTAAAATCAATCCATTATCTTCATTCATTTGCCCAAAAAAACAAAATAAAGATAAAATAACCGCTAGAAATAATTCAATAAAATATAAACTTTTCGCACTGATTCTTTTCACGTTCCACCTCATGCGTCATTTTGATTATAGCAAAGAAAACATTATTTTTCAGTAATATCGTCACTAATTAGCATTTAACATTATAAATAATACTATTTTTTCAATTAAACTCTTTTTTTTATTTTTAGTGTTAACTAATGTTATACAAAAGGAGATGTTTTTATGGCTTATTTTCTTAAAGTTTCTCATTTAAAAAAAGGTGACTATTTACAAATCTATGATTCTTTTCATGATAAAGAAAAAAACATTCTGTTCATGAATCTTATAAGGCTTTAGGTTATCTTGATGATCTTTTTTCTTTTTATAAAGCTGAAGTTGATAAGATGAATAAGAAAGTTAAAAAAGATAAAGAAGAACTCGCGATTAGAAAGATTGATGAATCCCCAATTAAGAATTTTGGTTATTTTCTCATAAAAGGTATTTTTAATAAATTAGGCGTTGAGTTTCATCTTTATTTATTAGATAAGATTGAAAAAGAAGCGATATCTACTTATGATTCCTTATTAAATATGGTTTCCGCTAAAATCATTAATCCTTGTTCAACAATATGAAAGTTTTCGTTCTTCTTTACATACTCCCATTTGTCTTAATCTTCTATATATTATCTTCAGACATTTAAACTTATTTATTTCTTATGATGTCACTTTTCAAATTAAACTTATTGGGCATAACCAACAATTCCTATTTATTGGTTGTAGTTTGTTTGTCATGCAAATGACTATACCAGTTGCAATATCATTTGAATATTTGTTTAATACTGAAAAATTCTTATCCGGATTATTTGGACTTACACCTTTTTTTATTTCTATAGGATATATAGTATCCCCTTCTATATATAATAAATCAACTTCTTTTTGATCTTTATCTCTATAATAATATAAATTCATTCTAGGTTCTAAGCCATAACTAGTCATATTTTTAATTATTTCACTAACTACAAAAGTTTCAAATATAGCTCCTGCTAAAGCTCCAACTTCTAATGTTTCTTGATTTGGATATTTAGCTAAATAGGAACATAATCCAGTATCCATAAAATATAATTTTGGTGATTTTATGATTCTATTTGATAAGTTGCTTGAAAATGGTTGAAGTAAATAAATAATCCCTGATGATTCTAAAATACTTATCCAGTTTTTAATTGTCTTTGAATCAACACCAATTTCTTTAGCAATAGTTGAATAGTTTAATTCTTGTGCTGTTCTTACAGCGATATATTGCATAAAATTATAGAATTCTATTGTTTTACCCACATTCAATAATTGTTTAACATCTCTTTCAATATATGTGTTTATATATGATGAAAAATAGTTATTTCTTTCGATTGTTTTTGTAGCAATGCTTGGCATTCCACCATTAAAAATTCTTTTAAATATTTCTTTTGAATCACAAGCTTCTATATTTGATTTATTTTTTAATACATCTATTTTAGGCAAAAATAATGTGCCATCATTTCCATTAATTTCTGCATTAGATAATGAATATAAACTTAACACTCCCACTCTACCTGCTAAAGATTCACTAACGTCTTTCATAACCTTAAATTGTTGTGAGCCTGTTAACCAAAATAAAGATTTTAGTTCAGTATTATTTTTTAATGCCTTTAAATTTTCTTCATCAACAATCATTTTAATATATGGTAATAAATTTGGGGCATATTGTATTTCATCAATTAATAATGGAAAAGAGTATTGTTCTAAAAAATACTTAGGATCAGATAATGCTAAATTTCTAGCATCTAAATCATCTAAAGTTACATAATTCATATTATCTTCTTTAATCATTTGTAGCATTGTTGATTTACCAACTTGTCTTGCACCTGAAATTACAATTACAGGAAATTCATTTGCCATCTTTTTGATTGTTTTTTCAATTGTTCTTTTAATATACATTATCAATCACGTCCTTTTCGGATTCTAATTCCATTTTGGTCGTTTTTCTTTCTTAAGTCAATAGAAAAGAATTCATTTTATCATTTTTTATATTATTACTATGATTTTAACGAAGAAAATAACCCTGTTCAAGGATAATATTTTTCTGCTATATACATCACCTACAAATAGCATACTTCCATTTTTTGATAAAAATCGATTTTCATTTTTTTCTATTTTTATTTTAACTTTTTCCTTCTTCTTATTTTTTTGCTGTATAGATGCGCTGATTTTTTTAAGTTTTCACTGTTCTGCCCAATTTACACTTCCCCTAGGGGAAGGCAACATAAAAGATACTACTTAAATAAATATATTAATACACAATTTGATTTGTACTTGTAAATATCATAATGGAATTGTAGGAAATCATCGGTTGAAAATGTTGGTTTCTAACAGTTCCTTTTCTTTTGATTTATAATCTCTATATGGAGGTTTAAACAAAATGAGAAAAGATATCAATATATTATTTTCTAATATTAATTCTTATCCAAGGAAATCCTTAAATGGAAAAACTCCTTACCAATGTGTTGAAGAAGATGCACGTTTAGGTAAAGAGTTCCTAGATCTTATTGGTATCAATAAGGTTGATTGTGATGGTGTGGTATTAAATCCATCATTACTTAAGAAGATTAAAAAGTAGTCCACAACTACTAATTAATCATTCCCCCGAAGAAGTCACTAATCATATATATATTTGTTGCACTTAGTAAAAAAAACATTTTATCTAAGTATTTTTATCATGCTTTCTTCTACCTAAATGTTAATTGTTTTTTTAAATAATTACAAATAAAAACAGCGATATTTAAGATAATTGATTCAAAAACGCTCGCTTTTTTATCAATTTCGTGTTTATTACTGTTATAGTTGCAGTTAGTTATTTAATCAACCTACTTTCTTACAAATAAATTTATAGATTAAATTATAGGAACAGCATGGTTTAAGCTTTTCATTAATTATCTCTTTATAAGGATCCAATTTAGAAGGCATTTGTTTTCTTATTAGCGGTTTACTTTCATCTTGATAAAAATACTTTTTAGCAGTTCTATAATCACATCCCCACGCCTTAGCAAGTTCAGCAAAGTTTGGTTTTATTTAATCCATTTTTAATGTTTTTATCCTCTCATAAATATCTTTTCTAATTTGTTATTACCACCACGATGAGATTATGGCAAAAGAAAAGGAATTGTTGGCAACCGATGCTTTCCAACAATTCTTTTATGATATTTACAACTTAATTAGTAAATTAATAGAAGAAGTACAAACTTTTATTAATAATTCTTATTATCTAGACCAGTACCTATAAAAGGAACTTTAAAGAAATCTTTATAATTCTTTCTAATGATATAATCAATATAGTTTCCAATCATTAAAGCATAAATGTAATAACCCATTGCATTAGGATGAAATCCCATTGCAAATTTTTCTCGAGTTTCTTCATCATAGGCTGGACCATATGTTGTCATATCTATCAAGAATGTATTAGTAAAAAGTTTTGTTACTTTTTCCATTTCTTTTGCAACATATTTTGAAGTTTCATCTTTTTCTTTTGAAAGATGATCGATTTGCATAGAAACTAAAAATATAAATGAGTCTTTTTCTAAACTTTTGAGTTTACTGATAACCTTTCCCAAGTAGCCAAAATAAGTGTCAGGGTTAAGACAAGGCTTATCAATATTAATATCTTTAGCATTTCCGATTTGTTGTTTGTACAAGTATATATCATTATTTCCTAAATCGATGATATAGGCTTGCTTTTTTTGCCAAAAATTGTTTTTATCAGCCCATGATTCATAAAATTCTTTAAGAGTCATTCCGCCTCGAGAATAATTAGAATAATTAGTTCCTGTTATTCTTTGTAGAATAGCTGGCCATGAATATTCATAAAAATCATGGTAAGTAGTTTGACCGTTTTCATCTGTAGCTTCAAATTCGCCACTTGAAAGCGAATCTCCAATAACTCCAATATCCTTGAATATTGCAGCAAACCCACAATTTTCTTTAATATTATCAAGTGGTTTTTCATCTGTTTTACAATTAAATATTTTTTGATCCATTTTTAACATCCTTTTTATCCCATTCTGTTCCAGTAACTTTTGATAAATCTAAACCTTTAGTTTCACCTACAAATTTGAAAATCACAATTGTTGATCCTATTAATCCAGGTATGGTTAAGCATAAATAGAAGTATCCAAACATACTACTTGGAATATGTGGAACTATAATCATTGAAATTAATAATGCTACTCCTCCAATAACTCCATTTAAAAGTGTATTAATAACTGTGACTGAAGAACGTAAATTCGTAGGGGCTGATTCAGAAAACATAATTGATCCAATAGTATCTCCGGCTCCCCAATAGCACCCCATAAATCCTCCAATAGCAAAGCCAGCAAGATATGGTGACCATGAAAGCATAGAAGAAGCCATAAATAAGGAGTAGCAACAAATAGAAGAGATGCCCATTGCTATAATAGTCGTTTTTCTTCCGAATTTATCTGAAACGAAACCACTGATTAAAGTGGCAAGAGCATTACCGATAGGGTATAAATATAACGCATTGGTAATTTGTGCTTCACTCATACCAGCGCTTTCTTTCATGACTGTATTATATGTTGCAGTAGCTAATGATGCTAAATAGAAGAAAGCACAAGCAATGATCAAGCAACGAAGTTGATGATGCTTAAAAGAAAACTTAATAGCATTTATAATTCCACCTTGAGCATTTTTTATTTTTTCTTCTTTAGATTTTTTTTCTCTCTCGTCTAAAGGGGTTTTTAAATAATTAATTCTATTTGTTAAGAAAACATGGGTTTCCTTAGCGCATAAAAGAGCTATAAAAGAAAGGACAAATCCAATTATTGCAGGAACTAAATAAACTAAATGCCATCTTTCACTTACATTTTTCATTAAAGTTTCTCTTAAAAGCGGAACAAGAAGTGTTCCAAGAATAGCAATGGCTTTAATGATTGAATAATTTCTTGCTCGATTTTTCTCACTAGAACATTCAAGAATATATACAGCTTGCATATCGTGAGAAACCATGAATCCCATTAATGTTCCACCAATCATATATACGAATATATCTTTTGAAAGATAAACGATAAATAACCCTAGAGCCATGCAGAAAGTATTTAAAATTAAGAAAGGCTTTCTTCCATATTTATCAGCAAGAGGTCGATATACGACCATTAATAATGATATTGGATAAGTGAGCATGCCTAAACCAGAAAATAAGGAAAGTCCTTCTCCATAAGTCATTCCTAATTTATTCACAAAAAATTCATTAACAATGTTACTTTGGAATTGAATAGAAATGGTAGATGCGATCTCATCAGTTATGAATACTAAAGAAAGTATCATAAAAAGATAGATTATGTAAAATTTGTGTTCTTTAAATTTTACTTGTCTTTCTCTTCTTGCTAGTTCCTTAGCCTCCCGCTGTTGTTTTTTTTCAATCTTTGTTTGATTCATAGTCTTTACCTCCAAATTGAAAATTGAATACTAAATAATTTTTTGTCATGTCAGGAGAAACTCCCAAGTCTTCACGTAATTTGTTTAATAAAGTTAAAAATTCATCAGAAGTAGCATTATTTTTTAATAAGCCTTTTGATTTGATATATTTTAACCAAAAAATATTGAGAACAATTTCATCAGTAGTCATAGAAACAAGAGCGTGATTTTTAGAGAGAACACATATTGATTTATCTCCTTGGTTTTCTCCAATAATTACTTCCTTACCATCAACAACTATGCTTATTCTTCTATATGGAAATAAGGAGGTTGGATCTTTAAGTTGATAGGAAAAAATCTCTCCAGCAGGAAAAGTTATATTTGAAAAACTAAAAATATAAATTTTAATACCTTTTTTAGAAGCGATTGATAAACTTTCCTCGATTTTAGGAAAGTCTTCTTTCCAAATAGAAATAGAAATCTCTTTTTCAGCATTTAATATTAAATCATTTGCCTTGCTAAAAAATTCATCTATTCCTTTAATATTAAAAATATACTCAGATTCATTTTCTATACGAGAATAATTTTTCAATTTCTCTCTAGCTACGTTTAAATTATTAATATTATTATTTCTAATTTTTTCAATAACTTTATCATAAGGTAAAGCACAATAATAATTTATCTGGCCTTCACTTTTTAAAACGAAACCTTTATCGACCAACCTATTGATTACGTTATAAACTAAAGAGCGAGATACGTTAGAAAGTTTGCTTATTTCGTACCCGTTTAAGTATCTATTTTGTAATAAAGTTAAATAGACTTTCGCTTCATTTAAAGTGAATCCGATTTCTAAGAGAAATTTATAATTCTCATTATCTATCATAGTGTTTCTCCTTATAGATACTATTATAAAAAGGTGTCTTAGATGTTTCAATAGTGATAATGATTAGAGCGTATTGATATAAAAAACATTAATAAAGTAAAGTTGAAATAGAGTATATATTACTTTTCGAATAATGAATAATAGTGTTTGTGAAAAAAAGTTGTCTAGGCTTTTTTATGCTTTTTAGGGCTAAATTGACATTTTTAGATTAAAATTTTTAATTTTCGTTCGTTCTTATAATATTTCTTGCTTTGTTCTTTTACAAATGATATAAAACAAAATTTTAATAGTGATAACGATTATAGCGTATTGATATAAAAAAACATCAATACAGTAAGCTTGAAAAAGTGTTCTAAAGCTTGATACAAATTGTCTACTTTTGCTTGACTATTGCAAAATTTCTATTGTATCAAAGCATCGCTTTCTTTTTGTCTAGAAACATTACATTTAATACAATATCGTACCTTTGTCGTAGCCCTATAAAGCAAAAGAAAAGCCATCCTTGGAGGATGACTTTTATACGGTTGCCTAGTGCAATTAGTATTTACAAATCTATTAGTTTTTATTATATGTTCCAAACACCCAAGTTGAATCTTCAATTTCACTTGGACTTTCTGTGTGATGATACAAATCATTAATTACAATTTTATTTGGATTACTAAAATCGCCTCTAAGATAGAAATCAGGTGGATAATAAATACCAAATGTCGTATCGTAATGTTCTTTATCAGCATCAGTAACTTTATTATAAGGATCATTTTCAATATAAAGATAAATTGTCTTTTTATCTTCTGCTATTGTAATAGTTCCTTCAATAATTGTTTCACCATTTATATATTGAAACAATTCATTAGTTACAGGTTTAGTATATAAGAAAATAAATTTTTCTCCAGTTTCTAATGTATAAGTGCCACTTGGAATGCAGAATTGATTAGAGTATTTATAATTATCAGATTCAACTTTGTATTCATTACCTTCTAAAATATAGCTTCCCATCTTATAAGGCAATTCACTAATTCGATAGATATAAGTATGAATAGAACCATCAATAATTCCAAGATCTTCTTCTTCGCTCATAATTGTAAACTGAGTAAAATCGCTATCAAAATCTTCGACATAACATCCAATCCAATCTTCTTTATCTTTATCACTTCTTGTGAAAATAAAAGTTAAAGGTGTTAGGACATCTTTACCAGTTCCTCTAGAAACAACTCTATAAGTGCCAGAATATTTGCTAATACCATCTTCAACATAGCTATAAGTCATAACATTTTTAGAACCGTCAAATGTAAAATAAGTATCTGTATCATCTTGTAATAGCCACTTACCTGTAGATGATTCTAATTCACTATCGAAGTATTCTTGTTTATTATTTAAATCATTGTCGCCTAATAAATCATTTAGAAAATCGCAACTAGTTAACATACAAGAGATTGCAGTTAATAGTAAAGCAGAAAATAAATTGACAATTTTTTTCATTAATATAGCACCAAACATCAGGTTCTTATGTAAGAGCAAGATATACAGCAAAATTATTCTCCATTGTTCAAACATGTAAGATAAACAATATAAACGTTGAATGATATTTTAAGTATGTTTTAGAAAATATCCATTGTGAAAGCGTTGATTCATTGCTTCCTTATTCAAGTGAAATAAAGATAAAAATATAGTAATAGCCCAATCCCGCCTGGCGTTATTTGGCGGATAAATATAAAAATGAAGGGGTTCTTATGTGTCTCTTCATTTATTTTTGGGGTAGTGTTATTTTTTGACGTATACGAAATTTGACGTGTATCATGAAGTCATGATAGGTTCAATTTGAGCAGGAATATTACAAAAAAGCTAGCGAAAAATTCACTAGCATTTACTATATAAACCTCATTGGACTTTCGCTTTTTTGCGGTTCAAATAGAGGACTATTCACATTTGGTGGAGATGAGGAGAATTGAACTCCTGTCCGAAATAAGTCCCATATAACCCACTACAGTTTAGTTAACTAGTAAGTTTCATCAAAGGTAAGACTAATTAACGAATCAACCTTTGACTATCCTATATTTTTTTTCGTATCTAACTTATAGAAATCATTAGATCTTATTCCCTTAGTTTTACACCACTTCTAAATCAAGGGATCAAACTTAGAGTGATGCTTACGATCCCACCTATAGGGACACATCAAGTGGCTTAATTAGCAAGCTGCGTAAGAATAAGATGTTCTGTTGCCAGATATTTGTTTTTGTCTTTAACGCGACAACCCGACTGCGTTTTATATTCTACCTACCCCGTCGAAACCAAGACATCCCCAGTTACTCACGTGGAGTGATATTTATAATATCACTTATTAGTATTATATTCAATAGTCAAAAAATGGCTAAAATTGGTTTTTAATGTATTTTTTTTAAAAAATAATATTTCAATAATGATATTTTCATAATGAAAAAAATAATGTTCCTATGCTAAAATAGACAAAGAAAAGAACCAAGGAGTGTAAATTTATGCAAAACTATTTAGATTTATGTAGATATGTTTTAGAAAATGGGACTAAGAGAGAAGATCGCACTGGAACTGGTACTATTTCAACTTTTGGCTATCAAATGAGATGCGACTTAGAAAAAGGATTTCCTCTTTTAACTACCAAAAAAGTATATTTTAAAGCTGTTCTTGGAGAACTTCTTTGGATAATTTCGGGTAGCACGAATATTAGGCCATTAGTGTTACAAAATATTCGCATTTGGAATGAATGGCCTTATGAAGCATATAAAAAGTCACAAGATTATCAAGGCGAAACTATGGATGAATTCATTCAAAAGATTAAAGAAGATGAAGAATTTGCCCTTAAATATGGAGATTTAGGTCCAGTATATGGAAAGCAATGGAGAGATTCTTATGGTGTCGATCAATTATTAGAAGTTGAAAAATCCATCAAGGAAAATCCATTTTCAAGAAGGCATATCATCTGTGCTTGGAATCCTTCTCAAATCGATCAAATGGCTCTCCCTCCTTGTCACGCTTTTGTTCAATTCTACGTTTCAGGAGATGGAAAGAAATTATCTTGCCAACTATATCAAAGAAGTGCTGATCTATTCTTAGGGGTGCCATTTAATATCGCTTCTTATGCAACTTTACTTATTATGATGGCTCACGTATGCAACTTAGAACCAGGAGAATTCATTCACACTTTTGGTGATGTTCACATCTATTTAAATCTTGTCGAGCAAGTTAAGACGCAACTCGAAAGAACCCCTCGCCCTCTTCCTCAGCTCAAAATAAAAAGAAAAGTAAATTCAATTCTCGATTTTAAATTTGATGATTTTGAATTAGTAGGATATGATCCATATCCAAAAATTGAAGGAAAGGTATCTGTATAATATGCTAAAAATTATTGTCGCTCACGATAAAAATCGTTTAATTGGTAATGGCTCATTAATCCCTTGGCACATCTCAGAAGATTTCAAACACTATAAAGAAACGACAATGGGCCACAAAATGATTATGGGAAGTGTGACTTTTGAATCTATTGGTAAACCTCTCCCTGGAAGAACTACCATCGTTCTAAACTATGATAAAAACTATGACGCTCAAGGTTGTGAAGTAGTTACTGACTACATGGAACTTGTAAATAGATATAAAGACTCGGAAGAAGTAGTGTATGTTTGCGGAGGAGCTTCCATCTACAAATTATTCTTACCTTATTGCGAAGAATTAATTGTTTCAGAAATAAAAGGAGATTATACAGGAAATGTATATTTTCCTGAATATAAAGATCTCTTTACTCCATATAAAATTGATGAAAGAAAAGAGTTTACCATTATTTATTATAAGAAAAAGTAGGAGGGTGTATGAGTAAAATAGCAGTATTAACTGACAGCAATTCAGGAATAACTATTGAAGAAGGTAAAAAAAATGGAATCTATGTTATTCCAATGCCATTTATTATTAACGGAGAGGAATATTTAGAAGAAATATCTTTATCCCAAAAAGACTTTTACGAGAAATTAAAGCAAAACGCTAATATTTCTACATCTCAACCTTCTGCCTATACATTGATGGACACTTGGGACAATTTATTAAAAGAATACGATGAGATTATCTTTATCCCAATGTCTAGTGGCCTTTCTGCAACGTGCTCGAATGCAACTAGTTTATCTCAACAAGAAGAATATAAAGGTAAAGTCCACGTCGTCGATAATCAAAGAATTTCTGTTACCCAAAAATTAAGTTGCTATGAAGCTAAACATTTAGTTGATTTAGGTAAAAGTTCAACTGAAATTGTTTCTTATTTGATGAACACCAAAATGACTTCTAGCATCTATATTATGGTTGATACTCTAGAATATCTCAAAAAAGGAGGAAGAGTTACTCCAGCAGCCGCCGCTTTAGGGGCATTACTAAACATTAAACCAGTTCTTCAAATTCGTGGTCAAAAACTAGACTCTTATTGCAAAGTTCTTTCAACTAGAGTAGGAAGAATAAAAATGATCAATGCGATCAAACACGATTTAGAAAATGATTTTAAAGAAGCATGCGATCAAGGAAAAATGGTTCTTTCTATCGCTCACACCGATAATCTAGAGGAAGCTCAAACATTTAAAAAGCAAGTTCAAGAAGCATTTCCTAATTTAAAGATTATGTACTTAGATTCCTTATCATTAAGTGTATCGTGTCATATTGGTCCAGGTTCATTAGCCGTTACATGTGCAATAAGTAATCTAGATTAATCAAATAAGATAATCATTAATTGTAATATATTACAAAAGAAGTAACCGATTTCATAATTATATTTATCGTTATTTCTTTTTTTATTAATATTTTATTTGTAGAATTATGTCAAAGAGAGGTAATTATTTATGAATTTTGTTTTTATTTCTCCTGATTTTCCAAAAACTTATTATCGTTTTTGTCAGGAATTAAAAAATTTAGGAATTAACGTATTAGGTATATCTCAAACGCAATATTTCAATTTAGATGAAGAATTAAGAGGAGCGTTAACTGAATATTATAAAGTTAATAATATGGAAAACTATGATGAGGTATATCGAGCAGTTGCTTATTTTGCTTTCAAATATGGAAAAATTGATTACATTGAATCAAACAATGAGTATTGGTTAGAGTTAGATGCCCATTTGAGAACTGACTTTAATGTCAATACTGGTAAAAAAGATGATCAAATCAATTTCTTTAAATCTAAAGAAGCAATGAAAGTATGCTATAAAAAAGCAGGAGTCCCAGTAGCTAGATATCACATCCCTACTACATTAAAAAAAGGAATTGAGTTTGTTAAACAAGTGGGCTTTCCAGTAATAGTTAAACCTGATAATGGAGTAGGAGCTTACAACACCTATAAAATTAACAATATGGAAGAACTTGAAAAATTCTATAAAGAAGATTTCCCTTCAGTCAAATATATTATGGAAGAATATATTAATGGGGATTTAATTTCTTTTGATGGAATTGTCGATAGCCATTCTAACCCCGTCTTCTTTTCTAACGAAGTATTCCCTACTCCAATTATGGAAGTAGTAAATAGAGCAAGTGATGTGTTCTACTATTCAAATAAAGAATGTCCAAAAGATCTTGAAGAAGCAGGAAGAAAAGTTTTAAAAGGATTTGAAGCAAAAAGTAGATATTTCCATCTAGAATTCTTTAGATTAAAAGAAAATAAAGAAGGTCTTGGAAAAAAAGGTGATATCGTCGGCCTTGAAGTTAACATGAGATGTCCAGGAGGATATACTCCAGATATGATCAACTTTGCAAATAGCGTATCCACCTATCGAATTTGGGCGGAAGTAATGGCGTTTGACTCTACAAGAGAAAACTTATCGCTTCCTCACTATTACTGTGGATATTATGCTCGAAGAAAACAAAACACCTATACTCATTCAACATACGACATTTTGGAAAAATATAAAAACAAAATCGTCATGTATGAATGGATGCCAGAAATCCTTGCTGGAGCAATGGGAAATGAAGCTTTCTTCTTAAAGACTGATTCTTTTGAAGAATTAGAAGAATTTAGAGATTTTTGTAGCAAATAAAACTAAGCCAGATAGTTAATTGATCTATCTGGCTTTATTTATTGCTATCTATTTATCAAATTTGAGCAAAGAAAGAAAATCTTTAATCAAAAACGCGCAAAAATGAGGGAGTTTTTATTAAATATTCCATTTTTATGAGGATAATCGCATTTTTAGCTAAAAAAGCAATAAACCATTATAGTTTATTTTCCAAAAATAAAAGAAAGAATTATGTTAAAAAATACTATTTTTTCTCAACAAAATGTTTTAGTGATTCGATTAATTCTTCGCTAAAATCTTCTAAGTCTTTAAAAGTTATTACACCATCATTAAGTAAATCAAGAAGATTAGTAAACATTTTTGCTCTACTCATCTCAACAACAACTCCTGGTTTCTTTTTGTCTTTATCAATTCTATCACATAGGTCCCAAAAATTATGTGAAGGATCTTCTTCTCTTTGTAATAAAGAAATATATTCTAAGTTGAGTTTCTCCATATAATCTTCTTGCCAAGAGGCTATTTTTTTCTTAAATAATTTCCAATCGCTTTCTTTACACTCGTACATAACTTACCTACAACTTTCTCCCACATTTAGGGCAATAAGAACTATCTTCATCTACAAAAGATAAACAGTTTGGGCATCTTCTTTTTAAGATAGGTTGCCCACACCTTTTACAAAATCTATCTCCTTCATCATTTCTCTCACCACATTTAGAACAAACGATGACATCTTCTTTTCTTTCGCTACCTTTAATAGTATCGACAAAATCATTAATCTCTGGTTTTAAATCATAATAAGAGTCTTTAACTACTGGAATATCTTCATCTTTCATATAAGAATTGATTTCTCTTCGATACCCAACTGAAAGAAGACTTCCTCCTATTCCTAAAAGAGGAAAACCAATAAAACATAAGAAAAATAAAAATGGAAAACCATTTCCAAAAAAGCTAGAAAAGAAAGAGATTAATCCTATTGCGGAACATAATCCACCAATAATAACTAAAATAATGCCTACTTTTTTTATTTTCTTTTTCTTATTTAAATGTTGATCATCCATATTTTTTCTCCTAACATCTATTGTGAATTATAACAATTATTTGTAAATATAAACAATATAATAATATGTCTTTCTACTATAAAAAAGAAAAAGACTGATGATTATCTCACCAATCTTTATAAATCAATTATAGATTATTAATAATTTTCGTTTCTTACTTCAAAATAACTTTGAGCGTGTGCACATACTGGACAAACATCTGGAGCTTTTGTTCCAACGACGATATGTCCACAGTTTCTGCATTCCCAAACTGTAACTCCGCTCTTTTCGAAGACTTTCTTTTCTTCAACATTCTTCAATAATGCTCTATATCTTTCTTCGTGAGCTTTTTCAATTGCTGCAACGCCTCTGAATTTTTCTGCTAATTCGTGGAAGCCTTCTTCGTCAGCTTCTTTAGCCATACGATCATACATATCTGTCCATTCATAGTTTTCACCTTCAGCAGCGTGTTTTAAGTTTTCAGCGGTATCACCTAATTCACCTAATTCTTTAAACCACATTTTTGCGTGTTCTTTTTCATTATCTGCAGTCTTTAAGAATAATGCAGCAATTTGTTCATATCCTGCTTTTTTAGCGACGCTAGCAAAATATGTATATTTATTTCTAGCTTGAGATTCTCCAGCAAAAGCGTCTCTTAAATTCTTTTCTGTCTTAGTTCCTGCATAAGGATTTTTTACCTTTACTTCTTCAAATACTTTTTCAGAAGGTTGTTTGCAACGAGGGCAAACTGTTGGTAATTCATCTCCTTCGTGAACATAGCCACATACTTTACAAACCCATTTTTTCATTTTTTCTTCCTCCTATAATGAATGTTCTTGGTTTCTAGTTATTTTGATCGCAACAATCCTTACATACTCCTACGAATACTAAATCGTGCGATTCAAGTTTAAATCCATCGCAAACATTTGCAATA
This sequence comes from uncultured Caryophanales bacterium, assembly GCA_945929875.1. GTDB lineage: Bacteria > Bacillota_I > Bacilli_A > RFN20 > CAG-449 > UBA3210. Next base: position 37,350 of record CAMEOO010000006.1, read on the forward strand.
GAATTTAACTTATTATCATATGGAATCTTAGCGTCCACTAATTTTCCACATTTTCGACATAAGCAATGATAATGAGGTTCTAAGATGGAATCGTAATGGTCTGGCCCAAATGGAGCATTATAGTGAGATATTTCACCATCTTCAGCAAGAATCGATAAATTTCTATAGACAGTACCACGACTGATTCGATGATCAATTTTTTTAACTTCATCATAGATTTCATCAGCGGTAGGATGGTTAAAATTATCTTTCATAACCATTCTAATTAGATCTCGTTGATAAGTGTTTCTTCTAGAATCCATATTTCACTCCTTACGTAAAAAATTATAAATTATTTTTAATAAAAGTCAATATTAAGACTTATTTTTAATAAGGAAAAACTTGATTAAACTGTTTGAAACTGTGAATTATATAAATCAAAATAGAATCCTTTTTTATCAAGTAATTCCTCATGGGTTCCCTGCTCAATAATATCCCCATTATTGATAACTAAAATGATGTCGGCATTTTTGATTGTAGAAAGTCGATGAGCAATAACAAATGATGTTCTTCCTTTTGTTAATTTGTCCATCGCTTTTTGAATGACAAGTTCAGTTCTTGTATCGACAGAAGAAGTAGCTTCATCTAGGATTAATAAAGGAGCATTTTTAATCATTGCCCGAGCAATAGTTAATTGTTGTTTTTGCCCTTCTGATAAACTCAAAGAGTCGTCAAGAATAGTGTCATATCCATGAGGAAGAGATTTAACAAAGTGACGTAATCCTACTGCTTTACATACCTTATCTAACGTTTCATCGCTTATCCCTTCTTTATTATAGACGAGGTTTTCTCTAAGTGTTCCTTCAAATAGCCAAGTATCTTGTAAGATCATATCAAATAAGTCGTGAACGTTTTCCCGAGTCAATTCATTGGTGGGAACCCCATCAATTAAAATTTTTCCTTCATTTACTTCATAAAATCTCATCAATAAATTAACAAGAGTGGTTTTGCCAGCACCAGTAGGGCCTACTATTGCAACCTTTTGTCCGGCTTTTAATTTGATAGAGAAATCTTTAATTATTAGTTCATCACTATAGCCAAATTTAACGTTTTTAAATTCAACATCTCCTTTGACATCAGTTAATACTTTAGTTTTATTAGATTCATCTTCTAATTCCTTTTCATCTAGCATTTCAAATACTCTTTTTGAAGCCGCAGAGGCTTGTTGAATTGAAGAAATTGATTGAGCGATTGTATTAAGGGGTTGAGAGAATAGTCTACTATACATCGTAAAGGAAATGATCGTGCCAAATCCTACTGCAGTAGATCCATTAATAATTAATGCCACACCAACAATAAAAATTAAAGCGTATGATAAATTACCCACAAAGTTCATAACTGGATGAGTCATACCTGATAAAAACTGAGACTTAAAGTTATTTTTAAAAAGGTTATTGTTAATAACTGTGAATTTCTTCATTGCTTCTTCTTCACCATTATATGATTTAACTACATTGTGATTAGTGTAGATTTCTTCGATGTGGCCATTCATTTGTCCAAGATTTTTTTGCCTTCTATTAAAATATTTTTGAGAAATTCCCATGACGATAAACATAAAGGCAAAGCCAAGAATGGATGTTGCAATAGTAACTATGGCCAATATCCAATTCACATAAAACATCATGAACAGAACACCTATAAATAAAGATATAGCATTTACTAAATTTGCTATTGTGCTTCCTAAAGTTTGAGAAATAGTATCAACATCATTAGTAACTCTAGAAAGGATATCACCTCTTGTCGTAGTATCAAAATATTTTAATGGTAGTTTATTAATCTTTACATCAATATCCGTTCTTAATCTTTTTGAGGTTCTTTGAGTTACTTCTGCAGTAATAAATTGCTGAGCATACCCAAATAGAGCTCCTAAAACATAAATAATTACAAGAATTATACAGCCGTTTAAAAATTGACTCATATCAATTCCATTAATTGAACTAACACCTTCTGTTAAGATATTCATTAAGTTTTCTATTTTTTTAGGACCAATAATTTGTGTTATTGCAGTAGAGATGGCTAAAATAATAGATACGATTATCGATGGTAGATAAGCTTTGCAATAGCCTAAAAGTTTTTTTATCGACTTAACATCTAATTTTTCTTTTTTTCCAGGATGATGTTTTCCCATAGGTCCGTGCATACTATAGTTCCTCCTTTGATAATTGAGAAAGAGCAATTTCCTTATAAACTTCACATGACTTTAATAACTCTTCATGAGTGCCCATTCCTACAATTTTCCCTTCATCTAAAACGATGATTTTATCGGCGTTTTTAATAGTTCCAATTCGTTGGGCAACTATTATTATTGTGGTATCTTTTAAGTTTTCCTTGATTTGTTTTCTTACTAACATATCGGTTTTGTAATCTAATGCGGAGAAGGTATCATCAAAGATGATTACTTCCGCTTTTTTATAAACTGCCCGAGCGATAGAAATCCTTTGTTTTTGTCCACCTGAATAATTTGTTCCACCTTGGCTTACTTCACTATTTACTCCTTTATCAAGTTCTTTAACAAAATCTGACTTTGATATTTCTAGAGCTTTAGAGACTCTTGACTCATCTCTTTCTTCACTGCCATAAGTGATGTTATCTTGAATTGTCCCTTTAAATAGCATTGCTTTTTGAGAGGCTACAGAGATCTTATTTCTTAGCTCTTTTAGTTTATATTCTTTTACATTTATTCCATCGACAAGAATTTCTCCTTCATTAACATCGTAAAATCTAGGTATTAAATTTATGAGGGAAGTTTTACCTGAACCAGTCGCTCCAATGATTGCAAGAGTTTCTCCCTTATTTACTTTAAAACTAATATTAGTAAGCGATGGTGATACTTCTCCATTATAAGTAAAAGAAACATTTTTAAATTCTATCTCGCCTTTTACTTCAGTTTTAGTGTTACCATTTCCATCTTTAATTGAAGGAGTAGTTCTTAATACTTCGTATATTCTTTTGCCGGAAACCATAGTTCTTGGCAAAATGATAAATACCATAATTAAAAACATGAATGACATTACTACTTGCATTGCATATTGAGAAAAAGCTGCCATGTTTCCAACGACGATTGCTCTTTCTTGTAATAGAAGAAGCATATCGCCAGAATAATCTTCTAAATGCATATTGTTGATAAGGATTGCTCCTATCCAATAAATCGCTAAAGATAGACCGTTCATACATATTGTCATAACTGGGCTTAAAAATCCCATTGCTTTACTAGTAAGCAAATTGTTTTTGGTGATCTCTTGATTGACTGTCTCAAACTTTTCTTCTTGATAATTTTCAGCGTTAAAAGCTCTTACTACTCTTACTCCAGACACATTTTCTCTTGTTACATCATTAATTTGATCGGTTAACTTTTGTATTTTTGTAAATCTTGGTAAACACAAACCTACTAAAATAAGAACGCAAACTACGATAATTCCTACACAAATAATCGTTGCAACAGTCCACCTGATGTCAGTAGAGGAGATTTTTAAAATTGCCCAAATAGCCATAATAGGTGCTTTAAAAATCATTTGAATTCCCATCGACATAAAATTTTGCATCTGCACTACGTCATTTGTAGTTCTAGTAATTAAACTAGGAGTGGAAAACTTATTCATTTCAGTAGTTGAAAAACTAGAGATTTTACTAAATAGCTCATTTCTTAAATTCATTGAAAAAGCACTTGATATTCTAGAAATTAAAAAAGCGCAGCAAAAAGCACTAACTAAACTACCAAGAGCGCAAAGAAGCATTAAGCCTCCATTTTTTAGCACCTCATTCATCGAGTTAGTTTGCGATTGAACGATTCTAGTTAATTCTTTGGTGTAATCAGGCATCTTTAGTTCTAAATATACTTGAATAACAATTAAACCAAGAGCAATAAAAAGGCCACACCATTCTTTAGATTTTAAATATTTAAATAAATGGAACATTCTTTATATCCTTTCTATAAATTTATCTAACCAAGTTAGATTATTCTATTTCAATTTTTCCTTCTTCTAGTATTTCTTTTAAAGAAGTATTAATTTCTAAGGAAGTATTAACAAAAGATTCTAATTTTTCAAGCCCTAAATCATCGATTAATCTTTCAACAATTCTAATGATTGCTTCTCTTTTCTTTAGTTCAAGATCTCTACCTTTTTTTGATAATACAATAATGGTTTTTCTTGCATCTGCTTTTGAACTATATCGATATATTAGGCCCTTCTTTTCCATTTTATCTAATAAAATGGCCACTCGTGCAGTAGATACGTCTAATGCTCTTGCTAAATCACCAGCATTAGTTTCTTCTTCAGAGTTATAAAGATATCTTAAAGCAAAATCCACTCCTTTTTCATGTTTATTCAATTTATCAAAAAATAGTTTTGGAACGCAAGGAACAGATCTTTCTAAAATATCGATCGCATGTTGTCTTTTATTCATAATAGCCTCCTTATGGTATTGAATTTTATTACTATATAAATATATTGTCAACAAAAAAATCTAACTGGGTTAGATATTTTTGAGGTATATAAAATTAAAGTTGGTTAACAATTTAGGGCGTTCGCAAAGTAGAATAAAATAGCAAGATTATTACTATAGGTAAATTTTAGGAATAATCTTGTTTTTTTAATAATTTTTGTATTGTTTATATTGATAATACTATAGTCCCCCGCATTTTATTGTCAACAACATTCATACAATAATTTCAATGTTGTGAATTCTTAAAGTAAATTTCCATGAATTATGTCGCTAATTTATTGAGTAGGAAAGTTGAGACTTATGGTCCTAGAAAAGTTCTTCTTATCGATATTTTATATATCCTATTTTTGTTCTGATTATTATCTTAATTAAGATTAAAAGATCAAAGTGAATTTAGTCCCTTTATTTAGTTTACTTTCTAAGAATATTTTTATGTTGTTATTAATGCAAATGTGTTTGACGATCGCAAGTCCAAGTCCGGTCCCACCCATTTCTTTAGATTTAGCTTTATCAACTTGATAAAATCTTTCAAAGACTCTAGTTTGATCTTCTTCAGATATGCCAATTCCAGAATCTTCAATTATTAGAGATTTATTTTGCTTATTGATAGAAATAACGATTCTTCCTTCTTTTTTATTATATTTAATCGCGTTTTCAATTAAGTTTTTAACTAATTCGTATAAATCTTCCCGATTAATATAAATAGATAAATCTGTATAGTATGTTTCTACTTTAATATTTTTTTCTTCAATTAGTTGAGAGTAGCTGTTTAGTACTTCTTGACATATTTGATATAAGAGAATATTTTCCTTATCTAATTTTATTTGTGTTTCTAATTTTGATAATTCAAGCATTTCAATGATAATTTGATTCATTCTTTTAGCTTCTCTAATAGTTTTAGTGGTCGCGGATTCAATTTCTTCTTCGTCGGTGATAATCCCCTCTTTAATCATTTGTTGATATCCAATGATGGATGTCAAAGGGCTTTTTAGTTCATGAGAAGCATTTGCGAAAAAGTCTTCTTTCATCTTTTCAATTTTCTTTTCACTAGTGATATTCATAGCAACAAGAGAAATAGAAAAATCAAATTCTTCATTATCAAAAATGGAAATATTTAATAAATATGTTTCGTTCTTAAATGCATATAAATATCTTGCTTCTTGCTTATTTTCATACACTTTATTTATAATTTGAATCAACTCGCCAGAAAATAAATAAGAATAATCATTATTTATTACCATTTCATAGGACCGTTCAAAGATATCGCACGCTTTTAAATTAATTAATACAATTTTTTTATTTTTATCGATAACAACAAGTGGTTGCTCCATATGATTGATTATGTGATTTAGTTTTCTTTTTTCAAGATCGATAGTTTCAATTTTTGAATTGATCAAAGATCTTACTTTTTCAATTTCTTCTTCTAGTTTTGTGATGTTATCTTTATAGTCATTTACATCATCATCAACAATTTTTGCAAGGGAATTAACGCTGTCGTTAATTGGCTTTAAGATTTTATTTGAAGTTTTTACAATTGCAATAATTGAAGCTAAAGATAAAACCACTAAAAGGATGCTACCATAAAGAATCAATGAATTAGTCACTTCATTAACGAGAGTCTCCGCCATGGAGATTCGGATGTATACATTATTTTCAAACCCAGCGATATATACCATTTTCTTTTTTAAGGTATTTGAATAACGATAATATATATTTCCCAAATTTTTAAGTTCAGGACGAGATAAATGGTTTTCTTCACTTTCTTTTTTACTGTCGTAAAGAACATTTCCTTCCGGAGAAATAAAAGTGATTCTAATCGAAGAGTCGACTAAATAAATCTCATTCGCGGATTCTTCGTAATTATTTCCATCAAAATGATTTTCTACGATATATAAATAATTGGTTATTTCTTTTTTTACCTTATCTTTATTAATTGAATCCACGATTAAAAAAGAAGCTATTAAAAAAGTTAGCATCGTAAATAATAAAATAATGGTATTAATTAATATATATTTTTTCTTCATATCTTAATTTTATAGCCTACCCCGTGAACTGTTTGAATAATTCCTTCGTTTTCACATTTTTGTCTAATTGACTTAATATGCATATCTACAGTTCTACTTTGATAAGAGGAAGATTCTCCCCAAAGAGTTTCTAGTATCGTATCTCTTGATACGACTTCATTAACATTTTCTAAAAGAAGTTTCATTATTTCAAATTCTTTATTAGTTAAATCGATTAACTTATTTCTATAAGTAAAAGTATGTTTATTAACATCTAATTCCATATCTTCCACTTTGAAGATATCTTTCTTTTTGAATCTTCTAAAATGAGCGTTAACTCTCGACATTAATTCTAAGATATCAAATGGTTTTTCAATATAATCATCCGCGCCTAAATCTAATCCTTCAACTTTATCAAGAACCATTCTATTCGCGGAAATGATAATAATTGGAACATTATCGTATATTGAATTAGATCTTAGCATTTGAAGGACTTCTCTACCAGGAATATCAGGTAGCATCATGTCTAGAAGAATCATATTAGGAATTTTTTCTTGAATCCGTTTTAAAAATGAGGTGGAATCAAAAAATGATTCTACTTCATAACCTTGCTTAGTTAATGTTTTGTTAATAATTTTTGAAATATCTTTATCGTCTTCAAGAGAATATATTGTAAGTGGCATACTTCCTCCTTTAGAATATCATCTTATCCTTATGAAAACCGCTGGAAATATAGATAACCCATTCTGCAACATTTACAGCGTGGTCAGCAATTCTCTCTATATATTTTATCATTAATGTCATATAGATAGCAAAGGAAGGAACACAATTTCCTTTTTCTGTTTCATTAATTAAGTAAGATATTATTTGATCGTAAGACTCATCGATAATATCGTCTTTTTTTATAACTTCACTTGCTAATTTATCATCTTTATTAACAAAGCTATTTACGGAGTCGTGGACCATTTCAAGAGCTAAGTCGACTGTTGAATCAAAATTAGGGATTTCAATAGATTTCACTCCCACTAATTTTCTTGAAAAAGTAGCGATATCTTCTGCGTGATCACCTAGTCTTTCTAAGTCTTCAACTAGTTTTAAAATTCCAGTGACTACTCTTAAATCTTTTGCGTATGGTCGTTCTTTAATCATGATATCTAAGCACATCTCTTCAATCAGTCTTTCGTGCATATCAACCACATCATCGTTGATTAACTCATATTTTTCTTCATCAAATTCCTTATATAATCCAATCGCATATTTTAAATTAGTCTCGACGACATCTGCCATTTTAAAGACCATTTGAGTTAAGTGTTCAATTTCTTTTTCTAATTTCATAAATATTTCTCCTATCCAAATCTACCAGTAATGTAATCTTCTGTCTTTTTATTCTTCGGATTTTTAAATAATTCTGAAGTTTCCCCATATTCAACGATTTCACCTAACATGAAAAATGCCGTGTAATCGCTAATTCTGGTTGCTTGTTGCATGTTGTGAGTAACGATAACTATCGTATATTCTTCTTTTAGTTTGTCGATCAATTCTTCGATTTTTAAAGTGGCAATTGGATCTAATGCACTTGTTGGTTCATCCATCAAAATGACGTTTGGATGCATGGCGATGGCTCTTGCGATACATAGCCTTTGTTGCTGCCCTCCTGATAAAGATAAAGCAGAATCTTTTAATCGATCGGATATTTCATCATAAAGCGCCGCTTTTTTTAAAGAATCGATCACAATCTCTGAGAGAATTTTTTTATTTTTTATCCCTTGGCAACGTGGCCCATAAGCCACATTATCAAAAATAGACATTGGAAAAGGATTTGGATTTTGAAATACCATTCCTACATTTGTCCTTAAACTCATTGGATTAAGAGAAAAAACATCGTTATCTATATAATTGATCGTTCCAGTAATCTTACAATTATCTATTAAGTCATTCATTCTATTTAAACATCTTAATAGAGTTGATTTTCCACATCCCGAAGGCCCGATAAAAGCCGTAATCTTATTCTTATAGATATCTAAATTAACATCTTTTAAAACATGCTTTTCTCCATAAGATAAATTTAAATTTTCAATATGAAACACAATACTATTTTCACTCATGATTTTACCTCAAATCTATTTAGTTTTTTACTAACTAACTTTACTAAAACATTTAATACCAAGACGATGATAATAATTAAAATACTAATTGCACACGCTTGTTCATAATTAGGGTTTTCACCAGAAAGCACGCTCCAAATATGAACTGCAAGAGTCGTTGATGAACCAGTTAAGGAAATGCTATCTTTAATCGAGCTACCTATTGCAAAGATCAATGCGGCACTTTCCCCTATAATTCTACCAAGAGCAAGTAGAGTAGAAGTTAAAATCCCTGGAATAGAATTTGGAAGTATCACTTTCATAATCGTTTGAGTTTGACTTGCCCCTAAAGCTAAAGAAGCGTGAGTATATGATTTAGGTATGGCTCTTAATGATTCTTCGCAAGTTCTAATAATTGTAGGAAGAAGCATAATAGTCATCGTTAAAGCACCTGAAATGATGTTTCCACCACTAGAAGAAGTCACACCATTTACAATTGGAATAAAGACGATAACTCCCACTAAACCAAAGATAATTGAAGGAATACCGCTAGTCATATCGATAAATGATCTAATTATTTTTGTCAGTTTGTTATCTTTAGCAAATTGACTTAAATAAAGAGAAGCAATTATTCCAAGAGGTAGAGAAATAATTAAGGTCAAAAATATTAAATATAGCGTCGTAAGTAAAGATCCTCTTATTCCCCCACCCATAGTTGCATAATATAGTTCATTTATTTGATATGAATTATCTAATGCGTCAACGATAGCTTGAGAGCCATATTTTGCGCTGATGATTGATCTTTCACCATTTGTATTAACCATTTGTATCCTTTTAATTATTTGGCCTTTTAGTACTAGTATTCTTTCATTAGTGTTTTGATCTAAAGCGTTCTTTAATGGCGATAGATTATCAATATAAACAATTTTTACTACTGGATTGTTTTCTAAATCTTTAGAATCTTTTAACCCAATTCCCCACACTTTTGAATAATAGATATCATTCCCATCTTCTAAAGAAAAAGTAAGCTCTTCATTAGTTTCACACTTTGCAAAATATGCTTCTTCATAATAATTTGAAGTGATAGTTTTCCATGATAAACTCTTAGCTCCATTTGAAAAAATAAAAGTTAATAACACAATTAAAATAACAATTCCAAAAGAAGAGAATATGTAGGTTATTCCATTTAATAAGATATCTTTAATTTTTCTTATTTTTAGTTTCTTTTCATTATTGTCCATAACGTTTACCGATTCTATTATTTATGAAATTTAAAAGGAAATTAGTGACTAAAATTATTATAATCAATAACACTCCTACGCTAAACCTAATATCGTAATCTAACCCAGAAGTTTCGTGGATAGAATTAAGCATTGTCGAGGTCAAGGTTCTAGTTATATCAAAAGGATTAAAGCTAGGTCCTGATCCAGCATTACCACAAACCATGCTAACTGCTGTTGCTTCTCCAAGAGCTCTTCCTACTCCAAGAATGATTCCAGAAAAAATACCTGATCTAGCACTGGTTAACACTACTTTAAAATTTGTTTGAGTTTTACTTGCGCCTAAAGCTAAAGAACCTTCAATAAATTTCTTGTCAACAGCGTTTATTGAAGTGTTAGAGACCATCGTAATTGTAGGTATAATCATTATTGCTAAAACAATTGCCGCGGATAAACTAGATATTCCACCTGCACTTTGATAGTTGAATAAAGATGATAAATTTTTTACAAATTTAGTAATTATTCCCATTCCAAATAGGCCAAATATTACCGAAGGAATACTAGCTAATATTTCTATGGCATAATTTAATACCTTCGATATTTTTTTAGGGGCTATTTTACATATAAATAAACTAGATAAAATCGATACTGGAATTGCAATAACTAAAGCCATAAGAGTGACAAAAATAGTATTGATTATAACAAAGCCAGCGCCATAATTATTTGGGCTAACAAACCAAGTAGTTCCAAATAAGAATTTAAAAAAATTAACGCTATAAGATCCTTCACCAATTTGATATTTTTTAACAAAAGGAGTTATACCTTTAATTAGAATAAAGAATGTAATAAAAACTATTATAGAAGCGCAAAAAATAGTAATTGCCATGAAAATTAGCCTTACTATTTTATCTTGCATAGTTTTTCTTTTTATTCTTTTATTAGTTGAATCACTATTCATAAAATTTACTTAACTTCGCTCCATTTTGTATAGGTTCCATCGTAAATTTTCTTTAATTGATCTTTAGTAATAGAGTTTATACTATTTGATTTATTTACTACCGCGACAATTGCATCAATGCACATTTTACCTTTTAAAGACTCATCCATTGGTTCAGAATCATTTTTAAATTCTCTTGAAGCAAAAGCTAAATCGCATGCGTTTACTCCATCTTTTTCGCTACCATTAGTTCTTTTGTATGCATCTCCTGAACCAGTAGGATTATGTTCATAAACAAAGTTTCCACATTTTGCAGAAAATTCATTTAACAAATTAGAAACGATGCTTTTAACTGAAGTAGATCCTCCAACAACTATAGTAACTTTACTATTGTCTTTGCTTGCAATATCATAGTTATCTTTTATTTCTTCCCATGATTTATCGCTATTACTATTTTCTACAATTCCCCCGTGTTCTTGAATTGTAGATTTTCCTTCAATAGTTCCCATGTAAGAGATAAACGCTTCTACGATTTCTTTTTTAGCTACATCGGAATAACTTTCTCTTATACAATAATTAAAGTTTCTTGTTAATTGATAAGTTCCATTTAGAACGTTTTCTTCACTAGGAACAACACCTTCATATGTTAACCCTTTTAAAGATGATTCCTTTAATGAAGAAAGAGAAATGTAACCGATTCCGTTTTCATCTTGTTTTACTCCGCTGATCATCGTATCATTTCCAGATACTTCAACATAACCTTTCGCTAATAAAGAATTGTCCTTCTTTGCGTCATTAAATCCAATTCCTTCAAAAAAACCTTCTCTTGTTCCACTAGTAGTGTCTCTTGTATAAACCTTAATTAGTGCTTCTTTATTACATGAGCCCATCGTTAAGAATAATCCTAATGAGCAGCCTAGCATTAAGATATTTTTTATTTTTTTCATTTTAATTTCCTCCATCGACACATAAATTTTAATACGAATAAAAAAAATAAATCCTACATGTCAATGTAAAAAAATGTAAAATAAAAGTAAATTTATATATTATTTTTTCATTATACGAAAACATGAATTAATATCGAAAAAGTGTAAAAATTGGGAGAAGATCCATGATCTTTTACCCTTGAAAATCTAAATCCTTTATGCTAAATTATAGTTGATGATGTGAATGGTAAGCAAATTATTGCTTATCATTCTTCTTATCTTTGGAGAAATAATGATTTTATAAAAATTGAAAAACATCAAAAAAAG
>CAMEOO010000007.1 GCA_945929875.1 uncultured Caryophanales bacterium
TTTTTTTGATGTTTTTCAATTTTTATAAAATCATTATTTCTCCAAAGATAAGTTTAATAAATATGATAGCAAAAACATCATCTTAATAAAAGACTATTTATATTTTTACCTTAACTAAAGAATGTTATTTTAAATTGCATTTTAGAGTTTATTTAATTATTTCATATGTTTTTAACAAAACAATTGTAGAAATAATCGATTCTTTACTTACTACTTCTTTATCACTTGTTTCTTTACTAATCAAGTCACAAACATTTAATGTTACTTTATCTAAAGAAATTGAATATTTATTTTCAATGCTCAATAAGTATTCAGAAACTAGATTATAAACAATATTTGAAGAATCTAAATCTTTTATAATTTCTTTTTCTTCTTTTATAACGATAGCGTTAAAGAATGTTTCAGGGCTGATGCCAGAAAGATTTCCACCATTAACTTCATTATTAATTTCTAAGAAATTCTTTATCTCATCTTTGGTTAAATAGATAATTTTATTCCCTTTTTGATCTTCACCAATAACTCGATATTTATCATTATCTTCAACATAAATAGGTTTTGTACTTGTTAGTTTACTTATTACTGTTGCATTGAATATAGTGGAATCACATATTAAATCAATCATACTAGGATCTGTAATTTGTGAAGCTGTAAAGTTATAGCTCATATCGCTATAACCAAGCTCTTCAAATGCCTTGAACAATTTAAATACTTCTTCTCCTTTAATAATTTGATCCTCATCAACAATAGTAGAAGGAATAATTATCTCATCAGACGATTTATTCAATAAGATATTGCTTATTGTAGCTTCAATTATATAGCTTGAACACGCATAATTATTATTTGGATCATATTGTTCAAGCAATGTTGTAATTGTAATAGAACTTGCATCAAAACTTGAAATATTTCCGCCTGTAAAATTAACAATTGCAAGAAGTTCACTTTGTTTATAGGTATTATAAACGTCAGGATCTTTAGCTTTATTTGATCCTTTTATATTAGCGTTTGCACCAAATAATTCATCAAGATTCTTTGTTAATATTCCTCTAAATAACAATGATCTATATGAGGTATTCAAATTTGATTCATTGACTTTTTCATATACCATTTCTGTATCAATTTCTTGATCTAACTTGATTCCAAAAGCATCTAAAGCATCGAAAAGATACTCTATCTCATTATATTTATATACATTATTCTCATCCTTACATGCTGATATAATTTCCTCTGCATTTACTTGATCTTTAATATAGTAATCTAATGCGGAAGTTAATATTCCCCAGAATAATGTTGATTTATGAGCCGATAGAAGATTTTCTTTATTAAGTTTATTATAAACAGTTGCATCTTCAATTTCTTTGCTCAAATCAATTTCAAAATCATGTAAAACATCTAAAAAGTGGTTAATTTCTTCAAGAAGATATAAGTTATCTTTTCCTTTACATTTTTCTATTACCTTAGGGTTATTTACATCATCGGCGACATTATCATCTATCGCAGAAGTTAGTACCGCTCTAAAGAGGATAGAATTAGTATAACTAGAGTTTAGTGTTTCTCTATCATTTTGAATTTTTTCAGCGATAGTTGAAAAATCAACGCTAATTTCTTCTTGAGAAATATCTATATCGTAATTCTTTAAAGCATCATTTAAGTTAATTAGTTCTTGTGAAGAGTAATATAAGATATCCTTATTCTTATCATCTTTTACTTTACAAGAAGAAACAATATTTTCACTAATGTTTAAATCATCTTCTAAGAAAGTGTCAATATAAGAAGTTAATACAATCTTAAATATTGTGGATCGATATATTTTATCTAACCTTTCTTTATTTAGTAAATCGCTAACGTTAATATCTATTTTTGGATCTTTCAAATCAATTTCAAGTTCATTCAACCCATCAATTAACGAAGTGACTTCTTCTAATGAAATATAGTTATAGTTAATATTCAAATCGTCAACAAATATTAATTTAAGTTGATTAGAATTAATAATACTATCTTCACCACTTATTAAAACGCCTGATATTTGATTGCTGATTACATATTTAATTAAAGTTGATTTGTAATATGTTTCAATTTGTTTTCCAATATAATTATCGCTTTCTTTATCAAGAAGTTTATTAAGGATATCCTCAAAGCTTCCACCATTAAATAAGTCATCTAAACCAATTAGGTTAATGCACTCAATCAAATTTTTAAATTCTTCCTTAGTATAAGAATATGGTTTACTTCCATTAGTTTCCTTCTTTATCTTTGATAAAACGACATTTGCTTCTTCTTCATTAATATTTAATTCTTCATTAATTAATAAAGGAACAAAAATCTGATCGATGTTATTTGATAAAACCGAAGCGATAATCGTGGAGTCTAATGCTTTATCTAAGACTTTTTCATCTTTCATTAATGATAATAAATCGCCAAATTGATTTTCTTCTCCACCAGAAATTAAATTTAAGAGAACTTCCAAATTTCCGCTATTAGATAATTCTTCTAGTAAAGAAAATAAATTATATAATTCACCGTTTTCTATAAGTTTTCCTTCATCGTTAAATCTATTTGCGTATTCGACACTATCTAAAAAAGAAGTATCGGTAACTACACTTGAAAAAGCTAATTTCATAAAGCTAGTAATATAAGAAGTACTAATGACTTCATTTAATAGTTGGCTATTAAATAAATATGAAGATACAATTTCTAAATTTTTAGAATTCTTTTCATATTTTTCATTATTTTTATCAAATAAATTAATAAATGATACTAAAATATTATTCTCATCAGTGATAAAGTTATCATTGATTAATTCATATAGATTAGTAAATATATCAAGTAGTCCTTTAATTTCTTTAACCCAATCTACTTTTTCAGAATTAGACATTCTTTCTAATTTTCTTGATAATTTCAAACGTTTTTCAGATAAAGAAACATCCTGATTTACCGATTTATTAAAGGCTTCTTCACTTAAGAATTTTGCGCTGGCATAGTTAAAGACTCTTGCTAGAACTGGATTGACTATTTCTTTATTTTCATCTTGAAGAAGAGAAATATTAGAAATCCTTGGAAGGATGCTATTTAATAAATCGATTAAATAATTTTCACTTTCAACATTAGAGTTTAATACGTCGATGACAATGAAGAAAGCTTCTTTTAAAGTATTATTATCAAGCAAAATATTAGGGTTTAAATACGCTAATTTTTTGGAGGTTAATTTACTAGCTATCATTTCATTTTCATAAGGAATGCTTGGGCAGTAATACCCTGGAGCAAATAGAATTGAAATTAATTCTTTAGCTTCTTCTGGTAGAGACATAGTCATTGACAAAGAGTCAATGTTACTACACACGCTCGTGATTAAAGAAGTGGCTAATGTGAAGAAGCATGATGAAGTGTCAAGACCATTAATGACGTTTTCAAATTCTAATTGAAAGGCTTCATTAGATAATAAATTTAAAAGATCATTTTGGAGAATTTCTCCATTCATATATCTAGTCAAAAAATCTTGACCACCATATTTAACAAATAAGTTTAATGTATCTTCAGCAAATCCAGTAAGATTACCAAATTCATAAGTTAAAGAGAACCTTTGATTTATTCCTTCTTCCTCCACTTGATAATTTCCAGACATTACTAAATCTAAAGCAAATAAGTAGAAAGGATAGTCATCTTCCGTAGTTAAGGAATTTAATACTTTATAGACACCATAATCTCCATAACTAGAAATGTCTTGATAACATTCATAGATGTCAAAAGGAGATTCAATTTCAAGGTCAAGATTTGAACGATTATTTTGCCCTTTTCCAGCGATTATATATAGAGGGCTACCAATTAATGTTAAAACGATTAAGCCTGAAGCCATCCCTCTAAATAAACCGATAAATAATCCTCCAAGATGTTTTTTTCGATATACTCTATCAGTTTGATTTGTAGCTATTTCATATTCATTATGTTTCTTTTCTTTTTTAGTACTATGCTTAATTGAATATTGAATTGAAGAAATAATTTCAGTAATAGCATAAAGTATATAGTTAATTATAGCAAATACCAAATGATATATCATATTGACAATCATCAGAAGGATTTCTTTATTATCGTTAGCTAAAATAGCTAAATCCCCTTCATTTCCAAAGAAGGAAATGGTAAGCTCGACAATTACTTCTCTAAAACTAGAGCAATTGCTTGATATATTTAGTAAATCTTGAATTGCAGTATTTGATCCAAGAATCAAGTTAACTCCTTTATAAATCAATTTATCGAAAAATACTACATTAGAAAAAATTAAATATAAAGAGAAATAGATAGCAAAGAAAATTATACTTCTAAATAATAAATCTTTACTCTTTTTTGTTCCTCTAAAAAAGTTAATTAGCATAGAAGAAAGCACGATAAAAACAAATAAGATAGTTGGTCCAAATTGTATTGCAAATTTAATTATTTTATTCATAAACGTCCTTTCCTTTTTTAATTTTAATTATTCACCATATGTTACTTTAACATTAGAATTATTCAAAACTTCTTTCGCTTCATCTATAAAGGAATAAGCGCCTAATAAATGAAGGTTAGATAAACATTTATCAAATTCGATTTTATCTATGGAAACATTGTAAAAATAAGCATCTCTTATGCGGTAATTTTCAAATTCAGAATTTAATTCTATATCACCGGTAAACAAAAATACATCTAGTTCCTTGTATGTTGAACCTAAGAGTTGTTTAATTGAATGTACCTCAGGTACCTCAGTTCCATAGGCATAAACATACTTGTTATTAAAATAAAGATTCTTTAGATTGTTAAAGTTTTCAAATGTGCCATTTAATTCTACTTCATCATTAAAAGTAACTGAAGTTGCGTTACTTATAGCTTGAAGTGCATCGCTAGAAAGATAAACGCTAGATTTAAAAGTGATTTCCTTTAAATTAGTAAATGGTTTTAATAATTCAACGTTAAAGTCTGGATAATTAATAGTGATAGAAGTTACATTTTTTCCACCTTTAACATCATCTGCAATTCCTTTATAGAAATTCTTATTATCGATTGTAAAACCAGTGCAAGAGTCTTCTATCTCTTTTAAATTACCATTTTCATCAACGTAAACAATTCCTCCATCACCATAAATTTTTGTATAGTTATTTTTTGGATCGTTAGCTTTATCACCATACATATCGTCGATAAAAACTCCATCTGGAAGCGTAATATTAATAGTCTTACTTACATTATAGAAAAAACCAGTTGGGTAATAGTATTGATTAGCAAACTCAATGGATTTCAAACTTGATGGGATGTTTCCACCAAATAGTTCTTTCATCGTGCTGCAATCAGCTTTTCCAATAACCACTTTAGATACTTTATTGTCATTTTTAAAAGCATCCTTACTAACTGTAGCTTTACTTGCATTAAAATTAACAAGCTTTGAACAATTTGCATATGCTTCGCTTCCAACAACTAAAGCGCTATTTTGAGTTACTGATGTTAATGCAGTATTTTTAAAGGCTTTATCACCAATTGATCTAAATTGGTTTTCTTGAACAGATTTCAAATTTTTACAATTTTCAAAAGCACTTTTTGAAATGGTGATATTGTCATTTGAAAAAGTAATCTTTGATAATGGATGATTTTTAAAAGCTCCTTCATCAACACCAACCACCGACATCGACACTTTGTTTTTCTTGAAAGGATTTTCTTTAAATCCACTTGTGATCCACTTTTGTATTTTTTCAAAATCAAGAATAGAATTATCGTTATATTCGATATTCTTTCCAACATAGACCGTATCGTTTTGAACGTAGTAATTTCTGATAAAACATTGATTTGACTTTTGAATGCTATATTCCACATCGTTAACATTAAATGCATCGTAAGAAGGCGCAAATAGAGGGACAAGAACTAAGGAAGAGCAAGCAATTAAAACGGAGAATAAACCAACAAAGGTTTTTAAAGGTTTACCTGGTTTATTTTTATTAAATACGTCTTTAGAAGAATAAGTAGCATTTAACTCCTTTTTAGAAGTCTTATAGTCTTTTACCCTACTCATTCTTTTTGCTTCTAAACGATTGTATTTTAATTGCAATTTAACATTCTTTAATTCAAGTTTCTTTTCTTTTTTTATTTGTTTATATTCTTTTTTTAATTTTTTCTGTCTTTTCTTTTTAATTTTGACATTATCATTTTCGACGTAATCTTCTAAAGTAGTTTCAACTTCATTAAACTCACCATTATCATATTCACATGAATCATAAAGAGCGTAAACTACTTTTGCTTTAATTGAAGTACAGCTATAGTTAACTTGCATTTTTGCATTTGGAGTAAAAGAAGAATGTGCTTCTACTTCAAAATTGGTATAACCAATTATCGATTTAACCATCAAATCGTTATCTTTGTTAAATTGAGATATCTCAACTTTCATCTTCTTTAAAGTTTGATTAAGTTGATTAACAAATTTAAAAACTACGTATTTATGTTTTCGATCATCATCAGTAAAAAACATATATTCATCTAAATAAATGCACAACTTATTTTCATCGATGTTTTTTACTCTTTGAATATTATTAAAAGAACTCATATTCTTGAACTCCTCCCTCAATTAATTGTTTATTCTTTTTCTTTAAGCCGATAAAAGAAAATAAACTAGTCAAAATACTAAACGCTAAAATTGATAAAATTACAATCAAATTGACAAACCCATTTAGATAAGGAAGTAAGAAATTACCCGAAAAAAGGTAAGCAAATAAGAAATTGACAGAATAAGTTAAAGATAAAGTTAATAGAAAGACAAATAGACAATTAAAGCTGATTGATTTTCTAGTTAAAGGTCTAATCACATCTTGATTAATTTCTACATCATCTACTTTCCCTACGACGATATTTACATATTTTGTATGCTTATTTAAAGCAACCACTCTAGAAGTTAACTTCGTAGATAATTCAGTAATTAGTTTAATTCCGATTACTTTCTTTTTCTTATTATATTGAATTACAAAGAACTTGATCTTTTTATAATTCTTACAAAAATTACAAACTAGAAATAAATCGGTAGAAGTTTTACAAATAACGTACTTATCGATGTATCTAGAAGTTAAATTATCGGTAAAATAAACATCATTCTTTGAATTGACTTTCTTCTTACTATCGATTAATTCGTTTTCTTCAAAATTATGATAATAACGATTTTTGGTAAAACGGCATACTTTTAAGATTATGAAAGATAATACTCCAAGACTTGCCATAACTAGGAAAATTATTTCCCATACAAATAAACTTATTCTCATATTATTCACCCTCTTTCTTTTTTCTAGTTACTGTCTTTTTTTCTTTTTCAGCACTAGTGTTTTTCTCTACTTTTTTTACTGTTTTTTTATCAGAGGTTACCTTTTTTTCTTTTTCAGCAGCTTCTTTTTTAACTCTTGTTTTTTTAACTGGCTTTACCTCTTCTTCATTTATAGAAGGAGATGCTTCTATTGGATCTATTTTTATTTCTTCTTGAGAAGATTCTTCACTTTTTTTTACCTCTTGAAGAGGTTTATCTTTTTCTTCAAATAAGAAATCATCATTTGTTTTTTGTTCTACTTCTTCTTGAAAATTATCTTTGTGCTCTACTTTATGAATTTCATTTAGAGATTCTTCTTGTGTAAATAATACCTCTTCATTATTTAGAATGTCGTTTTCATCAGTATCATTTAGATGATCTTCATTTGTTATGTTTATTGAATTATCTTCTTGATTATCTAGATTATCATCCACACTCTCTTTTGAAGAATCTTCTAAAGGAATTTCTTCACTAGGTTTTTCCTTTTTCTTGAATGGAGATTTAATCTTAGCAAATATGCTTGGCTTTAATAATTTTTTATCTTTTTCTTGCGCTAAAGGTTCAGTAGAGTTTTCTTCAACATTATCTTCTACTTTACTAGTAGTATCTTCATTACTAAGATTTACTTCACTAGTTGAATCTAATTTCTCTTCTTGAAGAGAATCTTCATCATTATTTTCAACACTATCTTTTGATGCATCATCAATAGAAGTATCTTTACTTGGTTTATCTTTTTTCTTAAATAGCGATTTAAGCTTATTGTAAATCTTTGGCTTTTCGACTTTTTTTTCTTTTTCTTGCGCTAAAGGTTCAGTAGAGTTTTCTTCAACATTATCTTCTACTTTACTAGTAGTATCTTCATTACTAAGATTTACTTCACTAGTTGAATCTAATTTCTCTTCTTGAAGAGAATCTTCATCATTATTTTCAACGCTATCTTTTGATGCATCATCAATAGAAGTATCTTCACTTGGTTTATCTTTTTTCTTAAATAGCGATTTAAGCTTATTGTAAATTTTTGGCTTTTCGACTTTTTTATCTTCTTCTTTAACTGTTAGTTCAGTAGATAAATCCTCTTGATTTATATTCTCTTCTAATTCACCATTTGAATCAAGTTCTTGATCTTCATTTTGAATGTCAGAAATATTTTCGACTTTGGTGGTTTCATCTTCGCTTTCTACTGAAGTATCAACTAAATTACCTAATTCATCTTGACTTACTTCTTTAATAATGTCCTTTTCGACAAACACTTCTTTTTCTTTTTTATCTTCTTTTAAAGGTTCGCGAATCGTAGTTTCATCAAATAATTTAGATAAATTTTCTTCAATGCTATCCACTCTAAATTTCTTGATTCTAATATTTTTAATATCTACACCTTTAGTTTCAAAAGTATCATTATATTTATCAAACACCACATCTTCAAAGAAAGATAAAGCCCCCACATTCGCGGTTGTATGTAATTTTGGAACAATAATTAAGATAAATATTATCGCAGCGATAAATAAGATTGTAGATAAAGCTATAAAGATATAATTTTCAATACCTAATAATATATATATCAAGGTAGGAACAGCTAGTACAGCCCCAGAAATAACAAAACCTATTAAAGCAGGAACAAAGATTAACATTAATAAAGTTAATTTCCCTTTTTTCATTGAAGTAAAAGACTTGTTAAGGACATCGCTTGCTCCAACATTATTAACCGTGTCAACAATATAAGCTCTTGGAGAAAGAGATAAAAGGAATTCAACCATAAAGATAATTAATCCAATGCCCGCAGGAATTAAGAAAATTATATATACGATCAATTGCTCTTTTTGAAATAATAATACGTTAAATGCACCGGCTAAAAGGAATAATAATCCCCCTACTAAAGCGATGACTAACACTCCTCCTAAAAAGATAAATAAAGATAAGAAGAAAGATAAAATCATCGTGTAAAGCGATTTAGGATTATCTCCACTTTTAAATAACTTAGACACGTTTATTTCATTTGACCGCCTTAAATCTTTAGCCATTCTTACATTAGCTAATTGATAAAAGGAAGGTAAAAAGATGTTTCCCAATAACGCGCTGAAAAGAAAGATGTAATAGCGTATGAAATTCCCCTTTGTCTTATACATCCTTTTTGCTACTTTTCTTCCTTCTTTGTAATATGTTTTAAATCCTCTATTCATAATTACCTCCATATCTATATGATTTTCACAAGTGGTGTGATGTCTAAACCATTTTTTTTATCTATAACTCTACTATTTTGAATTACTATATTATTTCTTTCTGCTTCTTCATTTGAAATACTAATTCTATCAAATATAACAAGAATAATATTATCTTTTGAAAGTTTAAACAATTCTGTCATGTCTTCCCCTTTTTGATTAACTATCTTAATTTGATAATTAACGATCAACGCTTCACTCTTTTCATAATTTGCAAATACGTTTTCTTGAGCGATAACTATCTCTATTTGACTTCTATCAATTGAACTAATATTTTTATTTTCAAATGATTTCATTATTTCATCTATAAACTCAGAAGAATTTAGATCTAGGCCAATAATATCGTTTGTATCAGAAATGTTATATTGAGCGTTATAATTTACTAATGAAGGTAATGTTGAAACCTTTGTTGGTTCAAGATGTATACTTATTTCATTCGTGTTGATGTTAAACTCTTTTAATACATCTATTGTAACATCGATATTATTTTCATCAAAAATCTTAAATCTATCAATTTGTAAAGTGAACTCTTTATGGTCGTTATTAGGATGATAAACTAGATCTTGCGCTAAAATGGAATTTTTATCATAAACTCGATAGCCATCACTAACAATATGATATTCAGATATAGAAGGATCATCTTTATAATACAAAGGCAATACGATATTAGACTGATTATCATATAGTGAATAATAACTGTCGATATTTAAATTCATTGTTTCGATAAACTCAAGATTATTATTAATGCTTAATTCGCCATATTTTATATCACTATCATATAAGCCTATTTCTTCAGTTACATCGTAAATTTTTCCATCGCGATTGACATAAGCTCTTATCGCTAATTCATTTTTGACTATCGTATTTAATTTTTCATTACTTGGGCCAATTGCTCCTTCTGGAATCATTAGATATACACCATATAAACCAGGGATAAAGGATAAATCAATACTACTATCGCCTTCAGATGTTAATGTAATGTTATCTAAGTAATTAACGATAGAGAAACTAGAAGTTTTTGCTATTTCTTTTTCATTTAATTTATGTAGAGGCGAATCATCACCAGTTACCAAGGTATATCCTGAATCAGCCATCTGAAGATATTTAATGATAATTGAGCCCTTAACAAATTGAAGTTGGTAATTACTAGTGTTATCGATATAAGCACCATCTTTAAATAAAGTGATTGAACATTTTGTTATCTCATTCTCACTAGTTGATTCTTCTACGTATCGGATTCTCTTTGAAGTTTCGATGGTAATAGTTTCTAATGCACTACTAGCTAAAGAAGTCCCATCTAAACATTCATAGCTAGTTACATTTACTTCATTTCCATCGCACAATCCTTCATAATCTTTTGGCTTCAAAACTAATAATCTAGGTATTACTGTTAGGGTTCCTTTATTTATTCTTATTGAATAATTATTAGTTACATCTACATCTAGAGAAAGAATTTGAATGTTTTCCACTGGAATAATCATCTGGAAAGAATGACCGCTGGAAAGTTCTTGAGTGAATTCAAATGGATTTACATTAATTCTATCTAGTGGAACTAAAGATCCTTCCACTACTTCAACTTCACTTATCAAGTAATTATCTAGTTGATATTCGATAGTTTCATCAACCACCTTTAAAGTGATTTCTCTTGGTTTTATAGTAATCTTACCAGCAATAATAGAGAAATTATAGTTTTCAGTTACATCATTTACTCCATCTGACACTTTTAAGTTAGTAAATGCATTTTCATATTCTCCCGCATCGATAAAATTATGATAGTCAAATGATAATACGTGCTGATTAATTAATGGGCAACTTAAAGAATATGTAGTAACATTATGTTCTACTCCATCATAAGTAAATTCATCTGAATCAGAAGTGACTATAACATCTAAAGGTAAAATCTTAATTGAACCTTCTAAGTAACTAGTAACAAGATAATTAAATGTCACATCATTACCAAGTTCATCATAAATAACTACTGAATTTACTTTTGCTATATTATCAGTAAGTGAATCGGATACATTAGTTGCAGACTTAGTAGAAACTAAGTAAATATAATGTCCATTTACCAAGTTAGAAGATACTCCTTTATTTGTGGTGTGTGGCTTACCATCATAAACTACTTCAACATCTTCTGGAGATACTTTAATCTGTCTTGGTAAAATAGTAATATATCCATCACTTAAGGTAATTGAATAATTATTTGTTACATCATTATGATTTCTATCATAGATAGTAACAGTTTTTATTTTATTAGATAAATTTGTGCATACGTTAACTTGCTCTTCATTATAAGTAGTAAATTCTATAGTATGTGATTCTACAAGAGTTGTAGCAATATAGTTACTAGCTTTATGAATTTGTCCATCGTAAGTTTCTAGTACATCACTTGGAGCAATCTCAATATTTCGTTTATTAACTTTCAAAGTTCCTTCTAATAAAGTCACTCGATAGTTCTTAGTAACATCTTTTTCATCGTCAAAGATTTTATAACTTGTAATTGAAACATCGTAAGTTCCTGCATCGATAACTTGCGTAGTTGTAAATTCTACTTGATGATTTTCAACTAAGGAGATACTTGAAGTAACTAATAGGCTACTAGCTTGTTGATAATCCCCATTATAGACTAATTCTTCATCTTTAACCTTCAAGGTGATTTCTCGAGGAAGAATCTTCACATATCCTTGAGCGAAAGTAATTTCGTAATTTGAAGTTAAGTCTTTTTCTTCATCTTCAATAACTACTGATTTTATATTTGTAGTGTAAGAAGAAACGCTATTTGAAATATACTTTACATCGATGAAACTTTTTTCTTGAAGTTCAAAACTTGATATAGTTTGTCCTAAGACTAAAGAGCCCTCTATTACTTTTATAGAAGTAGGTAAGTGATTTAATCCATCATACATCACTTCTAAATACTCACTTTGAAGAGTTATCTTTCTTGGTGCAATGGTGATTTCTCCTGAAACAAAGTTGATAATATAATTCTCACTGACATCGTTACTATATTGATCGATAAATGAATATGAAGAAACATTATTTGAGTAAGATAATACCTCATTATTCATTCCTCTAATAACATACTGATAAGAACCAGTGACTAATGAAAGATATTCATTTTCCACAATGCTACCATCTGTAACTAAATAAGTTGAATCACCATGAAGTAAGTCATCATATTCAAACTCTCTTGAACTAGTAGTAACTTCAATTTCTCGAGGATAGATAATTAAAGAGGAAGATGCATAGCTTAATATTTGATAATTTGAAGTTACATCATTTCCGTTTTCATCTCTAATTGTAATTGATCTTGATGTATCTACTTCATTTTCAGAAGTTGAATCGCTGACATTTTTAACTTCTTTAGTCGAGGTGATTTCAATATAATGACCCTTTAATAAGTTAATAGCTTCAGCAAGAGAAACGCTATGAACTAGTCCATCGTATTCAAAGGAAGCATCTAGAGGTTTAACATTTTCAATTTCACGTTTTAAAATTACTAAATTATTAGATGCATAATTAATTTCATAATTATCTGTTACGTCTTTATTATATGAATCTAAGATTCTAACATTTTGAATAAGATTATTTTCATAGGTGCCTGCATTAGTAAAGCTTGATGAACTGACGTTAGTAAACTTATGGCCATCAATTAGTTGTGATAATGAAGAACTAGAAACTTTGCTTACGCTATGAGTTTCTCCATCATAAACAAACTCTTGATAATTAGGTTCAATGGTTATTACTTTTGGAAGAATCTTAATCTCACCTTTTTTGAAATTAATTCTATAATTCTTAGTGACATCATTACCTTCACTATCTTTAATAGTTAGTGAAGAAGATTCAATTACACTCTCATATGAAGAGACAACCCCTTCAACATAGTTCACATCGATAACTTCATTACATACAAACGAACTTATCATATGGGAGCTAAGTAAAGTAGAAGCACTTAATGAACTAGAAGAATGATAGTTTTCATCGTATTCTACTTCTTCATAGATAGGAGTAATAGTAATATCTAATGGACTAATTGTAACTAGTCCTGGTAAACATGACACATCATAATTATTTGTAACATCTTTTTCGCCTTCTAAAATTTGATAAGAAAGAATATTATTTTCTTTATTTTCACAAGCATCAATAAAGGAATTAGTAGTTACTACTATTTGATGATTTTCTTTTGCTAAAGAAGTTGAATTAGAAGCGATTTCTCCTCTTGTTACGCTATGAGCTAAAGCATCGTAAGTAATTCCATCTAAATCGATAGGTTTAATGACGATGTATCTTTTTTCAATAATGATCGTACCAATTCCTGTAGTAATTAAGTAGTTGTCAGTGACATTTACTCCATTATTAGTGATTACTACTGATCCTTCTTTAACACTATTTTCATATGTTCCTACATCAATTGGGCTAAGAGTGGAAACGATAGTTACTTCATCTCCTTCAAGTAAATTATCTCCTCTACCTATTGTGGTCGTTTTATTTGTGCCATCATAAACTACTTTGATATTTACTGGATAGATAGTAACTTCTCTTTGAGTAATAGTAATCTTTGCACTGCCATTAACTAAAGTAATCTCATAGTTACTTGTTTTATTTACTCCATGTTCATAGATCTTTATTAAACTTTCATCTACTGGAACATCATTTTCACTAGCGTTAATAAAGCTAGTAGAAGATTCTACCTTAATAATTTGATTAGAAGCTAATTTTCCACTTACTAGTTCATAATCATATAGATTATGGCTCTTACCATCATAAACAACATTAACATCAGAAATAGATACTTCAATTGGTCTCTTGTTTATAGTAATTTTACCTTCATTTAAAGTAGTGACATTATAGTTAGTAGTTACGTTATTTCCTTCTTCATCGATAATCTTTACTCCAAGAATCTCTAAAGATCCATTAGAAATAACATCAGTGTATTTTGAAGTAGTAACAAAGAATTCGTGTCCTTCAACTAAAGAGCCAGAAACTACTTTTCCTCTAGTTGAACTATGTTCTTGTCCATCGTAAGTAAAGTTTACATCGATAGCTTGAATAGTAACATCAAGTTTAGAAATAGTGATTGTAGAATTAACTAAATTAATATCATAGTTATTAGTTAAATCATTTCCATATTTATCATATACTCTAAAGGTTTCAATAGTGTTATTTTCATTACATACATCTTTTCTAGTTGTTGAAGTAAAGGTGTAGAATTGATTTTCCACTAGAGAAGTAGAGTTAATAAAGTTGACTTTAGAAGAGCTATGCTCTTGTCCATCGTAAGTTAATGAGACTACTTCTGGAGTGATATCGATACTTAACTTAGTAACTGTTATTGATCCATAGTTAGTAGAAACTAGATAGTTATTAGTAACATCGATTCCATTTTCATCGTAAATAATATAGTTAACAATTTCATTATATTCTGAACTTTCCCGTACATTAGTGATTTCTAAAGAAGTAGTAACTTCAATTCTATGAGATGTAACTAAAGAAGAAGAAATAAATTCTACTTCATTAACATAATGAGATTTTCCATTATATACTTCTATTATATCTAAAGGTTTAATGGTAATTTCTCTTTGAGAAATAGTAATATATCCTTTTTCTAAAGTAATAGAGTAGTTATCAGTTAATAAGTTACCTTCATTGTCATAGATCTTTACACTACCTTCAATAATTTGATTTTCTAGATTTGAGCAAACATCTTTTTGATCCATAATTGTAGGATAAATGACAATATATTGATCTCTTGAAACAAGTGAATTAGATGAAAGAGTAGTTTCTCCTTGATAAGTAGTATGAATTTGTCCATCATAAATAGCATCTACATCTATAGGTTTTACGCTTATTTGTAAAGGATTAATGATAATTTCTCCTGGAAGGTATTCTTTAACTTTATAGTTATTTGTAACATCGTTATTACTTCCATCGTAAATCTTATATCCTTTTTCTAAAATGTAATTCTCTAAAGAAGAATCTTTTACATTAGTTATTTTTACTGAGGTATCTAATACGATTAAAGAATGTCCATCAACTAAATTAGTCGCACTTCCTGAAGTTGCTTTAACTTCTTTACCAGAATAAATAGCATTAACATCATCTGGCTTAATTGAGATTTCTCTTTGAGAAATTAATAATTTTCCACTTTCTAAAGTAATAGAATAGTTAGTTGTTATATCTTCTCCGCTAGAAGAATAAATGACTAAAGAAGATGGATTAAATGATACTTCATATGGCAAAACGCTACTATCTATTAAATTAACATTAGTAAAGTAATCTTCACTAGAATAAGAAGAGATGTAATCTCCACTAGCTAATGAAGAAGAAACAAGTTCATAGCTAGATAATGTATGACTATTTCCATCATAAATCACTTTTTCATCTTGAGGTTTGATTGTTATTTCTTTAGGTAGCACTTCAACTTTGCAAGAAGAATTCTTTAAAGTGATCTTGTAGTTACTAGTCACATCATTACCATCTTTATCTCTAATGATAAATGAAGAACTATCTAATTCAAAGTTATTATTAGAATCTCTAACATTCTTAAATGAGTCATTATAAGAAATAATATGAGAATAGATTAATTGATCATCTAAAGTAATAAATGAATCTAAGACATGTTCATTTCCATCGTAGACAAATGATAAATCGGAAGTTTCAATTTCAATCTCTCTTTGATAGACAACTAAGCTTGAAGTAAGTGTATCAACAATTTCGTAATATTCTGTTACATTATTTCCATCTTTATCGTAGATTTTAATACTTTCAGCAATAATTTCGTTGTTATCAATCTTTCCAACGTTAGTTATCGATTGAGTTGTTTCTAATTGAATATAATGATTTTCAACAAGTTCATATAAGGATGATGAGCTAGTAATTCCTCTATTTACTGAGTAACTTTGTCCATTATAAACAGCCTCTAGAGCTTCTGGTTCAATGATGATTGGACGTTTAGTGATATTAAATGAACCTGTATCAGGTGTAATATTATAGTTATTTAAATCAATTACTTCGTGATTTTGATCATATATTTTAACTGATCCATCTACTATGCTATTAGTTTTAACTTCTCCAGTAGGAATAATTTGATGATCAAAAGGAGTTTGTAAAGTAATGTATTGACCTTCAACTAAATTATTAGCTTCTCCATAAATAATTGGATGAGTTATTCCATCGTAAACTCCTTCATAGTCTTGAGGTTTGATGGTAATATCTCTTTGAGTAATAGTAATCTTTGCACTGCCATTAGCAAGAGTAATCTCATAGTTACTTGTTTTATTTACTCCATGTTCATAGATCTTTATTAAACTTTCATCTACTGGAACATCATTTTCACTAGCGTTAATAAAGCTAGTAGAAGATTCTACCTTAATAATTTGATTAGAAGCTAATTTTCCACTTACTAGTTCATAATCATATAGATTATGGCTCTTACCATCATAAACAACATTAACATCAGAAATAGATACTTCAATTGGTCTCTTGTTTATAGTAATTTTACCTTCATTTAAAGTAGTGACATTATAGTTAGTAGTTACGTTATTTCCTTCTTCATCGATAATCTTTACTCCAAGAATCTCTAAAGATCCACTAGAAATAACATCAGTGTATTTTGAAGTAGTAACAAAGATTTGATGAGTGTCCACTAAAGAGCCAGCAACTACTTCCCCTATTGTTGAATCGTGTTCTAAACCATCGTAAGTGTAAGTCACATTACTAGCTTTAACAGAAAGATCTTGCTTCTTTATCTCAAAAGTATTAGATAGTAAAACAAAGTGATAATTTAAAGTTTGATCAACATCTTCTTCATTTAATACTTTAATGGAAGATAAACTAACATAATTCTCATATTTTCCAGCATTTATAAACTCATCTGAAATAATATCATTAAAATGATGCCCTTCTACTAATTGACTACTAGTGTCACTAGAAACTTTAGTAGTAGTCATAAATGAGCCAGAATATGTTAAGCTTTTTGCTTCAGGTTTTACATAAACTGTCTTTTGATTTACTAGTACGTTTCCGTTATAAATAGTTATTTCATAATTCTCAGTTAAATCTACTTCATTATAGATAATTTTTACATTGGAATATTTATTTTCTATAGAAATAACATTCCCATCTAAGAGGTTAACGTCTTTAAAAGAAGTACTATCAAAGGAAACTATATGAGAGGAAACTAATGAGCCTTCAAGAACTTGATAATTGTCAAAGTGATGTTCTTTTCCATCGTAAGTGAAAGTAGCACTTTCACTTTGAAGAGTAATAGGTCTTTTTGTAATAGTGATATAACCTATTTCTTTTCCGACAACCTTATAGTTTTTAGTTACATCTACTCCATATTCATCTTTAATAATATATGAAGCTATTTGATTTTCGAGATTTTCACATACATTAATTTGACTATTATTTGTCGATGTAACAAAAATTTGATGACCAGATAGTAAACTACTTAAACTAGTAGTTTCTCCATTTATCGCTGTATGAGTAAGTCCATCATAAATTACATTGACATCTTCTGGCTTAATTACAATTTCTTTAGGATTAATTGTCATTTTAGAAGATTCTTCATCAACTTTTAAAGCATAGCAATTTGTCAATAATGAATTGTTATTAATTGACCAAGAAAGAACTTCAATCTTTTGAGAAGTAACTTCTTCTCCTTCATAACTAACATTCTTAACTTTACTTAAATCAACAAATAATTTGTGACCTTCGTGAAGTTTTGAATCATTGAGGAATTTATAACTAGTAAAGGTATGTTCTTGTCCATCATAAGTAAATTGATTTTCACTAGTAAAGGAAATGGTTATTTCATATTTATTTATCGTTAATGTGCCTGTTTGTAAAGTAACATTATAATTTCTTGTTACTTCTTTATTATCTTGATTTAAAATTTTATATTCTAAAATTGAAATATTACCATCTTTATTTTCATCGACATAAACAATTTCATTTGTTTTAAATGAAACAGTATGAGAATCTAGTAATCCTTCGTTTTTATTTTCTAGTGAGTTTAATATTTCAATTTCATCAAGCGTGTGAGCTTCATTATCAAAAGTAATCGCTCCGTCTTTAGGTTTAAGAGTAACATTTCTTTTATTTACATTAATTAATAAATTATCATTTGTCACTTCAAAGACAAAATTAGATGAATCGAGAAGTTGATTCTCTTTATCAAAAATCTGATAGCTATCAACTATTATTTGATATTCACCTACAGCAATTACTTCATTATCTGAAAAATATGTATATTTCAAATTTTCATAGTCGTATCCATAGTATTGTAAATTAATATTAAAACTAAATAAATCTATTAAATTAGTATTATCTTTATTCTTTTCTAAATTATTTACGCAAGAATAACTTACTTCAATTCCTTTTCCATCATATGTCTTGTTATTATCATAGTCAAAACTAACATTGACATATCTAGGTAATACGCTTAACATTCCATAAGTATAAGAATTTTCATCTATGAGATAGTTATTAGTAACATCTACTTCTACTTCATCTATCTTTCGATAGATCTTAAATGATAATAAGTTAGAATATGTTCCAACATTCTTATTATCTACATTATTATTTTGGTCTAATTTAATATAATCTCCAGAAACTAAATCAGTTGCATAATTTTTAGTTTCACTAATTTCGTCAATAACAAATTGAACGTTGTCATAACTCTTTTCTCCTGAAGCCGTATAAAAATGAACTCCTTCTTTTTGATTGATCGAGAAAGTATTATTAATCACTTCAGTATTATATAAAGAAGAGACATCTTCACCACTCTCACTATAAACTGTATAATCATCTATTATTGCTGTATAGTTTCCAATAGACATTACAGAAGAAACTTCTTTTCCATTTTCATCTTCATAATGAGATTTTGTTATTTCAATATAGTCCCCACTAGATAAAGATGGATTATCTTCTTGAGTGTAGATAGTCTTTTCTAAATATGATACTTCTTCTCCATTATATATAGTATTTTCTACAGGAGTAGAAATAGATAAATTAGCTTGGTTAATTTTAACACTTCTTTTTGGAGTATGTATATTATAAAGAGAAGTGACATTTTGATTATCTTGATTTGTAATAATAATATCATCAATTTTAGCACTAGTTTCTAAAATGATATCCCCGTTACTATCCCTATCAAAATCAATATCAAAAGAATTAAGTTGATCACCACTTACAAGGGTTGTTTTCTCATAACTATCAGGATCAGGAATTTCTTCGTAATTTCCATCCGCAATTACATAATTAACTTTATCAAATTTACCATAAGAGATTTCATTATCATCAATAAAAATTGTAATCTCTTTAGGTTTAATCTCAAATTCTTGAGTTTTGCTATAAACGGATTTACCAAAGAAGTTTTTACTAACCGCTCGAACTTCATAAGTTCCTGGCATAGTTGGTTTTTCTTTAGTCCATTCTCCATTAGATGTTCGATATTCATAATCGACATTTGCTAAAACTGCTTTTGTAGAATTACCTTCTATTACTTCATCTCCATAAACAAAAGAAGGAGAAATATCAATATCGCCGACAATAAGACCTTTTGTCGCCATATATGTACCAGTAAGAACTAATCCTACTGACGCTAAAGATATAATTAGTCCACGAAAACGATAAGCACCTTGAAAGATCTTTTTTGTTTTCATGAGTCTTTTTACATATTTTTGATATCTAGACATGTTTCTTTCTCCTTTCTTTTCCATAATTTAAATTTTAATAATTACTAAATAGCTGTAACAACGATATATCCAATAATAGGGTCTACAGGTAATTCCACATTTTCAGAATCAAATACATTTCCTAAATTAGTAGCAGTAATCTTAATCACATCATTTGTGGATATTGCACCTATGTTTAAATAATAATCAATACTACAAGCAACGTATTCGCCAAATACTTTTGCACTTTCCCCTGTTAGTTGAATTACATTAACCAGATCGGAAGAAAAATTAACAGATTCTAAGAATGCTTTAGAGAATTTATAAGTGATTGGAGTAAATGTCAGCTTTAATTTACTAATTTTAAATGCATGCACTTTATCACTCTCATCACAAGTATAATTTTTTGGAAGAACTGCTGTCGCGGTGTAATCACCTGCATCAATTTGTTTTCCATTAACATTAATTTCAAAAACACCGCTACTAGTAACCATATGGCAAGTTGGAACTTGATATTTTTTATTGTAGGTAAATTCACTCTCACCCCAGATTAGTTGCACTTTTTGACTTGAGATAGTAAATTCACGAGTTAAATTGATGCAAGTATAATTATTATTTGGTAATACAGCTTCTGCAGTATATTTTGAATCACTAGCGGCTATTTCTTTCCCATTAACCACTAAGTAATGGGTTGTTCCATCCACTAAAGTCATTGAACAGGTTGGAACTTGATATTCTCCATTATAAGTTAAAGAAGTATTGCTCCAATTTAAAGAGGAAGGGTCTAATTCATAAGGAGAGATACTAAAATCAAAAGTTAAATCATCACAAATATAATTATCGCTTGGTAATACAGCAATTGCGGTATATGTTCCAGCATTAATTCCTTTTCCTTTGACTTCTAAAGTTTTTTCTTCTCCATTCAAAGTAATTTTACATATTGGTGCTTGCTCCTTTCCATTATAAATTAATGGAGTAGAAGTATCCCAAGATAAAGAAACAGCTTTAGGTTTAATAACAAACATATGAGTTACTTTATCTGGTTCAATAATAAAATTATCATTTGGGGCAATAGCTTTTACAAAATACGTACCCGCGTTAGTTTGCTCTCCTTCTACTTCAATAGGATAAGTGATGCCATTATATTGCAAAGTACAAAGAGGTATTTGAGGTGATCCATTATACTCTACATCATAATAACTCCAATCAAGCAATAACCCAATTGGTAAGCGATTAATGGTAAAAATACACTCTAAATTGCTACCTTCTTTTAAAGAATAATTTTTGGTAGATATATTTACTCTAGCAAGATAAGTTCCTGCATCGATTTGTTCTCCTTCCACATCAAGATAAACATCTTCTCCATCTTCATTTTTATATTTACAAGTTGGAACTTGATAATTTACATTGTAAACAACTGACGTATTTTCCCAAATAAGTACAACTTCTTTCGCTTTAATTGTAAAATCATGAGTTATTGATGAATCTTTTTTGACTGTATAATTATCGCTAGGAAGAATTGCTGTCGCGGTGTATTCTCCAGCGTCAACTTGTTTTCCTTCCACATCTAAATAGATTGGTCCGTCTTCACCATAATATCGACATTTTGGAACTTGATATTTCCCATTGTAAGTAAATTCACTTCCAACCCATTCTAACGCAAGAGGTTTTGGATCAATAGTAATAACTAAAGAATTCAATATTTCAAATTCATAATTTTTATTATCCATTATTAAATTAACGTTAAATTCATATTTACCTGCATCAATAATTTCACTTAAGTTTAAGCAATATGAAGGAATGGTGATATCTTTTTCAACATCGATATCACCGACATTAAGTTTTATCGATTTTTTAATTTCTTCATCAGTTATTTCTTTACCATCATAAACTTTTGTAAAGTTATCAAAAGTAACTTCAACTTGTTTCTTATTTATTACAAGAGAAGTGATATTTCCTATTCCACTTACTTTATAGTTACTCGTTACTTCTTCCTTATTTCCTTTGACGAATTTAACGACGAAATCAGAAAAGATAATTTCTTTTTTGCCTGTTTCTTT
Source organism: uncultured Caryophanales bacterium (assembly GCA_945929875.1). Lineage (GTDB taxonomy): Bacteria > Bacillota_I > Bacilli_A > RFN20 > CAG-449 > UBA3210. The sequence goes on from CAMEOO010000007.1 coordinate 22,250, forward strand.
AAAACCATCTATTTCTTTTTTATCACTATCGTTAAGTGATACTGTATAATTTTCTGGTAAAGTTCCAAGAAGTTTAATATTAATATCAAATGGTTTACCATCATAATCCTTTTCCATTGAAGGGACATATGCATTAACTTCTATAGGATTAATGGTAATAGTTCCACTTAATAGTTGGATATTTTCGTATTGCTTTGTTACATTTTTTCCATCTTTATCAACTATTATAAATTTTTCTTTATTAAATTCATATTCTCCAGAATCATCGACGTCGATTATTTCTTCACCATCAAAAGTAAATTCAACTTTATGACCTTCTTTTAAATTTCCAGAAACGATTTCATAATCAATTTCTACCGGTTTTCCATCATAAGTTTTTTCAACATCTTTTAGTTTAATTACTAATTCTGAATAAGAAATTTCATATTTTTGATCTATTTTAACATTTTCTAGAGTAATCAAATAATTGCTTGTAACATCATTTCCTAAAGAGTCGTAGATGACTTGAGAAATTGTATAATAGCCTTCGCTTTCATTAAAGATAGTATCAATCTCTTCTCCGTTAACTAAAGATCCAGAAACAAAACTATAAAGATCTTCACTATTAGTATTTTTCTTTGATACTTCTTCTTTATTTACGTTGATAGTAAGTTCTCTTTGAGTAACGATAATAGAAGGAGTTTGAGCAAAACTTATAGAATAATTATCAGTAATATCAGAATCCTTCTCATCGTAAATTTTCATTTTTGGTTCAACCTTAGTCGTTCCTACTTCTTTTTGTTGACCAGAATATGATATTTCGTATCGGCAGTTATTCTTTAAGCTTCCAGAAGAAAGATAAGGCGAAAAATCGATATCATCAGCATTAAAGTATTCTCCAGAATATTCTTTAACATAAGAAGGTGTTTTAAAATCGACAACCAATTTTTCTTTATCCTTTTCAATTACCCCACTTGCAGATAAAGAGAAGAAAGTCACTAAAGAAGATACTGCTGCAATAGCAAGAGATCCAACAATTATTGCGCTATTTTTTAATCCCATAATTTTTCTCCTTCCTAAACATTTTGTTCAATATTTCTTATCGCCTCTTTGCAAAGAGGTAATTTATCAACGCCAAATAATTCATCTAGATAATTACAAAGCGTATCAGCCATTTGTTTAACATATACTAAATTTTTACTTTCTAATTTTCTAAAGATCTTTCTTGAGAAGATGTCATCTAATCCATCAAGTTCACTTCCTCCACAAGAAAGAACTACTGGAACGTAAGATTTAATTTGCTTCATGATACGATTTCCAAACGTCAAGTGGAAATTCTTAATCATAAATTCATCTAATTCTTTGATTCTTCTTAAGTTTCTTGAACTTATCGAATATTCTTTTTGAGCATTCTCCATTAATTTTAATAGATACTTAGAAGAAATCTTTTTCTTACTAGTCCTTGGAGCGTCAAATGGACTAGCTTTAGTATCGAGATTTAATACCATCGCTCTATCGTATACTTTATCGGAAATTGCAAAAGTCGAATCATCGTTATTAGCCGTTCCAATAAACCACATGTTTAATGGTAATCTGAGTTTCCCTTCTTTTAATAGAAGAGGATCATTTTCCCATTTATCCGAGACGACATCGAGATTTCTTTCTTCAGGGTTTGGAAGTTCTAGTAAAGATAAGAATTCAGCAAAATAATATTCAACTCGAGCAATGTTCATTTCATCTAATACCGTTATGTAGATTTCATCGTTATAATTAGCTTCATACATTTTATATAAGAGAGTTGTTTCATTAAATTTCTTAGTGAATTCATTGTAGTAGCCGATTAAGTCAGTTCTTTCTTTCCACATCGGTTGAATTGGAACAACAACGGTCGTATTGTCTAAATAATTACCAAAGGCGACGGCAAGAGAAGTTTTACCAGTACCGGACATACCTTGCAAGATAATTAATCTAGTAACTGATAAAGAAGCGATAAATCGGCGAATGTCTTTAATGTCGTAATAAAGTTTTAATTCGCTGCAACAATAGTTTCTAAAGTCTTCGCAGATATCTTTTAAAGACATATCTTTAACATAATGAGGTTCAACATAGTCTTTCATCGCTTCGTCAATTCTTGTTAAGTTATAAAATCTTGAAGCCCCTTCTTTTAATTTTTCATCTTGATTATCTTCTTCAAATTCAGGAAGTTTTTTTGTTTCTATATTAGAATTTAATGAAGAGTCAATAGAGGTAATGTTAGAAATTTCAACTTGACTATTTTCTTTAATATTCTTTTGTTTAGTTTTTATCTGCAAATACGTCTTTTTTGATTCCGTTGATTCTTTACTAAAACTAGCGTATTCCTTCGCACTTTCATAAAAACCTTTATCTAAAATCTCAACTTTTTTGTCAGCCTTAATTGAATCATCTAATGAGAGAGTTTCTTTTGTATCGGTAATAGATTCTTCTTTATTAAATAAAGATAATAAAACAATTAATAAAACTGGAAGAGCAATAAAGATGATGATAATGATAATATTAACTGCGGGATAAGAAGTTAATTCCACTTTGCTATTATCTTTAAAATAAGTAGACACACTAAAAATGAACATAGAAAACACTACTATGAATAGAACTAGAAGTGGCAGTGAACTTTTTATTGTGTGCTTTTTCATCTTTTCTCCTTTTTTTAATTTGCTTTATCTTGATTTTTGCTAGTTTTAGTGATTTCTTCTTTATTTAAAATCATTTTTCTTAATTCTTTTTTTGCTAATTTCCATTGGTTTTTATAAAATTTTTTAAAAATTAGATATTCTCTTTCTAATTCGTCAAGCCTTTGCTGGTTGACATAGTCTAGTGAAGGAGAAAGAGAACCTTTTTCAATTCTAAGAGCATCGATTTGTGAAAGATAGAAAGTATTTGTTCCTTCTAAGTTTCTTTGCTTTTCTAATAACTCTTCAACTTCGCTTTTATTTTTAAAAGTCATATCTTCAATTTGCAAAGTGTAGTCATTTTCAATTTTTTGAATTCTTTGCTCATAACTTGAGACCTTTTCATTTAATTCATTTTTTAAGGAAGTGATTTCACTAGTATTTTCATTTATTTGAGAGGTATAAGTGTCAATCAATTCTTTTTGTTTTTTTGTCAAGCTCTTAATTTCAAAATCTAATGAAGAAATTTTATTTTCATACTCTTCAATATAGTCATTTTTCTCTTTGACGAAGTTATCTTTAAGAAGTTGAATCTCTTCTTCATATTGAGATTTTAAATCGTCGATTTCGTGCATGTGGGATAGTTCAATCTTATCAATTTCATCTTGATGTTCTTGATTTATTCTTTCAATCTCTTCTTCATGCGCGGAATTTAAATCGTTAATTTCTTCTTCGTGGGCGGAGTTTAATGAGTCGATTTCTTTTTGGTGTTCTTCTTTAAGCTTGGCCATATCTTCGATATATTTTTGATTGAGATAATTAATTTCTTTAATCTTTTCTTCAATTTCTAATTGAAGACTTTTAATCGTTTGATTCAATTCCTCAATTTTATTATTAAGTTCAGCAATTTGATTGTTTAAATTAACAATTTCATTTCTTGCGATCGCAAGTTCTTGACTATCTCTTTCAAGAAGTGAATTTCTTTTTTCAAGAAGAAGCATATATTCTTCCATCGTCTTATTAGATTCTCGAGCTTTCTTTTTTAAAGAAGCAATTTGCTTTTTTAATTTTTCTTGTTCAAGAATTCTAAGCCTTTCCTCTTCTTCTTGATAAGAAATTTCTAGAATGTCATCTATTTCATTTCCACATTTATAAGCAATAAAGGAAGTTAGTCCAATTGCATTAGAAATCTCTTCATTCACCTTATCTTCAAATGGATAATAATCTTTATTTACTTCTTCATAAGTAAATCCAAGGCCTTTATAAGAAGCGATATAATCATATAATTCTAAAGCTTTTTTAAAGTTTTGATTCATTTTTAAGACATTAGTCTTAGTAATCGGAGGTTTAATCATCGGTGATTTACTTACTTGCTCCATTAGATCGGTAGATAATAAGCCATTGACGTTAAGAGAGCAATTTTTAATTCTTTCAAGCAAAGAGAAAGAGGAATCATCTTTTAATGGATACATATTATTTTCTAAATCATCACTCATTTCTAAATGATAATCTAAAGTTCTCTTTTCAAGTTCAAGTTTTCTATTAATCACTAATTTAGAACGATAAGTCATCCTTAACTTTTCGATTTTTTCTAAACGGAAAGAAATGAATGTTTCTAAATACTTTAATAACATATAGAGGAAGCGATTTTCATACACGGCATAGTCAGATAATTTTTCAACCATATATAATTTATCAGGAATTAAATCTTCATCTTTATCTTTTGGAACATGAGTGATCATATTAGAATGTTTAGCTAAGTGAGAAACGGAATCTTTTGAAACTTTTTTAACCTTTTCAATCTCTACTACTTCCCCATTTGAACGAATAAATTGCCTTTCTTCTCTAACTGCTTTCTCGACAAAAACAAGGCCATCTTCAATTGCCTTTACCCAATCCTCTTGGATGGTGCATCGATATTTTGTAGTTTCAAGTTTTTCACTATCGTTAATTAATTTTTTTAAGTTATCGATTTCTACTTTGGTTTGACGATTAGACTTAGTAGAATTTTTAAAATCTTTTAAATAACGATAATATGCATCAATTTTATTCATCGTTCTTCCTTCTAAACATTTTGTTCAATATTTCTTATCGCCTCTTTGCAAAGAGGTAATTTATCAACGCCAAATAATTCATCTAGATAATTACAAAGCGTATCAGCCATTTGTTTAACATATACTAAATTTTTACTTTCTAATTTTCTAAAGATCTTTCTTGAGAAGATGTCATCTAATCCATCAAGTTCACTTCCTCCACAAGAAAGAACTACTGGAACGTAAGATTTAATTTGCTTCATGATACGATTTCCAAACGTCAAGTGGAAATTCTTAATCATAAATTCATCTAATTCTTTGATTCTTCTTAAGTTTCTTGAACTTATCGAATATTCTTTTTGAGCATTCTCCATTAATTTTAATAGATACTTAGAAGAAATCTTTTTCTTACTAGTCCTTGGAGCGTCAAATGGACTAGCTTTAGTATCGAGATTTAATACCATCGCTCTATCGTATACTTTATCGGAAATTGCAAAAGTCGAATCATCGTTATTAGCCGTTCCAATAAACCACATGTTTAATGGTAATCTGAGTTTCCCTTCTTTTAATAGAAGAGGATCATTTTCCCATTTATCCGAGACGACATCGAGATTTCTTTCTTCAGGGTTTGGAAGTTCTAGTAAAGATAAGAATTCAGCAAAATAATATTCAACTCGAGCAATGTTCATTTCATCTAATACCGTTATGTAGATTTCATCGTTATAATTAGCTTCATACATTTTATATAAGAGAGTTGTTTCATTAAATTTCTTAGTGAATTCATTGTAGTAGCCGATTAAGTCAGTTCTTTCTTTCCACATCGGTTGAATTGGAACAACAACGGTCGTATTGTCTAAATAATTACCAAAGGCGACGGCAAGAGAAGTTTTACCAGTACCGGACATACCTTGCAAGATAATTAATCTAGTAACTGATAAAGAAGCGATAAATCGGCGAATGTCTTTAATGTCGTAATAAAGTTTTAATTCGCTGCAACAATAGTTTCTAAAGTCTTCGCAGATATCTTTTAAAGACATATCTTTAACATAATGAGGTTCAACATAGTCTTTCATCGCTTCGTCAATTCTTGTTAAGTTATAAAATCTTGAAGCCCCTTCTTTTAATTTTTCATCTTGATTATCTTCTTCAAATTCAGGAAGTTTTTTTATTTCTATATTAGAATTTATTGATGATTCCTTTAAACTTTCTCTAGAGGAAATAAGAATTTGTTCATTTACTTTTGAAGAGAGAGTTTCTCTAATAGAAGGATCAGAGATACTTTGGCTAAGTGTAAACAAATCATAATGAAGCGAGTCCATCTTTTCATTAATCATTTTATCTTGTTGAATCTTATTTTCTTTGATCAATTCTTCTATTTTCTCTTGATTCTTTTTTTCAATTTTTTCTTTTTGAGTTTTTAAAGCTAAATCATTTTTCTTTTCTGACATGATCATCTTTACAATAAAAACGACAATAATGAAAAGAAGTACTACCACATAAACATATATCGCGGATTTAGAAGTAAAGAAAGAAACTAACTTATCAACTACGCTAGAAAGAGAGAAAAATGCCATAGATTATTCTCCTTTCTTAGAAGAAATAGAAGGGTCTATATTTTCTTCTTTTTTATCTTCTACAATTTCTTCAGATACGTTTTCTTTACCTTCTTCATCGTTAATTGAATTTACTTCAAGTTCACTATTTTCTAAAGGAAGATCGTCTTCTTTGTTACTTTCACTAGAAGGATTGTCATCGATATTAGATAAATCATTATTTTCTTCTAAAGGTAAAGCATTTTCTTCAATAACAAATGGAGTGGAAACACTAACTTTAGCGATATACTTTTGCGTTCTATTAAAGTTAGATTCACCAATTATTTTATCAAATAGAGATAGAATAAATTTATCTCCTTCTTCCTTTTTATAAGTTACAGTCTTCTTAATCAAAGGCACTACTTTAGCTAAAAGAACATTGTCTAAAGTATCTAAATCGTCACTAGAAAGGTAAGTGTATAAAGATGAATAGGTTTCAATTTGAAGAATGGATTTATTCGATAACTTAAATTCTTCCTTCATTGAGATATTATCTTCAAGTTCATCTATCTTCTTATATGAATCTTCGCTTAAGTAATACCTCTTTTTTAATTGATATACGATTTCTTCTAGCGAAGACAAAGAAATTGGATTTCTAGAGATATCTTCTTCACTAGGAGCAATTCTATTAATTTCAAGAGGCATAAACACGCTGACGTTTAATAGAGCTCTACTTGCTTGGTCAATAAATTCTTCCTCACTAGGAACTAGAATAGTCAATAAATTATTAGGAATAAAGAGAGTTTCTCCTTCGTTAGATTTAAAAGCAATTTTCTTTTCTGGGCGATTAATTTTAGTAATAAATCTCTTCATGTAAGAATTGACGTTTTTAGATCTGACATTTGTAATTAGAGAAATAACTAATTTATCCTTATTGCTATTTGCTTCATTTAAAGCTTCTTTTAAAGAAGGATTATCGCTTAGTAGTTCTTGTTCGCTTTGGTAATTATTCTTTGCTTTAGAAAGATAAACGTTTCCAGTAAAATATAAACTAATTTGTTCTAATAATTCTTTTAAATCATCAAGATTATAGCTATTTGCAATAATAATTCTACTAGAAAGCACGCTAGAGATTAATCTTCTTAAGGAATTAATCTCAACAACAAAGCCTTTCATTTTTAAATATTCTTGTAGTGAAGAGAAAAGGTTTTCTAAAGAATCAAACTTGACAAAATCATTCTTAATTTGAATAATATTTGTTTCTTCTTCATCTAGATCATCAAATTCAAAATAATCTTCTTCTAATTCATCATTATCATTTTTACTAGCTAGCGAAGTGTTTTCTAATGTAGATTCCTCTTTAATAGTAGGAACAGCATTTTCTTCAGCTATTAGATCTTCTTTATTTTCTTCAGGAGAAATTTCTTCTTTTACTACATTATCGTTTTCACTTTCAAAAGTTAGATTAACATCAGTTTCTTCTTTAGGGCTTTCAAAAGTAAGTTCTTCTTCACTAGGAACTTCTTCTTCCTCTTCTTCGATAAATTCAACTTTATCAAATTCGACAAATTTATCTATAGAATCAACCATTAAGGATAAATTCCCTTTTACTATTCTTGCTTTATTTTTTAAATCTTTTTTCTTGCATAAGACTAAATAAATAACATCGCTAGTAATTATTACAACCAACAATGAAATAATTATTATCAAGCTGACAATAAAATTAGATTCACTTAAATTATTCATTGAATAAATTATTAAAAATATTCCAGCAAGGAAAACATAAACTAATAAGAAAATGTTTAATGCTAATTTCTTTTTGTAGCTCATTCCTCTTTCTTCAAGATTATTATTTTCCATTTTATCTGTGTCAACAGAATCATCTTGATACAAATAATTAAAGTCGTCATTATTTTCATAATATTCTTTCAAAGAGATGGTTCCCTCTAATTTAATATGATCGATATCTTCACCGATTAAGATTTCATATTGCCCTTTTTCAATTCCCAAGCACTTTTTCTTTTTATCAAAATAAGTGAAGGTGAAGTCGTCAAAAGGAATGGTAACCTTTTTAGATTCTCCTGGAAGTAAATTAACTTTCGTATATCCTTTTAATATCTTATTTGCGAATAGATGATGACTATTAGCTTTTCTAATATATAATTGGACTACTTGGCTACCTTCTAGATAGGAAGAATTTACCATAGTAAAACTTACTCCTAAACGATTAACACTTAAAGAATGGTATTCAAAAGTAGAATAGCTTAATCCATAGCCAAATGGATAAAGATAAACTCCATCTTCTAAATAATTTGGAGTTAAATGGAAGTATTGGCTATCTAAAAAAGCTTTTGGATAAGCTTTTGTAAGTTTCCCTGAAGGATTTACTAATCCCATAAGAACACTTGCTAAGGAAGAATAAATATCTACTTTTGTATTTGCCGTATAAAGAATTGCGTCAAATAATTCTTCATTTAATTCGACATATTCATCACAAATAATAATTCCGATAACCTTTTTTCCTAATTCTTTGATTTTTCTAACAAATTCAATTTGAGCTTGAGAAATTTCTTGCTTATTTTGTAAGGCAAAGTTGAAAACAAAAGCATTGCTCTTATTCTCATATTCTAGAATTCTTTCTTCCGACAATGGATTTATGTCCACTTGATCATCAAAAGCATTAAAAGCTCCAACGACATTTAAACGCTGTTTCTTACTAATTTCAAAAAACAAATTGGTTTGTCTATCTGAAGAAAAACCGTTACCGATCAAAACTACTTGATCTTTTGAAGTTAAAGGTAAACACGAGTAATCATTTTTTAAAAGAACAATTGATTCATCACATACTTTTTTAACTAATTGTTTATGCTTATCTAAATCAAAATTAGAGTCATCTTTATGCTTGTATTGTTCCATGTTTAATGGAAGAACTGTGTGTTCTTGACTTATTACATTACTTTGATATTTCAAAAAGCTAATAAAGATATCAATCGTTCTATCAATAATTTCTTCACTAAGGATTTCTCCATCCTTTTCTTTTTTAATAAAACTCGAATTAGGAGTTAAGTCAACATTTAATTCTTTTCTTAAGTTATCATAATCCACGACAGAATTATATAAAGCTTTTACCATATCTTGTTCATCGAAGGTAAAGTTAAAACAAGGAGCTATATTTAATCCTTTAATAAACTCTTCTTTCTTGTCAGTAACAAATAAAAAAATTCCTTCAAATTTATATCTTTCTTTAATGAATTTGATTTCTTCAAAGGAATTGACGATGATAAACTTTACATCTTTACTTAAAGTTCTTGAAAGCATCCCAAGAGTAATAGCGATTTCATCTTCATTTAAATTATCTTTTAATCTTGCATCAAGAGAGAAAATTCCTTCGTTTATTTTTAATCCATTCTCTGCATTTAAGATTAAATTAGTTGTTAAAAAAGGATCTTCAGTAATTTTTGATGCATTGATATCTAAACTTAATTTGAGCCCATTAAATTTATTGAAGTAAGAATTTTCAAATGATTTTGCTTTAAATATTTCTTCCATTAAAGAATCGTTCCAAGTAAAACATAATCCGATATTAGAAGGAAAAGAAGTGAGTTCTTCATTTTGCTTTTTAATTTCAAATTCTTCAGTAAAACTTAATTTTGGAAGATTGAGACTACCTAAATTTTTAGTTTGAAAAAAAGAAGAATTAACTAAAAATTGTATCTTCTCTTGCAAAGAAAACCTAACTATTATTTTTTTATTATTGAGCATGAATTACTCCTTCCAACATATTCGAGATTGATAAAAATTGATACTTCAAAAAAATATGTTTATTACATAAACAATATAATCTATACTGTCGAATATGTCAAAGAAAAACAACAAAAAAAAGTATTATATAAATATCCTAATTGATAAATTAAATTATCAGCTATTTTTTTAATTTCGATAAATCAACCTTATTCATAAATCCTTCTTGAAAAGAAGTTAAAAGAAGATTTTCATCTTTTTGTTTTTTTTCTAGATTTTTTATATATTTTTCACAAAGAGAAACGATGCTATATTTATTTTCAAATAGGTAATAACTTAATGATCCTGGTATTAAGTTTGCTTCGTTTAAGTACACTTTTTCTTTTTCTACATCATAGATATAATCAAAGCGAACTAGGCCGCAAAGATTGAGGGATTTGAAAATTCTTTTAGAAGTTTCGATAATTTTTTTCTTTATTTTTTCTTCTAAAGGTGGATTTATTATTCTTTTTTGATTATTTGAAGAGTAATCGTATTTATCATAAAATGATAAGACTAAATTGTTATTATTTACTTCTTCTAGATTTGATACTTCTATTTCATCTTCAAAGCCAAGTATCGATACATTTATTTCTCTTTTATTCTCAATAAACGGCTCAACAAGGACCTTTGTATCGTATAGAAAAGCTTCAAATAAAGCTTCAGGCAGTTCATTTTTATCATTTACTTTACTGATTCCAATTGAAGAGCCTAAACAACTTGGCTTGACGATTAGAGGATAGTTAAATTCTTTATTTATTTTTGAAATTACTTTTTCATCATTTATTTGATATTTATATAGATATTCAAAATTTAAAGTAGGGACATTTAGACCTTTTAATAATAATTTAAACTTAATCTTATCTTGAATTAAACTTGAATTATAGATATCTTCGCTTAAACAAGGAATTTCCATTTGATTAAAATAGCAAGATAAAGAGCCATCTTCCATATTTTTACCATGCCCTAATATTAGAACTTCTTCAAAGTTATATTTTTTTAGTCTTGTTTTAAAATAGAAATGATTGTTTTTATTTATAAATTTTCCTTTTGCAATTTTCTTATCTCTAATAAAAGACGATGTTAATTCTTTAACTAAGAAAAATTGATGATTTTCATCTAGATAAATTAATAGGTATGGAATATTTTTCTTTTTTAACTCTTCACATATTTTTAAACTAGTTAAACATGATATCTCTTTTTCAAGAGAAGGACCTCCACAGACAAAAGCGATTTTTTTCATTTTCTCACCTCAAAAAAATATTGTCCCCTTTACTTAAAATCAATAAGTTATCAGGGTTAATATCTCTAATTAACTTATATGCTTCCTTTAATGATTTTGTTATTATTAATTCTTTAAAATTATGATTTTTTATTAAAGGATGATTCTTTCTTCCAATAAAAATTACATGATAGCCATTAAATAAATCTCTTAATTTTTCATTTTCATTTATAAAGTTTTTTCCTTGCTCGATAATTCCCGAAGTAATGATGTATTTAGTTCCTTTTAAAGAAGACAATAAAAATAAAGACTCTTTTATTCCTTTTAAATTTGCATTATAAGAATTGTCAATTAAATATCCTCTAGGTAACTTAGAAACAAAATTTCTTCTTGGAAAATCCAAAAAGCATCTAGAAGAATAATAGATATCTTTAACTAGGATATTTACATATTTTGAAAATTTTAAAATTCCATCAAAATAAGATAAAAAGAATCGTTGATGAACGTTAAAAAGGTACGATTTATTCTTATAAATAAGTGATATTCCATTTATATCGTATTTTTCAAAGAAAAGATTATCTTTAGAAAAATAAATCGCATTTTTTATATTTAAGGAAGATAAATAAATATCATCATGATTTAAGAATAGCTTACCCTCTTTCTTAAGTAAATCTTTGATAGACAATTTCTCTTTTATTACATTATCGATATTTTTAAATGTCGCTAGATGCATATTCCCTATCGAAGTGATAAAAGCATGATCTAAAGAAAACAGTTCTTTAAATCTTTTCATCTGATTAAGTTGATCTACCCCAAGTTCGAGGACTAAGAAATCGCAATCATTTAAGGAGGAATTAATAAACTTAGTTATTCCCATCAAGGTGTTAGTGTTATTAATTGGAGTTTCAACTTTGTATTTAGTTTTTAAGATATTAACTAAGTAATTACGGAAACTCGTTTTTCCAAAGCTTCCGGTAATTCCAATAATTTTAATGTTATTGAATTCATTAAGTTTGTTTCTAGCTTTCTTAATATAATATTTTTTAATTCTATTTTCTAAAGGTAAAAGTAAATAGAAAGTGCATATGATGATTAGTACTAAAAAAATTATTTTAAATGCGAAAATATAAGGAAAAAACCAAATTAAAGGAAAAAAGAATAACGATAAAACTTCTTGAAAAATTACTCTTCTACTAAATTTAAAATGAGTGTATCTAAATAGAAATATTAATAAGAGCAAAGAGAAAACATGATATAAGTAAAATAACAAACTTTCTCCTAGAAATATACTTAATAAGTCTAGAATAACAAATAGAATTATTCCTACTTTATAATGAGAAAAGACTACTTTAATAAATCGCTTAGTACCATAGTATTGTTTTACTAATAATACCTCAAGTTCATGTAAAAAAACTCCTAATTCAATAAGCGCTATTATCTTAAATACTACTAGAAAAATATCTTTCATATAGTAATCTGATCTCCTTAATATGTTCTAAATAAGAAAAGTGATCTCCATTAAAAAAGATAATTTTTGCTTCGCTTAGATATTTTTTTATTTTTTTAATCTGATACTTTTTTACCATTTTGTCTTTTTTAAATCCAACAACTAAAGTTTTAGGGTGATTCTTATATTGATACTTAATATATTTATCATAGCAATTTAAAAAGGTTTTTTTTAAATTCCCTGTTAATCTTTGATAATCCTTACTTCCTTTTAAAAATTTGGGGATTTTTCTATTTCGTTTTTTTAAAAGCTTATAGAGTTTAATTTTTAAATAAACAATTAGATTAAATCGAGGCTTAATTAATGAAGGCGCTAGAAGAATTAAGCCATCAGCATGATATTTCTTCATGTAAAAATATCCTAGTTTTCCTCCAAAAGAATGCCCGATTATTACTAATTTTTGATCTTTTCTTTTTAGTTTATTGACTACATTATTTATCTCTAATAAAAAGTCAGTAATCTTATAAGGCTTTTCATTTTTTTTAAATAAATTGAAATTAATAATATTAAAGCAATTAGAGAAAGGTTTAATAAACCCTTCCATATATAAAGAAGAAGTATTCCACCCATGAATTAGAACTAAAGTAGGAAAGTTATCATTATTAAAATAGTATTTATATTCTATCATTCAACAGTCACCGACTTAGCTAGATTTCTTGGCTTATCAATATTTACTTTTAGAATTCTTCCAACATATAAACTTAGTAAATCGCCAAATAAGACGATAAGTAGATAGTTTAAAGAATAATCAAAAGGAGAAGTTATCTCAAATATTTTCCCTCCTCGAGAGGTGATTTCACTTTTTGAAGTTTCGATTACTTCTTTTAGTTCTTTTTGACTAGATACGATAATTGAAGGAAAATTCTTACCCACTAAACTTAAAGGGCCATGTTTTAATTCTCCTAAATATACGGCTTCACTATGAATATAAGTCACTTCTTTTAATTTTAAGGAGCATTCTAAAGCTAAAGAATAATCTATTCCTTTTCCAAGAAAATATAGTGAAGAGTATTTACTTATTTCTTTAGCTAACTCTAAGGCTTCTTCTTTTCTTTCTAAAGTGGATTCTAAGTATTTTGGAAGTGATTTTAAATCATCTACTTTTTTATTATTTATCTTTCGAGCAATTAATTCTAGGATTACTACTTCTCCAAAATAAGCTTTAGTAGACGCTACTGAGATTTCTTTTTTCACCATGATATCAAGGTTTATATCGACTTTTCGAGCAATTCGAGATTCTTTATTATTGGTTAGGCCAATCGTAAAGTGATCTTTAATTAATTCGTAAGATTTGATCACATCTAAGGTTTCTCCAGATTGAGAAATAAGAATAAATACGTCATCTTTATCAAAAGTTAGTTTTTCATAGATAAATTCGCTTGCGAGAACTACTTTAATATTCTTATTTGGTAAAAGTCTCTTAAAAATTAATCCAGCGTGATAACTAGTCCCACATCCAATGACAAAAATAGTTTTTGCTTTAATGATTTTATCGATCAATTTATTAGGCAACAGAATTTTATCTTTTTTTATATAATGAGCAATTAAATCAGCAATCACTCTAGGACATTCAAATATTTCTTTTTCTAAAAAGCAATTGATCGAAGAAAAATTTTCATAGTCGACCTTTATTTTTTTATACTTTACTTTTTCTTTTATTTGATTTAGATAAACTCTTGCTTCTTTTTGACTAACAAAACCATACTCATGATCTTTTAGTTCGTAATAATCAATTACATTTTTATTAAAAGCGTAAAGGTCGCTACTAATAAGGTAGCCGTTTTTCTCTTTAGAGATCAATAAGCTAGTTTGATTCTTTAAAAAATATAGATTATCATCTACTTTAGAAATAATTAGTAAAGAATAACTTCCTTTTAATTTTTTATCTAATAAATATATACTTTTTAAGACGTCTTGTTTTTTTAAGTATAAATATTCTAAATAATTAACTATTACTTCCGAATCAGTTTCTCCATTAAAAAAATAGTTTTCTTTTAAAAGCTCTTCTTTTATTTGTAAATAATTATCGATGGTCCCATTGTGAGCTAAACAAAATAATTTGTGGTTTGAAATAAACGGATGAGTGTTTTCTTTATTCACTTTTCCATGAGTGGCCCACCTAGTGTGACCAAGAGAAACTTTTGAGTCAAATTCTTGACATTCTTTTTTTAAAGTATCGATTGATGAAGGGACTTTAATGATTTTAATCTCTTTATCTTTATAGGCGATTCCACTTGAATCATATCCTCGATATTCTAAACGTTTTAATCCTTCAAATAGTAATTTATAATGATTAAAATTACCATTAATACCAATGATTCCACACATCTATTTATTCTCCAAATTATCAAAGTATATTTTTACTTCTTCTAAAATAGAAGCATCTAAAGTTTGAACTCTAATTCGAAAAACATCTTCAGTGCCACTTTCTCTAAAAAGTAATTGTTCTTTAGGGAATTTACTTTCTAAAAAAGAGATGATCTCTTCTTTTTGAAGATATAATTTATCATAAATGTTGATATTTTTATTAAAAGTCAAATATTTATCAAAAGAATAAATTGATTTTTCATTTAACAACTTTATTAATAAACTAGAACTATATAAAGAATCACTATAAGGGTGATTTAAAAATAAAAGGTGACCAGAAGCTTCCCCGCCTAGAGGGGCATTTTCTTCTTTCATTTTATTTAAGACCTTGATATCTCCTATATCAACTACCTCGACGTCTATTCCTTTTTCTTCTAAAGCCTTAATAAGTCCTAGATTAGATTGTTTAGTTACTACTACCTTTTGATAGTTTAGTTCTTTAGCTAAATAATAGATTAAATCATCTCCATCGTAAATATTATCTTTAGTAACTAAAATCACTCGGTCACCGTCTCCATCAAAACAAAAACCATAATCAAAGTTCTCTTCTTTTACTTTCTTTTGTAAATTAAATGGAAAAAGAGCTCCAACCTGATCATTGATGTTTTTACCATTTGGCTCATCGTTAATAGTCTTGATATTAAACTTATAAAAATAATCTTTGAAGCTAGAAAAGGCACCATTAGATAAATCAAATACTATTTTTAGTTTGTTATTAATTAGATTTTCTTTAAAAGATAAGAAGTATTCTTGATATTTATTTATATACCTTATTTTACCTAAATCTTTTAATTCGAATGGATGATTCATATCTAAATGATTCTTGATATCTTCTATTATATTTGAGGATATTTTATTCGCGGATGAATCAAATATTTTAATCCCATTATCATAATATGGATTATGGCTTGCCGTTACGTTAATTCCATAATCATATTTTTCATTTTGCAGAATATAGCTAATTAAAGGAGTAGGACAAACTCCTACTATATCAATATCTACTCCTTGAGTTACAATTCCATTAATAAGTAAATCAACAATTATTGGGCTAGATTCTCTAGTATCATATCCAATCAAGATCCTTTTAGATTTAGAAGCTAGAAATTGACCAATTTTAGTAACTAAATTTGAACTTATCAAATCAATGGCTTTGGCTCTAATTCCATCAGTATTAAAAAATTTCATTCTCTTCACCTAAAAAAATATATGAAGGAAAATGAAATTTAAAAACTTTTTTATTTGACTATTTCAACTTCTAAGCGTTTAATTCTTCGATTTTTAATTTCAAAATAAAAATTGATTTCTTGATTTATTGAAGAAGTTTCTATTTTGACAAACATCTTACTTTCTAAAATTCTTTTAACTTCTAAAGGAAGTATTATTTCTTTTTTTAAATAGTTAATAACTTCTTCGATATTTACTTCTTGATTTAAAGAGATAAGATATGCATTAGAATCTTTTGTAAAGAAGCGATAATACTCATTAAAATTTACATCATTTAATTTATTAATAAAATTTATACTAATTTCTCTTTGGTTCATCTAAATACTCCTTTTTTAGTATGTCTTCGACTAAACTTACACATCTAGTTCCAAATTTACTTAACGTCACTTTTCTAACGTTATTTCTACCATATTTTTTTCTCATTTGCTTGAGGTAATCTTGAGTTTGCTCTTTCTTAACTAAGCTAATAAAAGTTCCCGCGAAACCTCCTCCATGAACTCTTGTTCCACCTTCTAAATTGATGGATTTACTAAGCATTATTCCCATAGGAAGATTTTCGTTTAGATCCTTTACGTAGCAATTCTTTAATTTATTAAAACTGCTTTCTCCTGACTCATCAATTATTTTTACAAAAAGATCCTCATCATGATTTTTTAAAGCTTCCAATGCTTTTTCCACCCTGATGTTTTCTTCAAAGAAATGTTCTCCTCTTAAATATACATCTAAAGAATATTTAGATATAAGATCTTCCCTACAATTAAGATAATCTTGATATTCCACTTCTCTTAGATATTTTTTTTGAAAATAAGAAGATAGCATTGCCATATCATTTTTAATTTTCGCATAGTAGGATGATAAAGAAGAATGAGATTCTAAAGTATTAGTGATCACAATATCATATTTTTTTAGATAACATTTAATATTTATTATTTTAGGATTATTTTCATCTTCAAAGTCAATATAGTTAACTCCACCTAAACTTATCGCACATTGATCAAGTAATCCACATGGTTTATTAAAATAATTATTTTCCGCATTTTGACCAATCTTGGCTAGTTCAATAGAACTAATCTTATCATCGTTATAGCAATAGGAAATGATTTTACCAATTAAAATTTCAAAAGCAGCGCTAGAAGAAACTCCTGCACCTTTAAATATATTCGTGGAAGAAGTAATGTGAACTCCTCCAAGTTTATATCCTGCTTCTTTTAAATAAAATAATACACCTCGAATTAATCCTATCGATTGATAATATTCATTTTTCCTTAATTCCAAAGAATTTAAATCAATTCTCATTTCATTAAATCCATCTGTTTTATATACGAAAAAATTATCATCAGTTTTTTTAACTAACGCAAGGATGCTTAAGTCTAAGGTACTTACGATCACTTTACCATGATTATGGTCGGTATGATTACCAATTAATTCAATTCTTCCAGGAGAAGAAAAAAGAAATACAGGTTCTTCTTTATAGTAGCTAATAAAGAAGTCTCTCATTTCTTTAATTTTATTTTGAAATCTTGCTTTTGATTCTAGGCTCATTAAAAAACTATTCTCCTTTTAAGTTTTCCATAGCCATATTATATATCTCTTCAGTAGCAAAATGAATCTTTGTCAACGCTTCTTTATAATTAATTGGCCAAATAAAGAAAGTTTGATTAATGCTAGCCACATCAATTGCGGGTCCTACTTCCTTCTTATGATTCTTAAAGAAGTATTCGATATGGCATGATTCTTGTTCGATTGCTGGTCTAAAGAAATTAAAATGTGAGCCATCATCTAAAGTTCCTTCTAATTTCATTCCTAAATAATCGTGAGTAAATTTAACTTTACCAAGAGGAACTAAGCCAATGCTCGGCTTAAATAGTTCTTCAATATATACTTCATCTTCAAAATGATATTTATGAGCTCTTACTTCTTTAATAACTTCTTCTTTCTCCCATAGATACCATTCAGGAATGCTCTTAAATTTTGTTTCTCCATTTAGGCAATGTAAATATCCTTCTTCATCTAGTTCATAGGTGATTCCACAATGATTACACTTAATTGTGGTATTTTCTCCAATCATTTCATATTCAGTTTGACAATGTGGGCACTTGTAGAGAACCTTATGTGAATTTTGCATTCTCTTTTTACATTTTACTAAATAATGATGTTCATGTTGATAATCGTAATCATTAAAGACTAATTTCTCTTCAATGAGTTTTTGAATCTCTTCAGAAGAAGTATTTTCAACTTGCTCTTTAGATAATACTTGTTCAAATTCACTTAATAAAGGGATTTTACGATATGGGTGTTTACACCATTGAGGCGATTGAATAAAATGTCCATGATTTCTCATGACCACAAGAGGGACATTGGCTTTCTTAACTAGCTTTCCTAAAGCTTTGTCCACATGTTCATTAATTCCAGCAAGAGAAAATCTTGCTTCTGGATAGATAATTACAATTCCTTTTTTCTTTAATACATATAAAACGTGCTTAACTGCAACGATATCTTTTGTAAACTTTCTTTTAGCAATTCCACCAACACCTCGCATTAGCCATTCGCTTCGATTAAATTCTTCAATGGAAATCATCCAAGTTGGTCGATGAGGAAATATAGCTTTTACCGCAGCGTTAAAATCCACCATGCTAGAATGCGTACATAAAAGAATATATGGAGGCTTTAACCCTTTAGTATTAATTTTTTTTATTTTATGACGATAAAATATTAAGGTAACAAAAGAAGCCACAACCATAATTGGGTATAATAAATAATTGGCTTTTTTTGGTTTTTTATCCATATCGAATCTTCTTTTATCCTTGGCCATAATATAAATCTCCCTCGACTTTTTTGTGATTATACCACAAATTAACATAATCTGTCGTTTATTTATTGAAAATAATAAATTGATTTAAAATTTAAGTTAGAAATAATATACTTTATTTGGTGATATTATGCAAAAAGCAGTTTTAGTCGCGTATGGAGAATATAATAATGAATATCATTTTTCTAAAGATGATTACATCATCGCTATCGACGGAGGATATTCATATTTAAAGAAGCAAAGAATTAAGCCTAATCTTTTTATTGGAGATAACGATTCTAATAAACTAGTAATTGATAAAGATATAAAAAAGATCATTTTACCAAAGGAAAAAGATGATACCGATTCTCTATACGCGATTAAAGCTTGCTTAAAACTAGGATTTGATAGATTTGAATTGTATGGATTTTTAGGAAAAGAGTTCTCTCATAGTTTAGCAAATATCCAAGTACTTCTATATTTAAAGAAAAAAAGAGTAAACGCAAAAATAATAGAAAAAAATAAAACTTACCTTATTCTTCATAATGAAAGAATTAAACTGAAGAAAGAAGGAAAGCTTACTTTATTAAGCTTATCTAATAAATCAAAAGTAACGTTAAAAAACCTTAAATATCCTTTAAAAAAGCATATTTTAACTAATGATTTCCCTTTAGGAATCGATAATGAATTTATCGATAAAGAATCTGAAATTACAATTCATTCAGGATATGTTCTTTTAATATATTAATAATATAACTAGATAAAACATAGCAAAAAAAAAGCCCGGCAGCTCGCTATTCTGTCCAAACGGATACC
>CAMEOO010000008.1 GCA_945929875.1 uncultured Caryophanales bacterium
GAAACCAACATTTTCAACCGATGATTTCCTACAATTTCATTATGATATTTACATTTAGACAAATCCTGTACAATGAGTTTAGATAACTACAACAAATTTTGAATTATTTTAACTTCTTCTCTAGCAAAACGACTGTTTCAACATGGGTGCAGTTGTAATAAATGCTGATATACCCTCTTTTTTCAGAGTGTGCAACTACTTATATGCTGATACTTTATTTTACTAATTCAACATAACCTAAATATTTCTCTCCACCATGTCCAATAAGCTCTTTATTTGGGTTTTTAAAACCTAATTCATATAGGGCATTTTCTCTTTCGATATCATCCTCAAATGATTTTGTGACTATCTTATCGCAATTAAATAAATTAAACGATGATGGAATTATTAATTTTAAAATACTATAGATATATTCTTTTTTCTCATAGTCACTTCTCAAATCTAATCTAAGCAATGAACAATTAGTGAAATAATCATTTGAGTCACGATGAAATTGCTCAATGGTACCTATAATAGAATTATTACATTTATCTAATATTGCCCACCTTACAAAATATCTATTTTTATAAGAATATTCCCAAAAATCGATTGCTTCTTTCATACGCTTAATTGTACTGTAATGAAAATTATCTCCATTACAATTATCACTATTGAAAAAAGGAATTGATTTCTCATCAGAATATATTTGTAATAGATCTTTAACATCATTCTCTTCGATTTTTCTTAAATGAAATCTTTCGTTTCCGAAAACTGGAAATTTTTGATATGGATCATCAACATTTCTTATTACTCTAAGAATATCTACTCCTCTTCTCAAAATATCTTCTTCTTTAAAAGAAATCTTTTTTGCTTCTAGTAATCTTTCAATAGCTTGGGCAACATCTAAAGAATGATATGAAATAAATGTAGATGCGACATATTTTAAAGGCAAGTATTTATAAGCTTGCTTTGAAGAAACATCATATGTATAGCAAAAATATCTATATAAATAACCAACCCAATACATTATATCCTTATTGTATTTTAAAGACCCATATGTAGTTTTACCATATTGTAAATCTAAGTCGGCAAATATATCATTAATTGTCTTACTATCATCTAAAAAAGCTTTACTATCTAATTCAATGGCAATCTTTGAATTCATAAATCTTCTAACAAACACCTCGGAACTCATATCTTGAGTAGAAACTGATTTTTCAAACAATTCAGCTTGAATATCACATAGTCTTTTTCCATCCCTATCAATTTTAATCATGCTAATATCTCCTCAATGTACTTACCTTGATTTTTATATTTAATCATGGCAAGCTTTACTTTATTATCGCCATCATTAATATCTGACTGTTTTATATTTTGGTAATATTCTCTTTCTGCATTAGAAAGATAGCACCTCTCAATTATTTCTAGATTTGATGTTGCTTTTTCAGTCAAAAAAACAAATTGTTTGCCTAATTTTGTTGCTGCTAAGCAATGTTTGCATTGCTCATCAGTTATTAATCCATCGATAAATTGCTCAATTATACGATACATTCTATTATCTGCTATTGGAGCATAAATATAATCAGCCTTATTAACCTTATCAATTATTTTCTTTATAAGTGGATGTTCTCTATATGCATCAAGTGTTCCTCGATAATATGCTATAGCTAACATCCATTCCTGATTTACATCAAAATTTACTTTTTTTAAATCTTTATCATTAAATTTAATCATGTAAATGCATGATGAAGGAAATCTTGAAACGAAAGATGATGCTTGTTCACTCGTTTCTCCACAATAGAATCCTCTGCCAAAATCATTATTTTCTCTGCCGCAAAAAGGCGAAATAGTACCTTCTATTGTAGTCCTAGCACCATGAAATATTATTTTATCATTTAGATTTTCTTCCTTATACAGCATTTCTTTTATGTTATTAAGTTTTATTCCTTTTTTGTATGCTAAATCATATATTTTTTCTATTGTATTATCAGATGGATAGTTTTCACCATTTTCTATTCTAATTATTGTTCTTTTTTGAACACTGATACTGTTAGCAATGTCCTCTTGTGACATATCTAACATCTCTCGTATAAGTCTTAAATCCTCGTTTATTCTATAATTCATACTATTCATCTCCTCTCAACTATATTGTAACACATGTCACCAACAAGTTCAATAATTTTTCTAGTGCTATATGTCACCAACAAGTTTAAAGATTACAAAAAAAGGATTTATCTAGAAACTCTTAAAATCCTTTATTATGTTTATAAATACAATATGTTTGTCTTAATAAAAACAGCGTTTTAGTGCTGACAAGTGCCTAAAATATGTTTCCTAAGACATCTCGTTTTTTAGTTACAACCTTAATCCGAAACTATTGAAATGCTGACAAAAGTATTAAAAAGAAAAGCCCATTCAATCTTATATTTTATTTTTTCGATTAAAAGGGGCTTTTTTGATTAATTTTTAATTATTTTTGATTTTTTCTTGTCAGCAAACAAACTGTTTCAACATGCGCAGTCATTGGAAACATATCCACAGGTTGAACATATTTGACTTCATACATAGAACTAAATTCTTCTAGATCCCTAGCTAACGTTTCAGGATCACAAGATATATAAATTACATTATTTATCTTTCTTCCCATCACCGAAGAGATAAATGCGTGATCGCTACCTTTTCTAGGAGGATCCATGATCACTACATCTAATTGGCCTTTATAATTAGTGATAAACTTACCTGCATCATCCAAATAGAATTCCATATTAGAAATGTTATTCCTCTTTGCATTTTCTATCGCATTTTTATGTGCACTTTCATTGATTTCTACAGAAATAACTTTCTTTGCGTTTTTAGAAGCAATCATCCCAATAGTTCCTACTCCAGCATAAGCATCAAGAACTACTTGCTCTTTTTTAATATCGATTAATTCTAACGCTTTTGAATATAACACTTCTACTTGAACAGGGTTTACTTGATAAAAACTAGAGGCAGAGATTTCAAATGTTAATCCTAAAATAGAATCTTTAATTTTACCTTTTCCAAATAATACTTTCTCTTTTGTTCCTAAAATAACATTAGTGAATCTTGGATTTTCATTAGCGACAACACTAGTGATTTCTGGATGAAGTTTAGTTAATTCATTGATGAAATTTCTTTGTCCTGGAAAGTTTATTTTAGATACCACTAGAACAACCATAAGTTCATCAAAATGATAGCTAGTTCTAATTAATACGTATCTTAAAATACCATTTCCATTATCTTCGTTGAAGACGGAAATGTTATGTTTCTTCACTAAATCTTTGATATCCCATAAGATAGATGCCGCCTTTTTATCTTCGATGCAACATTCTTTTACTGGGATGATTTCATGAGTGTTTTGCCTATAAAACCCATAGTAAACATTCCCTTTTCTATCTTTACCATAAGGCATTTGAATCTTATTTCTATAGTAATAAGGATCTTCCATTCCTATACAAGGTAATACTTCACAATCAATCTTTCCAATTCTTTTTAAAGCATTTTTTACTCTACTTGTTTTAAACTCTAATTGAGCTTGATAATTTAATTGCTGATATTGGCATCCTCCAC
The DNA here is from genome assembly GCA_945929875.1 of uncultured Caryophanales bacterium. Taxonomy (GTDB): domain Bacteria; phylum Bacillota_I; class Bacilli_A; order RFN20; family CAG-449; genus UBA3210. The sequence continues at coordinate 3,571 of CAMEOO010000008.1, forward strand.
AAGAAGAACAGATCTTACATTTTGGTTGGATTCTATCTTTTGAAAGGGAATATAACTTTTTTACTTTGCCAAATAAAACTCCAGCACGCGAGTAAAGGATTTCAATATCGGCTTCTTCACCAAGAAATAATCCATCACAAAAAATCACGTCTTTATCGTGTTTTACAATTCCTTTTCCATCGTGAGAAATGTCGATACATTTTCCTCTAATGATTTCATTTTTACGATAATTCTTCATTTTATTCCTCTACAAATACTTTCACTTCTACAAATGTTAATGATTCATCTTCTAGTTTTCCTAAGTCTAAAGATGTTAATTCTAACTTAATAGATAAGTAAGTAGATTCACCGCTAATGGTGATTTTACTAATATCTAAATAGTAACTATCTTCAACTATTTTCTTTAAATCAGTAGATATTACACTAACAAAATCTAATAGTGTTTCATCATCTATACTACTTATCTCATAGGCGTTCTCTTCCCAAGAAGCAAAATAACTATTATTAATGAATCTAGATAAATCTATTTTATTATTGTTATCTTCTAGGTTTACGTTAAAATATCTAGTCATTTCTATTTGAGATTCTTCATTAAAGAAATATGAAGTAGAGGTAGTATATAATCCTTCGTTATAGTATTCTTTAAATACATCATCGAGAGTTTTTTCACCTTCAGTAAAAAGCTCGTAAGTAATTATATATGATTCAATATATATAGAGTTTGTACTGCCTGTTAGTAAGAATGAAATAACTTCCCCTTCTTGAATTACATAGTTTTCATCTAAAAGAGTTAATTTTTTCTCTACAAAACTAGTTGTATATGATCCATTCCAATTGCTAGTATTAAATTTACTATCAGGAATAGAGACTAATGTTTTACCAAGACTAGTTGATACACTAAAACTTCCCGCTCCTTTACTAGTATTTGATTTAGTAGAAATAGTGATATCTTTGATAATATAGCCTTGATATCCACTTAATTTTAATTCTGTGGTGTTTCCTGCAGTAGCTTGACCATTTGAGGTCCCTGCTGTTTGAAGAAAACTTGCATAAGAATCTATTGGAGCATTTCTAGAGGTCGATACATCAGTTTTACTAGTTACCGTGTATCTAACAGTTGTATTGTCTTCGCTTGGAATAACTATCAAAGAAATTGTAGCTATTAAGCCATCTCCTTCAACGCTAATAGTTGTACTACCTGGAGTTAATGCGCTAATTTTTCCTGACGAAGAAACTGTTGCTATTTCTTTATCTTTTGAAGAATAAGTAAGAGAACTAACATTTGTATTAGGAGTAATTTGATAACTTTCTCCTTCTTTTAAAGTTAAAGATTCTTCTAACAAAGTTAAATATTTTTGCTCATAAACCGATACAACAAAAGAAGTTGTCTCTTCTTTACAAGAAATAGTTATCGTGGTTTTTCCTATCCCTTTCGCAGTAATTAGTCCACTTGAAGTAACACTTGCGATACTTGTATTACTAGATGAATAAGATATCGTATTTCCTTCAATATTTGTGGAAGGTTTAATCTGGAAAGTATCCCCCTCTCCTAGACTAGTTAAAATATAAGGTACAGAAATATATTCCTTTTGAGGAATGTTATCAATTAGAGCTCCACTTCCTTCGTAAGAAGAACTCCAAATCATTTCTGCAAATTCAGGATGATCAATATAAGGATTTCTAACTCCAGTAATCGAAGCGCAATAATTGTTTCTATTCATTTCAAAATCATCAACTGGATCAAGCTCATTCCACGATAATAATACATCCCACGCCGCTTGAGAAGTGTTTAAGCTTGTATAGACGATATTATTTATTTGTAAGTCTCCCGCTTGAGAAGTTGTGGAAGTATTACTAATACTTGCTCTAGAACTATTTACATCAATTTCAGTGGAATAATGCGTATACATGTACATTAAGATTCTTGCTACATCACCCTTAATTCCATCTCGAGGTTCAAATTGCCCACTTCCTGAATTATAGCAATCTATTCCATTACCATTGTAAGTTAACTCATTACCAGTTTTATTTAGTTCTGCATATAAGTTATTACTTCTAGAGGAATTAACTGAAGGATTAGATGGTCTAAGTTGATGAATATCCGCGCCGGCACCACGAGAAGAGTTATCTACAGAAGTATATAGTCCTCCTGAGCGATTTTTACACCATACATGTTCACGGTTGTAATTATTACCACTACCCCAAGCATTAGAAAAAGAAGCTCCTGCATAAAACAAAATGATATTTGAAGAATTGTTTGGATCTTCATCAGAATAACACATCGCTCCTCTTACATCTCCATAAGAAGTATAATAACGATGTTTTACTTCCATTATTTGAGCGAGTTTTTCAAGTAAATTATCTCCTTTTAACCCTGATACACTACCTGCAGAACTAGAAGTATAAAAAGAAGAAATATCATTATTTTCACTTAAATACTTTTGAGCTAGTGAGGAATATTCATTAGCCCCCGCTTCTACTTCAGAAATTGTTTTAGAAGTAAAACCAAAACATAAACTAAAGATTAGGGTTAATAGAATAAATACGTTTTTCTTTCTCATAATTAGGTTCCTTTATATCAAGATTATATACTTAAAACCCATAAAAAAACAAGGTTAATAACCTTGTTCTATTTGTTATTCATTAATGATTTAATGTATTCAACTTCTACGTTTACATCAAGTCGAGGAAATAATGGATTTCCTTTATTGACGTGTTGACCTCCCATGGCATCAACTTTTGTTAATGAAGAGAATGTTTGAAGATCTTCACTAATTCCTAATTGATTAAATAATTCTTTAGGTGCTTTTAATAATACTGGTTGAAGCATGATTGCACTTTGTCTTAGAGCGTTAGCTAAATGATTCATTACTGATTTTAATTCATTAACTTTCGTTTCATCTTTAGCTAAAGCCCATGGCTTAGTTTCCTCAATATATTTATTGGCTCTAGAAATATAATTAAATACTTCTTCAAATGCTTCAGTAACTTTTAAAGAATCCATATCTTTATGATAGAACTCTACTGTATGAAGGCCAGTTTTTTCTAAATCTTCATCAAATTCATTTAGATTACCTTGATATTCAGGAATGACTCCATCAAAATATTTAGCAATCATTGAAACGGTTCTACTTAATAAATTACCAAAATCATTAGCTAAATCGATGTTTATTCTTTCAACAAATTGCTCTGGAGTAAAGGTTCCATCGCTTCCAAAGACTACTTCTCTAACTAGATAGTATCTAACTGCATCTAATCCATATTTTTCAATTAATGGAACAGGAGAAACTACATTACCTTTAGATTTACTCATCTTGCCATCTTTCATCATTAATAATCCATGGACAAACACTTTATCAGGTAATCTTAAGCCTAAAGCCATTAAGAAAATTGGCCAATAGATAACGTGGAATCTAGTGATATCATTTCCTACAAGATGAACTATTTCACAATCATCTGACCAGAATTTTTTAAATTTGGAATCGTCTTCACTTAAATATCCTAAAGCGGATATATAGTTTAATAACGCATCAAGCCAAACGTAAACTACGTGCTTAGGATTTTCTTTTACTGGTATTCCCCAAGTAAATGTAGTTCTAGATACACATAGATCTTCAAGCCCTGGTTTAATGAAATTGTTAATCATTTCATTTTTTCTTGATTCTGGAGTGATAAAGTCTAAATTTTCATCGTAATACTTTAGTAATCGATCAGCATATTTACTCATCTTAAAGAAATATGCTTCTTCTTTTGCTTTATGAACTGGTCTTCCACAATCTGGGCAAAGATGTTCTTCTCCAACTTGAGTGTCTGTCCAGAAAGATTCGCAAGGGGTGCAATACCATCCTTCATAATGGCCTAAGTAAATATCTCCTTGAGCTAATAAGCGTGAAAAAACTTGTTGTACGACTTTTTCATGCCTTTCATCAGTAGTTCTTATATAATCATCATTAGAAATCTCTAAACTCTTCCAAAGATCTTTAATTCCTGCGACGATTTCGTCGACAAATGCTTTTGGAGTTTTTCCTGCAGCTTCTGCATTCTTTTGAATTTTTTCTCCATGTTCATCTGTTCCTGTTAAAAAATAAGTTTCAACTCCATTTAGTCTTTTGTATCTAGCGATAGTATCGGCAACGGTCGTACAATAAGCGTGACCGATATGTAACTTCGCACTAGGATAATAAATTGGAGTGGTAATATAAAATTTTTTTGCCATAATGTCCTCCTTCAGATACGATTAATAAAAACCGCCACTAGGTAGTGACGGTTAATTTTTATTTCATTCCGTATTTCTTCATGAAACGATCGACACGACCATCTGCTTGAGTAAATCTTTGTTTACCAGTGTAGAATGGGTGACAATTTGCACATGTATCAACACGAATTTCTTTAACTGTAGATCCAGTTTCGAATGTGTTACCACATGTAACGCATGTTACTTTGGTTTTGTAATACTTTGGGTGTATTCCGTCTTTCATCAGCTTATTCTCCTTCCGCCTTAAACCTCATGTGTGTTTAAAGTTAGCGTTGTTATAATATCAAAGATATTAAATATTATCAACGATTTTTAATTTTTTTACTATTTTTTTGCTAGATTTCAAGCTTTATCCTAGCAATGTGCTTTTATAAGTTAATACTAAGTTATCTTTCTCAAATTTTGAAGTACAAGAGAAACTATACTCCATCATCTTTTTAACTAGTTCATTATCACTTACAAATGATTCTAAATCAATTTTCATTTTATTTTCGATAGGAATAAAACTAATCCAATTTTCATTAATGCTGTTGTTCAAATAAGTTAATATATCTACAAAATATTTTTCTTCAATTTGAACTGATCCTAAATATAAACTTTTTAATGTTCCGATGATAAAGAACGATTCGTTTTCTTTAAAATCAAAGTTTGCATTGATCACTAAGCGATATCCATTAATTGATATTGTTACATAAATTCTAGCTTGAGCGTTTTCAATATCGATATTGAGACTTTCTAATGTGATATAGGTAAAATCATTATCGTAGAATAAGACAATAGATTTACCAATGATATCTTGAGTGGAGAACAATTGGTTAAAGTTTTCTTCAGATAAAGAAACACTTACCGATTGATTAAATAATACTTCTGGTAACTTATCTATACTAAATTGACTAGCTATAATACCTCCTACATCTACTCCTTCAGTATTCTTTACTCCTTTTTCTGACGTATTTAAACCTAATTCATCGGCTTTTTCTTTATCAGAATCCTCTAAAGAAGCATATCCAGATACATAATAATTAAATAGTAAACTTGCATTTTCTTTAGAAAAATTAGAATCATTTAACGTTTTGTTTTTGGCTTCTTGTAAATTTAAAGAATATTTAATATTTCCATCTCTAGTATCTACATACTTTAAAGAAGAAGTATTGATTGATACACCTAACTTATTATCTTTTCCTAGATCATAATTAAGTAATTCTTTATTAGAGAAAATTGTTTCTATCATTACTTTATAGATTTCTTCTTCTGATAAACTAGATTCCACAAGTGAGATTAAACTTTTTTTACTAACGGAAAGCGTCAAGTTTTCTAAATCTAATTTACAGTCAATTCCAGAAGTTGAAATACTTGATTCAATAACTGAAGTATCGATTTTTGAATAAACAAATTTCTTTAATAAGTTGAAAGTTAAATCTACTTTACCTACTTTCACTTCTTCAAATTTAAAAATTAAATTATCTTCATCTTGATTTAAAACTAATTTACCTGATAAAGAAGTAGGAAAGAAACTGGCTTTAACAGAAACTTTAAATTCATACTTTTGTTCTTCAATTAGTTTAACGTACGCTCCAGTGAAATGAATTTCTGGAATATTTAACGAAATTAATGAATTATACAAAATTACATTGATTTCTTCATCACTTAAATCGGCATATATTTCTTCATCTTCATTAACATTATTTATGCTTTGATATAATTTTTTAGCCATAAACTCTTCTGAAACATATTCTGTTTCTTTTACTTCTATAGGAGTCTTATCTTTATTATCTATCAAAGAAAAACAAGCAACTCCAACAAGGATAATAGCAATAACTAAAATAGTTGAAATAAGACCAACAATTATTTTTATTAGTTTTTTCATAGTGATACCTCCAAAGTCATAATAGACTAATTTTATCTAAAATAAAAGGAAGATTTCACTCTTCCCTATTTCATTAGTTCGTCAATTAAAATCGTTTGATTTGTTCTTAAAGAATTCTTCACATCAATAATTCTTTGATTTTCAGAGCCTCTAAATTTTAAGGCGATATCTTTTTGTTCAAGAATAAATGGCCCATCTACAAGAACATCGATATAAGATAAAAGTTCTTCCGTGTCTTCGCTATGAGCTCTAGAAGAAGGATTAAGTAAATCCTTTTCAAATAAATATCCAGTATATGCCCAAATATTTTTAGTTGGATATATTTCTTTTACTTTTCTTATAAATGGAAGTAATGCTTTTTGATTTTCTACTTCAAAAGGCTCTCCTCCTAGTAAAGTCAATCCTTGAATGTAAGAAGGCGCTAATAAGGAAATAAGATATTTTTCTACTTCTTCATCAAACTTTTCTCCATAAGAGAAATCCCATGCAACTTCATTAAAACATCCTTTACAATGATGGGTACAGCCAGAAACAAATAAAGAAACTCTTACACCTTTTCCATTAGCGATATCGCAATTCTTTATCGTTGCGTAATTCATAACTATAAATGAAGCACTCTTTCTTTAATTTCTTCCGTTCTACCTTGATTCCAGAATTGAGTTCCGATGTATCCACAAGTTCTTCTTGCAACATTTAATTTAGATTGATCGCGATTTCCACAACGTGGGCATTCCCAAACTAATTTTCCATCTTCATCTTTAACGATTAAGATTTCTCCATCGTAACCGCAACATTGACAATAGTCGCTCTTTGTATTTAATTCAGCATACATAATATTGTCATAGATGTGTTTAATAACTTCAAGTACCGCTTCAAGGTTATTTTGCATATTAGGTACTTCTACGTAAGAGATTGCTCCTCCTGGAGACAATTTTTGGAACTTAGCTTCAAAAGTCAATTTGTCAAATGCATTGATAGGTTCAGTGACTTTGACGTGATAACTATTAGTAATATAGTTTTTATCTGTTACCCCTTCAATAATTCCAAATCTCTTCTTTAAGCATTTTGAGAACTTATATGTTGTACTTTCAAGTGGTGTTCCGTATAAAGAATAATCGATATTTTCTTCTTTTTTCCATTTTGCAGTATATTCATTTAACTTTTCCATAACTTTTAGACCAAATTCAGTTCCTTCTGGATCAGTTAATTTCTTTCCAGTCATGTAATAGACAGTTTCCCATAAACCTGCATAACCTAAAGATAAAGTTGAATATCCTCCATATAATAATTTATCGATCTTTTCACCTTTTTTAAGTCTAGCTAAAGCCCCATGTTGCCATAAGATTGGAGCCACATCGCTAGTTGTGCCTTTTAATCTATTGTGTCTAGCTTGTAAAGCGCGGTGACATAAATTCATTCTATCGTCAAAGATTTTCCAGAATTCATCCATGTCTTTGTTACTTGAACAAGCGATATCAACTAAGTTAACTGTTACAACCCCTTGGTTGAATCTTCCATAATATTGAGCTTCCCCTTTTTCGTTTACAAAAGGAGTTAAGAAACTTCTACATCCCATGCAAGGATAGCAATTTCCATTTCCGTTTTTATCTACTTTATATTCAAGCATCTTCTTTTCAGAAATATAGTCAGGAACCATTCTCTTAGAAGTTACTTTTGCTGCAAGTTTAGTCAAATACCAATACTTACTATCTTCGTGGATGTTATCTTCTTCAAGAACGTAAATGAGTTTAGGGAAAGCCGGAGTAATCCAAACACCTTGCTCATTTTTAACACCTTGATATCTTTGATTTAAACATTCTTCAATAATTAAAGCTAAATCATCTTTAGTTCTTGGATCTTTCACTTCATTTAAATACATAAAGACAGTTACAAAAGGAGCTTGTCCATTTGTGGTCATTAAAGTAACTACTTGATATTGAATAGTTTGCACACCTTTTTTGATTTCTTCTCTTAATCTTTTTTCAACTATCGTAGAAATTTGTTCTTCATCAAGTTGAGCGTGAGTTAAATTAATCTCTTCATAAACTTCTTTAGTAATCTTTTCTCTACTAACTTGAACAAAAGGAGCAAGATGAGACAAAGAAATAGATTGTCCTCCATATTGGCTAGAAGCAACTTGAGCGATAATTTGCGTAGCGATATTACAAGCGGTTGAAAAACTTTTTGGTTTTTCAATTAATGTTCCTGATATTACTGTTCCATTTTGTAGCATGTCTTCAAGGTTAACTAAATCACAGTTATGCATATGTTGAGCAAAATAATCTGCATCGTGGAAGTGAATAATTCCTTCCTCGTGAGCTTCAACAATTTCCTTTGGAAGCAAAAATCTCTTAGTGATATCTTTACTAACTTCTCCAGCCATATAGTCTCTTTGAACAGAATTTACCGTTGGGTTCTTATTAGAATTTTCTTGCTTAACTTCTTCGTTATTACATTCTATCAAACTTAAAATTTGCGCATCGGTAGTATTTGATTGTCTAACAAGTTGACGATTATATCTATATGTAATATATTTACGGGCTAATTCGTGAGTTCCTTCACTCATTAATTCATCTTCAACGAAGTCTTGTATCTCTTCAACGTTTAAAGATCTCTTCATTTTTTTACATTTATCTACAACCTTATTTGAGATTCTCAAAATTTCTTCTTGAGATAATCTTTCAGAAGGCTCTACACTTTCGTTTGCTTTATGAATTGCCATTACAATTTTATTGACATCAAATTTTGCCTCAACGCCACTTCTTTTAATAACTTTCATAAAAAATACCTCCAAAACGTCAACTAAAAAATAGGTTAGCACCATATTTTTTCAACATCATCAAAGCTTATTATTCTGCTTGATGCAATGTGAAAATATATTAACATTATGATACGTTAAAAACAATTAAAATATTCAAAAAAAATTTGAAAGTTTTTTTCTGTTTTTTCACTATTTTTTCATAAATTTTCTTTAGTAGTTTTTTAGTAGTTTTATTTTCTTAAATAAACATATTATAATTGAAATATCTTTTAATTTTTTGGAGGTTTTATATATGAAAATAGAAGAAAAATTTATCCGCTACGTGAAAATTGATACAAAGAGCGATGAAAATTCCTCATCTACTCCTTCGACAAAATGTCAATTATCTCTAGGAAAGTTGCTGGTGGAAGAACTCCACTCTTTAGGAGTAAATAATGCCTACTTAGATGAATTTGGTTTAGTGTATGCACAAATTGATGGTGACAAGACTAAAGATTCGATAGGACTAATCGCTCACATGGATACTTCTCCAGACTTAGATGGAGGAAATTTTGAACCTAGGGTCATTCCTTCTTACGATGGAAAAGATATTAAGTTAAATGATCAATATACATTAAGTCCGAAAGATTTTCCTTCTTTAAAAGACAAAATCGGTCACAAACTAATCGTCACTGATGGAAATCATCTTCTTGGAGGAGATGATAAAGCTGGAATTAGCATCATTATGTCTATCGTAGAGTATTATATTAAGCATCCAGAAATAAATCACGCTCCAATTAAAATTTGCTTTACTCCCGATGAAGAAGTTGGTCGAGGAAGTGAAAACTTTTCAGTAAAAAAGATGGACGCAAAAATTGCTTATACTTTAGATGGGGGCAAATATAACGATATCAACTATGAAAATTTTAACGCTTATTCTTTAGAAGTAGATATACAAGGAGTTTCTATTCATCCAGGAAGTGCAAAAGGTATCATGGTCAACGCCTCTCTTGTGGGTAATGAATTCGTCTCTTTATTACCTAAAGATAAAATTCCAAGTAAAACAGAAGGATATGAAGGCTTTAATCATTTAACTGATATAGTAGGTAATGTAGAAGAATGTAAACTTTATTTCATTATTAGAAATCACGATGACAACTTAGCTAAAGAGCAAATAAAGGAGTTCTATCACATTCAAAGCCTATTACAAAAGAAATATCCAACTTCAAAAATTGAAATAAAAGTAAAAGAATCTTATAAAAATATGAGAAGTTACTTTGATAAAGACTTTTCTGCGATAGAAAAAATAACAAAAGCGATGAAAAAATTAAGTATAGAGCCAACATTCACTCCAATTAGAGGAGGAACTGATGGGGCTAGTATCACCTTTATGGGACTACCTTGTCCAAACATTGGAACTGGTGATTACAATTGCCACGGACGATATGAATATGTCGATGTCGACGAAATGTATTTAGTTTTTAATATTGTCAAAGAATTACTTCAATATTAATAAAGTAAGTTCTTCTTCCTTATTGATAGTTATAATCAAATTATCGGTATAATCAAATAATTGAATTGGTTTATTATATATATCAAAAAAATAATAAGCATACATCATTAAAAATTCATTAGTTTTCTTTTCTTTAAACTTAACTTCTATATTTATTTGTTTTGTTCCATAAGAAGAAAAACTCACCACTTCATCTTGCAAATAAACTTCCACTTCATTTTGCTTATTTAACGTATCTAAACTATGATTGTAATAAATAAATGAAGTGATAATAAAACTGATGATAAATAAAAAAAAGACAAATCCTAAGTAAACTATCATTTTATATACCCCTTTTAATATTTTCATAATCTCACAAGATTTATTATTTGAAAAAAAGTGGTATTTATACTTTGGTTTGTCTTTTCTTTTTAAAATAATTTTGGATGATGGATCTACATTCTTCCTCTAGGATTCCACCTTCATATTCAGGGTGGTGATTTATTTTTTCTAGGTTGAATGTTTTAACAAGAGAAGTTACTCCACCTTGTTTAAAATCATACGCTCCAAAATAAACTTTTTTTATTCTAGATTGATAGATGGCCCCAGCGCACATGATACATGGTTCTAAAGTGACGTACAGTTCACAATCAAGAAGTTGCCAATCATCTAATTTCTTTGAAGCTTTCTTTATCGCATTTATTTCACAATGAGAAGTAACTAATTTATCTTTTTCTCTCGTATTATGGGCTCTAGCGATGATTTTATCATCTTTAACGATAACACACCCAATTGGCACTTCATCTATTAGTTCTGCTTTTTTTGCCTCTTTTAAGGCTATTTTCATATATTTTTCTTTTTGTTCCATAATTAATAAACCACCGCACATACAAGCTCAGTTTAGGGCTGCTACCTTCCGATCCTGACCCGGTTCGCCTACTTATATTGCGATGGCATTAGTATTATATCACATGTAATTAAGTTTTATCACTTATTATTTGTAAAAGACCAATAAATTGAAAGATAAAAAATTAATACTTTATTCTAAATATGGATTATACGAGTAAAAACACACGCAATTTAAAGAACTAAATATTGCTGGATTTACCCCATAAACTATCATTCCTTCATCAAAATAATCTAACGTGTGAAAAGATTCATCTTTATCAATAACATAGATATTTTCATAATTTGTTAGTTGATTTGGTTCTTTTACTAAAGATTTTTGTCCGTTTACGTTTTCTATTTTAAACTCTATTACATTTCCTTTATAAAGAGTAACATTAGTGATGTTTCCTTCTTTTATATTACAAACTCCTGGATAAGTTTCTTGGCAATAAAAATCTTCCAAAAAAGTAATTTCAAGAACATCTCCTCCAATTACTTTTTCTATTCCATAATCTTTGATATCAAAATAGGGAAAATAAGAATCAAAAAGAAGAGTCAATTTATTTTCAATATGCATTCCGTAATCATAGTTTACCATGACATAACCGTGATACTTTTTTGTATCTATAGATAAAGAAGAATTATTTTCATTTTTGCTACATGAAAATAAGCAATTCAATAAAAGACATAAAGTTAATAAAAAATATTTTCTTTTTTTCATAAATTTCCCTTCTTAAAAATTAAGACAAATTAGCATTTCAAATTGGTGCATCGACAATTCCTATTTATGAGGTTAAAAACTATTTTTAGATAATTTTATTATAGTCTCTCATAGAAAACAAAACTCTCACCACTTGAACTTCTTTATTTTCTCTGCGATAGAACACGATGTAATTATTAACAATTAATTTATGAATTGATTTATCTTTTACATATTCATTATTTACATACGGAAAACTATTAGGAAATCTACAAACATTATCAAGCGCTTCTTCAAAATCGTTAATTTGTTTATTTGCCGCAGATGGGTTGTGAAGATTTTTACTAATATATTTAAATATTTGCTCCATATCATTTTGAGCTGAAGGAAAAATAATTAACTTATATTTATTTTCCATATTTTTCTTTCATTGAAGAAAAGAATTCTTTCCCTTCAACTCCTTTTATACCATTTTCTACTTGATCCAATGAATCATTAAGTAAAGTAGCTACTTGTACTTTTGAAAAAAACTCTTCATAAAGTTTTATACTCATCAAAACTGCTTCGCCATAGCCATTTCTAGTAATCACAATAGGCACTTCGCTTTCTTGACATTGTTTCATGATATTGGAAGTATTTTTTAATTCATTAACAGGAATTATTTTAGGTAAAGATTGATTCATAAAAATTCTCCTTATTTTATTTTGTTCTTTTTGTGGTAAAATTATACCATAATTTATCAATAAATTAAAGAAAAAAAGTAGATCATTTCTAGATCTACTCTCATATTACTAAGGTTTTAAAACTTTTGTTCCACCCATGTATGGCCATAATACTTCAGGAATATCTACTGATCCATCTTCGTGAAGGAAATTTTCAAGGATAGCGATCAACATTCTTGGAGGGGCAACTACCGTATTATTTAATGTATGAGCGAAGTAATTCCCATTTTCTCCTTTAATTCTAATTCCAAGTCTTCTAGCTTGTGCATCTCCTAGATTTGAACAAGACCCAACTTCAAAGTATTTTTGTTGTCTTGGTGACCACGCTTCTACGTCGATTGAACGTACTTTTAGATCCGCTAGATCGCCAGAGCAGCATTCTAAGGCTCTAACTGGAATGCCCATAGAAGTAAATAGTTCTACCGTGTAGTGCCATAATTTATCAAACCAAACTGGAGAATCTTCTGGTTCACAAACCACGATCATCTCTTGTTTTTCAAATTGGTGAATACGATAAATTCCTCTTTCTTCTATTCCATGAGCCCCTTTTTCCTTTCTAAAGCAAGGTGAATAAGAAGTTAAAGTTAAAGGTAATTTTGCTTTATCGTTAATCGTATCGATAAATCTACCAATCATTGAGTGTTCGCTAGTTCCAATTAAATATAAATCTTCTCCTTCGATTTTATACATCATTTGGTCCATTTCACTAAATGACATTACTCCAGTAACGACATTGCTTCTAATCATAAATGGAGGGATGCAATAAGTAAACCCTTTATTGATCATAAAATCTCTTGCATAAGCAATTACCGCTTCGTGAAGTCTAGCAACATCACCTAATAGATAGTAAAATCCATTACCTGCAACTTTTCTTGCGGAATCTAAATCGATTCCATGTAGTTTTTCTAAAATATCTAAATGATAAGGAACAGGAAAAGGTGGTACTTTTGGCTCTAAGAATCTTTCTCTTTCCACATTTTCACTGTCATCTTTTCCAATTGGAACAATAGGATCGATGATATTTGGAATTGTCATCATTCTAACTTTTAATTGTTCAGATAATTCATTTTCTTGCTTTTCAATATCGACAAGAAGATTATTGATCTCTACAACTCTTCGTTTTAAAGCATTTGCTTCATCAACTTTCTTTTCTCTCATTAACTGACCAATTTTTGAACTTGAAGCGTTTCTTTCCGCGCGTAAATTTCCACCTTCATTTTTTAACGCTCTAATCTTTTCATCTAAAGCGATAACTTCATCAACTAAAGGTAGTTTTTGATCTTGGAACTTTTTCTTGATGTTTTCTTTAACTACATCTGGATGTTCCCTAACAAATTTAATGTCTAACATTTTCTTCTCCTTTTCTTAAAAAAATCCCTAGGCGTAAAATAACACCTAGGGACGAATAACCGTGTTGCCACCCTGATTGCAATAATATAATATTGCCACTTAACATTACTTTAACGCAGTAAACGGAAGGGTTAACTTCTTCCTCCAGGATGGATTTTATTATCTATCAATACTTTTTTTCACCAACCAAAAGTTCTCTATAAATGATAAATAACTACTTTTCCTTTCATCGGACAAATATATTTTATTCTTGAGGTAAATTTAAATCAATATATTTCTCTAAGATTTGTTTTAACTTTTCACTACTATTTTCATAGCTGTTATTCTTAGCTATTTGATAGGCTTTATCGATTGTTGAAATTTCATTATTCAAATACTTATTGATTAGCAAAGCCATTTCATTTGATGAGAAAGCTAGTAAACAGTTTTCATTATCAATTAATAAATCACCTGTAAAATGAGTATTATATGTAAATATTTGCGTTTTGGTAATCATCGCTTCAAGAATGGTCATTACTTCTTTATCAGCTTCTCTTGTTACGATAAAGAAACTTGATAAAAGCATCGCAGACTTAAAGATATCTTCATTGACAAATGATTTAAAAACAATATTTTTAGGTGCGTTATTTATTGCGCTCTTTATTTTTAAAGGTAATTTATAATGCTTTATACTTGGCCCAAAAACAAAGAATTTTATATTTGTAACAAGATTAGCTAAATCGATTAGATCTTGAATATCTTGATAATTCTTATAGCTAACTAATGCAAGCGCAAATTTTTCCTCTTTAACTAAACCTGCATATTGAAAGAAACTACTTTTTTCTAAAGAAGATATATTAGTGAACCTTTCTTCTTTTACTGGTAAAGGTAAGATTTCAATCGGTGATTTTATCTCATTAGCGATCAATATCATTTTATCCGCTTGACAGCTTACAAGGACAAGATCGCACTTATTTAAAATTCTTTTATCTTCAAAAGGAATTACTATATCGCTTAACGATTCATTTTTTGATAATTTTTTGTTAACAAAATAATTGATGATAACTTTTTTCTTTAAAATATCTTTAACGTAAATAATTTCATTTTTTTGAGAAATATCAATAAAGTGAGCAAAATCAAAATCTTGTTTGATATCTTCACAATAATCGATTCCTTTAAGATAATATAAAGTAGATAAATCTCGATTTAATCGATAACAAATATGTAAGAATTGTGCTTTGTTTTTATGTGACAGATAGACTTTCATAGTGAACTACCCTTATTTATTTTCTTCTTTAGGTGCTTCTTCTACTATTTTATTTTCTTCACTTGGAGTTTCACTAGATGAAACTTCTTCATCTAAAGTTCCACTTTTTACTACGGCGATAGAAGAAACTTTTTCATTATCTTTAATTCTAATAATCTTCACTCCTTGAGTGTTTCTACCTACTATACTTACTTCTTTTAACGAAGTTCTAATTAATATTCCACCTTCAGTAATAACCATGATATCTTCATCGCCTTTTACTGATTTTGTGGTGATGATCTTACCGGTTTTTTCAGTCATATTTAAAGTGGTGACCCCTTTAGAGCCTCTCTTAGTTAATCGATAGTCTTCTAGTTTTGATAGTTTTCCATAACCATATTCAGAAATAACAAAGACTAAATCTCCCTCATCACCAATAGTTAATCCAACTACCTTTCCTCCATCGACATTCATTCCGTTAACACCAGAAGCACTTCTTCCCATAGATCTGACATCTTCTTCATGGAATTTAACCATTCTGCCATTATCGCAAGATAAGCAAATGATAGAATGGCCAGAAGTTAATTTGACATCAACTAATTCATCGCCTTCACGCATCGTGATGGCTTTTTTACCATTTTGCCTAATCAATTTGAATTCTTCTATAGTGGTTCTTTTTACTACGCCATCTCTTGTTGCAAAGAATAAGTGTTGACCTTCTTCATATTGATCAAAAGTAACAATTGATCTAATCTTTTCATCTTTTTCAAAATCGAATAGGTTTACGTAAGGAATACCTTTAGAAGTCTTTGTCGCCGCAGGAATCTTATATCCTCTAATTCGATATACTTTTCCTAAATTAGTAAAGAATAGTAAATCCGCGTGAGTTTTAGAATAGACGATTTGTTCAACTAAATCATCTTCGTGAGTCGACATTCCTTTAACGCCTTTTCCTCCACGCCTTTGACTCTTGAAAGAATCTGGATCTTGCCTTTTAATATATCCGCCGGAAGTAATTGTGATAATGATATCTTCTTGAGGAATTAAATCTTCATCATCGATCATTGAAGTATCGTTAGAAATTTCCGTTCTTCTTTCATCACCATATTTTTGCTTGATTTCTTCTAGTTCTTTAACTACTACTTCTACCACTTTTTCATGGTTTGATAGAATTTCACGATATTCTCTAATCGCTTCATTTAACGAATTAATTTCATTTACGATAGAATCTCTTTCTAGGCCAGTTAATCTAGCAAGTCTCATATCTAAAATCGCTTTAGTTTGAGTTTCAGTTAAAGAGAATCTATCCATTAAAGAAGTTTTAGCCATCTCATTAGTTTTTGAATTTCTAATAATATGAACAACTTCGTCGATATTATCAATTGCAGTCAATAATCCCTCTAAAATGTGTAAACGATCTAAAGCTTTATTTAAATCAAATCTAGTTCTTCTTTCAATAACTTCACATTGAAAATCAAAATAATTCTTTAAAATTTCCGTAATAGACATAATCTTTGGCTCACCATTATGAAGAGCTAGCATAGTGATACCATAGCTGACTTGAAGTTGAGTTAGTTTAAATAATTGATTTAATACTACTTCTGCGACTACATCTTTTCTAAGTTCGATTACCACTCGAATTCCTTCTTTGTTGGATTCATCGCGAATATCGGTAATTCCATCAACGATCTTCTCATGTACTAATTTACCAATCGATTCAATCATCGCCGCTTTATTTACTTGATAAGGAATCTCTGTGATGATAATTCTCTTTTTTCCGTTATGCATCTCTTCGATTCGACATTTTGAACGAATGATAATTGATCCTTGTCCAGTTTCATAAGCTTGTTTAATTCCACTTCTTCCAAGGATGATACCAGCAGTAGGAAAATCTGGTCCTGGTAAATAATTTTCCATAATTTCAAATGGAGTTAATTCAGGATTTTCCGCGATGGCTTGAACCGCATTAATTACTTCAGTTAAATTGTGAGGAGGAATATTAGTTGCCATACCAACAGCAATACCATTTGATCCATTAACTAATAAGTTAGGGAATCTAGAAGGTAATACAGTAGGTTCTTGTTCCTCTCCATCGTAGTTATCGATAAAGTCTACTGTGTCCTTTTTTATATCTCTAACCATTTCAAGAGCAATTTTACTCATTCTCGCTTCGGTATAACGCATAGCCGCAGCTCCATCGCCATCGATAGATCCAAAGTTACCATGTCCGTCAACTAAAGTGTATCTAACTGAGAAAGGTTGAGCTAAACGAACTAAAGCTGAATAAATTGAAGAGTCTCCATGAGGGTGAAAACGACCCATGACATCACCGACGATACGAGCGCATTTCTTATGTGGCTTATCAGGTCCATTCCCAAGTTCATTCATTCCATAAATAATTCTTCTATGAACTGGTTTTAATCCATCTCTAACATCTGGAAGAGCACGAGAAACGATGACTGACATCGCATATTCTAAGAAAGAGCTTTTAACAATTTGCGATAAGTCTTTATCGATTAATTCAGGTACGATTCCTTCTTCGATATCTTCTAGTTCTTTTTCTTCTTCATCAGAAATCTCTTCGTTTTCTTGATTTTCTAAATCTTCTTTATTTTCTTGATTTTCTTCATCTTCGTCATTGAAGTTTTCTAAATCTTTTTCATCTAACATCTTGCTTTCCTCCTTTGACTAAATGTCGATATTTTCAACGAACTTTGCGTTCTCTTTAATAAATTCTTTTCTTGGTTCAACTCGATCACCCATTAGTTCATCAAAGATTTGATCAGCTTCCATTGCGTCTTCCATTGAAACTCTAATCATCTTTCGATTTTTTGGATCCATAGTGGTTTCCCAAAGTTGAGTGTAATCCATTTCACCTAGACCTTTGTATCTTTGAATAGATAGACGTTTACTAATTTCTGGTCCAAGTTTTTTCTTTAATACATTTAATTGCTCATCGTTATAGCAATAATAGTCTTTATTTCCTCTTGAAGCTTTATATAGAGGAGGTTGAGCGATGTAAACGTATCCTTGTTCAATTAACGGTTTCATATAACGATAGAAGAAAGTTAATAATAGTATTCTAATATGTGATCCATCAACATCAGCATCGGTCATGATAACAATCTTGTGATATCTAATTTTACTAACGTCGAAGTCAGATCCAAATCCGCCTCCAATGGCAATAATTAGATTTCCAATTTCCGCATTTTGCAAAGCTCTTTTTGGAAGAACTTTCTCAACGTTTAGAATCTTTCCTCTTAAAGGTAAAATCGCTTGCGTTTCACGATCTCTTCCTTGTTTAGCGCTTCCTCCAGCGGAATCACCCTCGACGATATATAATTCGCATCTTTCCGCCTCTTTTGAAGCGCAGTCAGCAAGTTTTCCTGGTAAAGAGTTAATATCTAGCGCAGTCTTTCTTCTAGTGTTTTCTCTAGCTGCCTTTGCCGCTAGACGAGCATTAGCGGCTAACACAACTTTTTCCATGATAAGTTTTGCTATTTTAGGATTTTCATTTAAGAATCTTTCTAAAGAAGCTCCAAAGATATTTGAAACGATTTTTCTTACTTCAAAGTTTCCAAGACGACCTTTTGTTTGTCCTTCGTATTGAGGGTCGGGGTGTTTGATAGAGATAATTGCAGTCAACCCTTCCCTAACGTCATCTTGAGTTAAAGAGTCATCGTTTTCTTTAACGAATTTATTCGCTTTTGCATAAGCGTTGATCACCCTAGTTAAAGCAAGTCTAAATCCTTCTTCGTGAGTTCCTCCATCACCAGTATTGATGTTATTGCAGAAAGAATAGATATTTGGTGCGTAAGAATCGTTATATTGCATAGCGATTTCTACTTTGACATCGTCTTCTTTTCCTTCACAATAAATGACATCTTCGCTCATTGGAACACGATTTCTATTTAAGTATTTAACGTATTCTTTAACTCCACCTTCGTAACAATAAGTTTCATGAATCCATTCTTCTTGATTGTCACTTCTTTCATCGTTAATGATGATTTTTACACCTTTGTTCAAGAATGCCATTTGACGAAGATGATCTCTAATAACGCCAAAATCAAATACGGTGGTTTCTTTAAAAATTAATGGATCTGGTTTGAATACGACAATTGTACCCGAATCGGAACAATTGCCAATTCGCGTACATGGTTGAACGGTGTGTCCTCCTTTTTCAAATCTAATTGTATAGATTCCTCCATCTTTATGGACTTCTACTGTCAACCATTCAGAAAGAGCGTTGACAACTGAAGCGCCGACGCCATGAAGGCCACCTGCGACCTTATAGCCTCCACCTTCACCAAATTTACCGCCTGCGTGAAGTTTAGTATAAACTGTTTCAAGCGCTGAAATCCCAGTCTTTTCCACTATACCTACTGGAATACCACGACCATTATCTTTAACAGTGATTGTATTGCCTTTATTGACAGTTACGTGAATAGTATCACAATAGCCTGCGAGAGCCTCGTCTATCGCATTATCAACGATTTCCCAAACGCAATGGTGAAGTCCTCCTGAAGATGTAGTTCCAATATACATTCCAGGTCTTTTTCTAACCGCTTCTAATCCTTCAAGGACTTGAATATTCTTTTCGGTGTACTCACTTGTCGCTTTATCTTCATCCGCGATCAAATTTTGAGTTTCTTTTTCAAATTCTTCTGGCATCTTTATTTCCTCCTAGTTACCACACTATTTTCTATTTGATATAAACAACTAATGTTTTCATTTACTTCTTTTTTTGCGCTAGTAATAAATACTTGTTCATAATCTAATAAAACATTCATTAAATTGTTTTGGTGAGTTTCATCAAGTTCTGATAAAACGTCATCTAAAATCAACACAGGGTCGTCGTTGATTGTTTCTTTAACTAATTCTCCATAAGCTAGTTTTAGACTCAAAGAAACTAGCCTATTTTGTCCTTGAGAACCAAATAGAGAAATATCTTTATCATTTAAATAGACTGTAAAGTCATCTTTATGAATTCCGATACTTGAGTTTTTTCTTTTTAAATCGTTTTCTCTATTTTCTTCATACTTTATTAAAGCATCTTTTTTAAACTCTTCATAATTAGAGTTAATTAGAAAATCCGTTTGATATTTAATTTTAATTGAATCTTCTTTCAAAGATATTTTTTTAAATATCAAATTGATTTTATTTTCCAAACCTTTGAACAATTCGTTCCTTTGAATGATTATATGATATTGATCCTCAATCATCTTTTCTTCAAAGATTTTTAATAAATCCAAAGAGATGTTTTCTTCCTTGAGAAGTGCATTCCTTTGCTTTAAATAAGATTTGTATTCGCTTAAATAATATATATACCTACGATAAAGATTAGCTAAGCAAATATCGATAAATCTTCTTCTAACATTTGGTGAGTCTTTAAAAATTAATACATCTTCTGGAATAAAAGTTATCGCAATTAAGATTCCAGATAATTCAGATAGTTTCTCTAAAGGAACTTCATTACAATAAACTTTCTTTCCGTTTTTTGAAATTATCATCTGTAAATTAATTATTTTATTCTTTTCTAATTCAATTTCTACTTTTGAAAAAGAAGAATCTACACGTATCAAATTCTCATATTCATTAGTTCTAAACGATTTTCCTAAAGAAAGAAGAGCAATCGATTCAACTAAATTAGTTTTTCCACTGGCATTAGGTCCATATATTAAGTTAATTCCTTTTTCAAAACTAATTTCTTCTTTTTGATAATTTCTAAACGAGATAAGTTTAACTTTGTTAACTTTCATTCTCTATCAAATACTTTTCATTATTAACTTCAATAACATCACTTTCTCTTAGTTTTCTTCCTCTTCGATTTTCTTTTTCACCATTGACAATTAAATAGTGATTTGATAAATAGTTTTTTGCTTCTCCTCCACTTTGAATGATATCAGAAAGTTTTAAGAATTGACCAAGAGTGATGTATTCGGTATGAATAACAATTTTCTTCATTTTCATCTCACCTTTTGAAAACCTCTGTTTTCTTAAAAATTATACCATATTTATATTTTAATATAAATAAAGAAATGAAAAATAAATCATTTTTAAGCCTATTAGAGCTTTAAAAGTACTTTTTATGAATAATATCTCATTATTTTCTTTTTTATTTCTCTAAAGCACAAAAAAAAGAACTAAAGTATACAATCTTAGTTCTTAAATTTCGACTCTCTTAATTTCTAATAATAAGATCTCACTGGAGTAATAATTTGAACGAGAGAATCATCCACAGGAGAAGTTACTTTAAACGCGCTCATCTCACCAGCGAAAGATAAGATTACATCCTCACTTTGAGATGCTTTAATTGCGTCGATTACATAGTCGACATTGAATGAAATATCAAATCTTCCTCCTTCATATTGGAATAATTCAATTCTTTCATTAGCCGAACCAATTTGTTCGCTCTTAGAGGAAATTTCGACTAAAGCGTTATCTAAAGATAATTTAACAATTTTTTCTCTTTCAATAGCAAGTAATGATACACGTTGCATCGCTTCGATGAATTTTGTTGCGTTCACTTGCAAAACAAAAGGATAATTGTTTGGAATCATTCTAGAAGTTTTAGGGAAATCTCCGCTTATTAATCTAGAGAATACTTTGGTATCTCCAAATTGGAAGGTTACTTTATTTGAAGAAATATTAATGGTAATTTCATTTTCTTCCACTAATTTTGAAACTTCATTTAAAACTTTAACTGGAATATTCGCTTCAAAAGAATCGGTATTATCTAACTTATACATTTTTTTAGCTAATCGATAGCTATCAGTTGCGACAAATTCAGCGTTTCCATCAATAGACTTAATATTAATCGCGGTTAATATTGGGCGAACTTCTTTTAAAGAAGCAGCAAAGGCAGTTTGAGAAACGATCTTTTTAAAGATATCAGTATTTAAAGTAATTTCTTCACCAGAAACTGATAAATCTAAATCAGGGTATTCTTCACTTCTCATAGAATTTAATTGGAAGTGAGATTTATTATCTGATATTTGGACGATTACATCATCGATAATTTCTAAAGTGACTGTTTGACAATCTAATCTTCTAATAATTTCTAATAAGTATTTCGCGGATATTAAAGTAGATCCATATGTATAATCGGAAATTAAAGATTTGTCTTCTTTTACAAATGGTAACAAACTTTCGATAGTAATATCGTTATCTGATCCAACTACATTTAACCCTTTTTCGTTTACTTCTAATTTGAAATTTAAGAAAGCAGGGGTAGGTGATTTTTGACCTATTGCTACATTGACGATACTTAAGACTTTTAAAAAGCTAGGTCGATCGATGGTAAATTTCATATAAGTTATTCTCCTTTATTTATAATCATAATAAGCACTGTGGAAACTGTGGAAAACTATTATTTCCAAAGTGAATTTATTATACCATATTTGAATATAAAATACTACGTATTTTGTTATGATTTCAATTGTTTTTTTAGAGTGTTTATCGCACTTTGAAGTTGCGAGTCAGTTTTCAACAATAAGTCCACTTTTTCACACGCTGTCATCACTGTTGAATGATCTCTTCCAAAGATTTTTCCAATCTTTAAATAAGGAGTTCCAACAAGGGATCTACAAAGATACATGCATATTTGTCTTGCTAATGCGATTTGAGAAGTCCTCACTTTAGATTTAATTTGATTTTCAGTTAAGTGATAATAATCTCCTACTACTTCGATAATTCGATCTTCTGTAATCAATTTGGATTTGTCTTTTGAAGAAATCATCGGTTTAACAGATTCTTTTATAATATTTAAGTCTATTTTATTCACGTGTTTAACATTTATGGTATAGAACAATAAACGATTTAATGCTCCTTCTAATTCTCTGACGTTTTTAGAAAAATTTTCCGCAAGGAAAGATAATCCTTCTTCGTCGAAATTCTTTACATCTAATCCATTTGATTCAATCTTTGTTTTTAAAATTTCAATTAAAGTAGAAGTGTCTGGATTTTTAATGTTTACGCTTAGCCCCATATTAAATCTAGAGACCAACCTCTCTTCTAGACCTTTTAATTCGTTTGGATGTCTATCAGAAGTTAGAACAATTTGCTTATTATTACTAACTAATGTATTAAAAATGTTAAAAAACATCTCAGAAGTCTTAACTTTTTCGGATAAAAATTGAATGTCATCAACTAGTAAAACATCAACATTTTTTAAGAAATCTTTTAGGTTATCTTCTTGTTGTTCTCCTCTTGAAAATTTAATGTATTCATCGATGAAAGCATCGGTTGTAATGTATAAAACTTTTTTATAAGGATTGAGATTTCTAATGTAATTTCCTAAAGCGTGGATCAAGTGAGTTTTACCTAATCCAGATTTTGCATAGATGAAAAGAGGGTTGAAAGACACACCTGGATTACTTGCCACTAAAAGTGAAGCTTGAACAGCTTCTTTATTACAAGGACCAACGACAAAATTGTCAAAAGTATACTTAGGATTTAAAGAACAAGAAGAAAAGAAAGTATTTTTTTGTTCATTAGATAAAATTTTTGTATTCTCTTTTATTTCATCTTTAGAAATAAAAGTGATTTCATATTCTGTTTCTGTAGCTTTCTTCAAACTATTCTTAATTATTTCTAGATAGTGGTCGTTACTATTTAAAAATTGACACGATAATTTACTTCCAGTAGAAATAAACATCTTATTTCCTTCAATTTTGTAAATTTTTGTATCCGCGATAAAAGAATCGAATAGATGGCGATCGTTAATTTGTTTTTTTACTTCGTCTAATACATTATCCCAAATAACGTTTTTTTGATTCAAAGTTAATACCATAGTTAATACCTCGTTTTTATATCATTTGAACTATATCATACATATGTTGAAAAATATATATTTATTTATATAAAAAATATTTATCCACATACAAAAATTAAGAAAAAAATATCGAAATTTCCATATAATTTTAAATTTATCCACATTTTTATTTTGTGGGAAAATTTATTCTTTTTCTGTGGAAATAATTTATTGTGGATTGTTTATAAGTTATCCTCATTTACAAAATAGTTTCCACAAAAAAATAACGGAAAAATCGGAATAAAATTTGTTTTCTCCATAATAAGAAAATAGTTTTTCCACAATATGTTGAAAGGCGCTTTTAAGTGTTGAAAAAAAATACTAGAGAAAAAAGAAATCCACATAAAAACGATATTTTAATATGAAAAAAGCCTTATTTATTTAAATTTTTATTTTTTGAAAAATTTTGAAGTTGTGTTGACTTATATATAATTTATATATATAATCATTTTCGTATGTGGAATGTATCGGAGGTGTAGAAAACATGAAAAGAACATATCAACCAAGTAAAAGAAAACATAAAAATACATGTGGGTTCCGTGCAAGAATGGCAACTCCTAATGGACGTAAAGTTTTAGCTAGACGTCGTGCAAAAGGAAGAGAAACACTTTCTGCATAAAATTGCTAAAATCAACCCACTATAATTTTAGTGGGTTTTTTAAAAGATTAGAAGGGATGAATAATGAAAGTAAAATATAGGATCAAATCAAACCAAGATTTTCAAAAAGTCATCCGTGATAATAAAAAAAACATCTGTGGTTCCTTTATAATTTACCACTCAAATAGTTCTAAACCAAATGCGAGGATTGGAATTTCTACTTCAAAAAAATTAGGCAATGCCGTAATAAGAAATAGAATTAGAAGGCAAGTTCGCGTAATGGCTAGAAGCGTGATAGATTTAAATGGAAAATTAGATTATGTGATAATTGTTAGAAAAGGATACTTGAATAATAATTATCAAGATAATTTAGAAGAACTTAAAAAAACTATTTCAAAAATAAAGGAGGACTAGCAAAGTCTATGAAAAAACCTAAATCGAGATTTTTAAAAATTTTAGGTCTATTATTATGCGTTTTTGCTCTTGCAGGTTGTACTAAAGCTTTGAGAACTAATCAAGATAAATGCTCTATCATGATGTCTTATGAAGATTATGATGAAGGAGAAACATTTGGTAACTATGGAGAAAAATCTCAAACATCATCAATCAATGAATACGCAAAGAAAAATGGTTTTTTACTTCCTAGTGATGAATTTAATTCTTTTATGGAAGAAAAAATTTCTAATTATGTGATAGAACTAAAAAACTTTGAAAATGAAAAAGGTGAAAAACCATACCAAAATCAAAGTGAAAAATATTTAAGAGCTATCGCTACTTTCGGTGGCGCTAGTAGCGACGAATCAGGTTATACCGATTATTCAAAAAATACCATTTGGTCAAACTATGATAAATGGTTGAAGCAAGCAAGATATGAACTTGGAATTGAAAAATGCCCAGATCATAGTTATGTTAGCTATTATCAAAGCGCATTTAATTCTTTAGCGAGTAACTATACTACAACTATTACTCCAATTGATGGAGATTATAATGGAGTTACCCTCGAAGGTAAATCTTGGAAAGAAGCATTTGATTATGGCTTAATCGAAGGATTATTAGTATATCCAGTTTCATGGCTATTATATCAATTCTCTCACATCTTTGGTTTAAATGGTTGGGGACAAATTATGTCCATCTTCCTAGTAACTGTTATCGTGAGAGGAATCTTGATTTTATTAACATTCAAACAAACTCTCGCTCAACAAAAAATGACTCAACTTCAACCAGAGCTCGCTAAGATTCAATCTAAATACCCTAACGCTCAAACAAATCAATACGAGAAGCAAAGAATGGCTCAAGAGCAGATGGCTCTATATAAAAAGAATAAAATTAATCCAATGGGAACATTCATTGTTATTTTATTCCAATTCCCTATCTTTATTGCGGTTTGGGGTGCTATGCAAGGTTCAGCGGTTTTGATGGATGGAGATTTATTAGGTTTATCTTTAGCTACTTCAACAGGACCAGCGATGATCAACTTTAAATCTTTATCATGCATTACTGCTTGGGTGATTTTCCTTTTGATGGCTGCAGGACAATTCGTTTCAATGAAATTACCACAATGGATTCAAAAGAAAAATACTAAGAACATTGAAAAATTAGGAAAGAATCCATCGATGGATCAATCTCAAAAAACAAGTAGCATGGTTAATACGATGATGTTGATTTTCATTATCATTATGGGCTTAAATCTACCAGTTGCTATGACAATCTATTGGTTTATGTCTTCTTTAATTTCTGTATTACAAACAGTGATTATGCAAGTTATTTTACAAAAGAAGCAAGAAAAGAAGCACGTAAAATATAAAACAAAGAAGTAGAGAGGTAAAAAAATGAAATATATAGGAACAACAAAAGAAGAAGCACTACAAAACGCTTCAGAAGATCAGCAATTACCAGTTGAAGAATTAGTCTACGATGTCGTCGATGAAAATGAAGCTGGAGTGATGATTGAAGTATATGAGATAGTTGACATTATTGAATACGCTCAAAATTATTTACAAGAAGCAGTTAAATCAATTGGAATCGATTGTAGAGTTACTCCTTCTATTAAAGATGATATCATCCGTTTAAAAATCGATAGCGATCACAACTCAATCTTGATTGGTAAAAATGGTAAAACCTTACAATCATTAAATGAACTTGTTAGAATTGCTGTAAGTAATCACTTCAAGCATCGCTATAGAGTGCTATTAGATATCAATGGATATAAGGATGATAAATATGATCGCTTGTGTAAAATGGCTAGAAGAGTAGCTCACGAAGTTCAAAAAACAAAGACGAGCGTTACTTTAGATCCAATGCCTGCGGATGAAAGAAGAGTTATTCATAACACTTTGACAAATATGCCAAACATTAAAACTGAATCAACCGGATTTGGAAAACAAAGGCAAATTCAAATTATCTACGTTGAAAAATAAAAGAGGCTCACGTCTCTTTTTTTATCTTAAAATAAATATTTTAAAAGTATTATATTTTTTATATACTATCTATGAAGGAAAAGAATATGTTTGATTGTATTGTTAGTTTAATTACCCCACCTATAAAAGGCGCTGTAGCGTTGATTAGATTATCTGGAGATAACTCTTTAGATATTGCTAATTCGATATTTACTAAGAAGATTGAAGAATCTTATAGAGTTTATCATGGATATATTATCGATAAAGAAAATGATGAAAAAATCGATGAAGTACTACTAAGTTATTTTCAAGGTCCAAAGAGTTTTACCGGCGAAGATGTAATTGAAATATCATGCCATGGATCGATGATTATCGCTAATCAAATAATTGAATTATGTATCAAAAAAGGAGCAAGAATTGCTGAAAGAGGAGAATTCTCTTCTAGAGCTTTTTATAATGGAAAGATTGACCTAGTTCAAGCTGAAGCAATCAATTCACTAATTAATGCAGAAACCCTTCAAGCAAAAAAACTTCAAATGTTTTCTTTAGAAGGAAAAACAAGTAGTCTAATTTATCCTATCAAAGAAACTCTCGCGGACATTTTATCTTTAATCGAAGTAAATATCGATTATCCTGAATATGAGGACGTCGAACAAATTACCGATGAAAAAATTGTTGATGAAGTTGATAAAATCATTATTCAAATTAATACCTTGATTCAAGATGGAGAAAGATCAAAATTAATTAATGAAGGAATTAAAGTAGCGTTAATTGGTAGACCTAACGTAGGAAAGTCTTCTTTATTAAACGCTTTGTTAAAAAAAGATAAAGCCATTGTTACTAGTATTCCTGGAACTACTAGAGATATAGTAGAAGGAAGAGTAAATTTAAATGGAATTATTTTAAATTTATTAGATACAGCCGGGATTAGAGATAGCTATGATGAAATTGAAAAAATCGGAATTGAAAAATCAAAGAATTTATTAGATGAAGCAGATTTAATTATTCTTGTTTTAGAAGCGGGAATTCTTTTAGATGAAGATAAAAAACTAATTGAGATGACTAAAGATAAAAAAAGAATCATCGTTTACAATAAAATGGAAACAGTCAAAGAGAAAGATCCTAATAAAATATATATTTCTGCCTTAAATAAAGATATTAAAGCTTTAGAAGAAGAAATTATCAAACTATTTAATTTAAAAGAATTAGATGAACTTACCCCTTCTTTATGTTCTTCTAGAGAAATCGGTTTATTAAATAAGGTTAAAGATAACTTATTTGAGGCAAAAAAAGAAGCTATAGAAGGAATATCATTAGATTTAGTTTCTATCTATTTAAAAAATGCTTATGACGCGTTAAAAGATATTCTTGGAGAAGAAGTAAGCGTCGATTTAGAAAAAGAAATCTTCTCTAGATTTTGCTTAGGAAAATAAAATGATCTTTGATACGCATTGTCATCTTTACGATGAAAAGTTTAATGAAAATATCAACGAAATTATAAAACGTTGTTTTGAAAATAACGTTTCTTTAATTATGCTTGTTGGAGATAACATTAAAAATTCAAAAACGTGCATAAAAACATCTTTAGAAATAGAAGGAGTATTCTCCTCTATTGGAATTCACCCTATGGAAATAGACTCAATATCCATAGAAGATATAGAAAAAGAAATTCAAGATAATATTTCTAATAAAACTCTTTCTATTGGAGAAATTGGACTTGATTATTATTGGGAAAAAGATGAAGACACCAAGAAAAGACAAAAAGAATATTTTATTAAACAAATAGAAATCGCAAATAAGTTAAATCTACCAATTATTGTTCACGCAAGAGATAGCGTGGAGGATGCAATTGATATTTTAAAGAAAAATCCTTGTTTAAAAAAAGGAGTGTTTCATTGCTTTTCAGGAAGTGTTGAGCAAATGAAAGAAATTGTTAAATTAGGTTTTTATATTGGTCTAGATGGACCAGTTACTTATAAAAATGCAAATACCCCAAAACAAATCGCTAAAGAAGTGCCTTTAGATAGATTAGTTATTGAAACCGATTCTCCTTATCTTCCTCCCGTACCAAAAAGAGGAGAAATTAATTACCCTTATTATTTAAATTATGTAATTGAGGAAATTGCTAGAATTAGAGAAGTAGAAAGTAAAGTAATTGAAGAAGTTACTTTTTCTAATGGAAAGAAACTATTTAATATATGAAAAAGAAACTAAAACCAGTTATTGTTGTGGAAGGAAAAAGTGATGTTAATAAACTAAGTTTATTAGTAGATGCGGATTTTGTAATTACCAACGGCTCAGAAGTTTCGTGTGAAACAATTGATTATTTGACATCTCTTTCCTCTTTTCGACAAATAATTATCTTAACTGATCCTGATTATCCAGGAATGAAAATTAGAAATATCATCAATCAAGCTATTCCTCATTGTTACAATGCTTTTATTAGAAAAGAAAAAGCCATCAAGCATCATAAAGTAGGTGTAGCGGAATGTGATGATCAGGAAATACTAAACGCATTAGATAATTTACTTCTTTATAAGGAAATAGATGTAAATGATAGAGAGATTGAAGAAAAAGATTTATTTTTACTTGGTTTATCAGGTAAAGATAATTCTTCTAAAAAAAGGGACTATCTTTCTTCTTATTATCATTTAGGAAAAGTAAACGCAAAAACCTTATTAAAAAGATTAAATATGATTGGTGTGACCCTAATAGAATTAAAGGAAGTGATGGATAAATATGAAGATTGCAAGTAAAGAATATGTAGTAAAAAGAATGAGTGAATTAATGCTTAATCCTAAGAAGAAATATTCACAAAATTTTTTAACTGATTACGATACGGTAAAAGAAAGTGTTGATGCTCTAAATATAAATGAAAGTGATGCCATCTTAGAAATTGGTCCAGGGCTTGGAAGTTTAACTCAAGAACTACTAGAGAGATGTAGTCTTCTTTATGCATATGAAATCGATATAGATATGTATAATCATTTAAAACAAGTTTTTTCTAGATATGATAATTTTCAATTATATAATCAAGACTTTTTAAAAGCTGATTTAAGTTTTCTAATGAATAAGAAAGTAAAAGTTATATCTAATGTCCCTTACAATATCACTACTCCAATTATTGAAAAAATTCTCTCTTCCTCTATCGATATAGATACTTTTGAATTTATGGTTCAAAAAGAAGTATATGATCGAATTAAAGCTAAAAAAGGTTCAAAAGATTATTCACCATTAAATATAATGATTGAATATGTAGGTAAATTATCATTAGTTAAGAAAGTAACCAAGGATAAATTTATACCTTCCCCTAATGTTGACAGCGTGATATTAAAGATTGATTTTATTAACCAAAGAGATCAAGAAAAAGAGAAAATCCTTTTTCCATTAATAAAAGCTTGTTTCTTTCAAAGAAGAAAAACTTTACTAAATAATTTATCAATTTATTTTAACGATAAAGAAAAAGCAAAGCTAATCTTAGAAAAAGCTTCTTTAAGTGAAAATTTAAGAGGTGAACAATTAGAATTAAAAGATTATTTAAAATTAAGTGAAATAGTCCAAGAATATATAAAATAAATTCATATTGATAAACTAGGTGATTTTATGGAAATAGGAAACCTAGTTACAAGAATTTCTCATAACCATGATTTGGTATTTCAAATAATTAATATTATTGAAAATAAAGCAATTTTAAAAGGTGAGATTTATCGTCTTGTCGCGGATTCTCCTCTTGAGGACTTAACAAAACACGAAGTTAAAAATAAGACTATTTTATCTTTACCTTCTCTTAATTTTGAGGCAAAATTATTACGTGGGAAGATATTGCATTTAGATGGTGATCAATACTATTTAAAAAAAGCTATGGAAGCCTATAGAAGCTATTCCATCAATGCAGATGGCTATTATTTAAAAGAAAGCGATATGCCTCTTTATATTGAAAAGCTTCTTTACAAGCATCATCCAGATATTCTAGTTGTTACAGGCCACGATTCTTTATCAAAAGGACAAAATATAAAAGATATTAATAGCTATCGAAACTCAAAATATTTTGTTGAAGTCATTAAAAAAGCAAGGCAAGTAGTAATGTCTAAAGATGAATTAGTAATTGTCGCGGGTGCTTGCCAATCGTTCTTTGAAGCATTGATAGACGAAGGAGCGAATTTTGCTTCTTCACCAGATAGAAAGAATATTCATTTACTAGATCCAGTAATTGTTGCTTCTTTTATCGCAAGTAGTACAATATCTAAAGATATCGATTTTAATAAACTTCTCTCAGATACCTATTCAAAGCAAATAGGTGGAATAGAAACAAAAGGCAAAGCGAGAAAATATTATTTAGGAGGAAAATAAAACTATTATGTTAATGACTAAAGCCTACGCAAAAATCAATTTAGGAATAAACGTAATTAATAAAGATGAAAAAGATTCTTATCACAATTTAGATATGGTGGTCGTACCTATCGAATTACATGATCGAATTGAAATAGAAGTATTGCCATTTGGCTTTGATACCCTAATTACTTCTGATGACAAAGAACTTCCAACTGATGAAACTAATATCGTATATAAAGTAGAAAAAGCCTTGCAAGAAAAGTGCCATTATAAAGAGAAATTAAGAATTCACATTCATAAAATTATTCCTGTAGGAGCAGGTCTAGGTGGAGGAAGTGCAGACGGGGCTGCAGTATTAATTGGAATTAATAAATTATTAAAGTTAAAATTAACTTTAGATGAACTATGTGAAATCGGCTTAAAGGTTGGATCAGATATTCCTTTTTGTTTAAAAAATATCTCTTCAAGAGTTCAAGGTAAAGGTAATATCCTAACTCCTCTTAAGCAAAAGAAACACTATGAAGTATTAATTCTTTTTCCAAAAAAAGGCTTATCAACAAAAGACGTATATATAAATTATGATAAAGTAGGAACTTCTATTACCGCGGATATTGAAGGAATAATTTCTTCTTTAGAGAAAGATAATTTAAATTTATTAAAACAATCGATGGCTAATCAATTAGAAGATTCTGCTTCATCCTTATTTCCTGGCTTATTAGATATTAAGAAAGAAATGTTTTCTGAAGGATTAGACAATGTCGTTATGAGTGGATCTGGTTCTAGTTTATTCAGTATTTCAAGCGATAAGAAACTAATGAAGAAGGTTTATAATAGCTTAACTTCAAAAGGCTATAATGTCGTATTAACAAAAACAAAATAGTTAATAATAAATATAGAATTATATTTTTCAAAAATATATAATGGAAAAGTAAAAAAGAAGGAGATTCTTATAATGATAAGTGAGTAATTTTATTATTTTGATAAAAATAAATAATAGAATTACTTTTTCATTTTTTGGGAGGGAAAAATGCTAGAAAATACTCTTATTTATTCATTAAGTGCAAATCCTGAACTTGCACAAGAAATTGCAGACAAATTAAATTTGCCACATAATAAAGCAAAAGTACTACATTTTGCTGATGGTGAAATCTTATGTGAACCTACTGAAACAGTTAGAGCGAAAGATGTCTATATCGTTCAATCTACTTGTTGTCCTGTAACGGAAAATCTATTTGAAATTTTAGTGTTTGTCGATGCTTTAAAAAGAGCTTCGGCTAAAGAAATTAATGTAATTATCCCTTATTTTGGTTACGCTAGACAAGATCGAAAAAGTAAGCCAAGACAACCTATTACCTCAAGACTTGTCGCGGATTTATTAAAAACAGCAGGTGTACATAGAGTAATTACAGTCGATTTACACGCTGCGCAAATTCAAGGTTTCTTCTCTTGTTTAGTAGATGAATTAACTGCGATTCCATTAATTACTGATTATTATTGGAAATATAAAAATAGTCCAGATGTAGTAATTGTTTCTCCAGATCATGGAGGAGTTAATAGAGCAAGAAGAATAGCAGAAAAATTAAATCTTCCAATTGCAATTATCGATAAAAGAAGGACAGGGCCAAATGTTGCTGAAGTAATGAATATTGTTGGTAATGTCGATGGAAAAGACTGCATTATGATCGACGATATGATCGATACAGCTGGAAGTTGTTCAGCTGGTGCAAGGGTATTAAAAGAACATGGTGCAAAAAGCGTAAGAATCGCTTGTTCTCATGGGGTGTTTTCTTCTCCAGCAGAAGATAGAATCTTAAACGGATTGTTTGAAGAAATTGTTACTACAAATACCATCCCTCTACAAGATAAAATGAAAAACCCTAAAGTAAAAGTATTGTCAGTTGGTCCTTTACTTGCAGAAGTTATTAAAAACATCGAAACAGGTGAAGCTGTATCTAACGTATACAATATTTATAATCATTACGGAGATTAATTAATAAGCAAAAAAAGATAGTGAAAGAAAAACTATCTTTTTTTATAGGGTCAAACCCTAAATGCGCCACAACTCTATTTCTAAGGAAAAACCTTCGATATAATTAGGTTGTAAGATCTATATTATAAGGAGGTTTTTCATATGGATTATAACACACTTTTTGTACTTATCTTCATAAAAAAAGATGATTACCGAAATAATCATCTTTTTAGTTTTAATAAATAAATTAAGCCGCTAATTTGACAGTTAATACTGGAGCTTCACCAGATAAATCTAATACGAAAGTGTATGTTCCAGCAACTGTACATTTAATGTTGCCTTCTCCTGTGAATGTTCCTTCAGCAACTGAAGCATCTAGAACTAAGTGTGATGAGTTAACTTCTTTTTTCCAGTCGGAAGTAGCTACTTTGAATTCTGTTCCTTCCGCTAAAGTAACAGTTAATTCAGCAACATTTTCTCCAGTTACTCTGAATTGGTGAGTAGATAATGCGTTCCAAGAAGCATCAAATGATCCTCTCATATAGTATTCAGACATTCTGATTACATCTGTGATTTGTGGATTAACTCCGTGTGACTTAGCGTAAGCTAATTCGTAAACTGGTAATTGTCCTTCTTTTGTGAAAATTTTAGATTTACCAGTTGCAACTACTGTATCACCAGCTTGAGGCTCTAATAATTTATCACCTAATTTTGCTGAGAAAATTTGGAATTTGTATGTAGCTTCTTCTCCCTCTGCTACAGGTACTTCTAAGTAAATAGAATAACTACTATGTTTAGAATCATATGAAACGCTTTCAACAACGCCTTGTACATAGAATTCTGAATCAGCAACATATTTATTAGAAGTCATGAATGCAACTGCTTCAGCAACTGTATATGGAGCATCAACAGTTCCTTTTAACCACCAAGGTTGGTCAGCTTTCTTTAATAATACTGCTGTTGATGATGTTTGAGTTGTTGTAACATCAATTGCATAATTTCCATCAGTAGAAGCAGAGTTAGCTACTTTTTTGCTCCAATCGACTAAAGATTTACCGTTTTCATCAACTAATGTTTTACCAGCTTCATCAACGATAATGCAGAATCCATAGTGCATTCCTACACCTGTTCCATCATCTGTAACAACAGGTTTTTCAGTTGTAAATGACCAAATGCCATTGCTGCCTTTTTTCATTTCATAATCGCCATCAAGTTTAACTACATTACCTTTTTCATCTTTTTCTTGAGTTTCTAGACCCCATACGTGAACATAGATTGAAGAACCTTCTGGTAGAGTTAATCCTTCTTCTACTTTAACTCTGTAAGTTACTTTTCCATAAGTAGATTCAAATTGTCTTGCATCTCCTTTAGCAAAAGCTGTTTCTGCTCTAGCGTCTCCGATTCTTTCCCAAGAAGTGTATTTTGTGTATGTTCCAGATCCGTCTGTTTTTTCTGCTGTTTCTGTAGAAGCTTTATTAAATGTTAATAAGTATTCACCAGCTTCACTAATAACACCATTGTTAGCGACTCCATCTGGCCACCATTCTGATGGTGCCTTATTTCCATCCCAGTACATAACTTTGAAGTCAACTGCACTAGCTGCATCTCCTGCAACTGCATCAGAAGCTAAGAATTCTTCTGTGAAAGAAATTTTTAATGTGTAGATGTTTTCATCTGTTTCAGATGGTGTGAATAAGAAATCTTCAAATCCAGAAAATTTCCAGAAGCTATCCCATCCATTAGGCTCACCAACTAAATAATAGCCAGCATTACCATATTTTCCTGTCCATTCAGTATCTCCACCATCTTCACTAGTAGCAGGAGTTTCAGAAGTAGCAGGAACTTCAGAACTAGCAGGTGTCTCTGAAGAAGGCACGACTGATGAGGTGTTATCACCTGTGTTTCCGCATCCTACTAACATTCCAACGGATAGTAAGGATACTAATAAAAGTTTTTTATTCATTAATTTGTCTCCCTTTCTTTTATTGTAATTTTATTATAATAATTATTTAGTAAAAATGAAATAAAAATAAGAATAAAAAAGGAATAAAAAGGCAAAAAAATGAAAGCGCTTAACCAAATTGCTATATTAAAATATTTAACAAACTACAAAAGTGAAAAAATGTATATTTTTATGTTTGGGAATATGTATAAAATAATTA
>CAMEOO010000009.1 GCA_945929875.1 uncultured Caryophanales bacterium
TATTAAAGAATCGTCATATGCCTGAAGAAGTAAAAGAAGAAGTTGTAGAAACTAAAGTTGTCGAAGAAGTAAATCCAGAGAATATCTTGATTAATGAAAGGACAATAAACAACCCTTCTATTGAAGAGAAGCCTGAATCTGAAGAAGATAAAAAGGATTAATAAAAGTTCTCTTAGTCTTTTCAGTAGTAGATTAATATAATCAAAAAAAGCTTCATTTTTTGAGTGAAAGTCTCAATAATGAAGTTTTTTTATTAAACTTTATATTTATGTTATACTTTAAAAGCAAAGGATAGGATTAGTGAAAGATATGAAAGCTAAATGGGTTTTCTTCGATATGGGATCTACTCTTGTAGATGAAAATGAGTGTTATGAAGTTAGGTTTAAAGAGACAACAAAAAATACTAACATATTTTATGAAGAATTTGTTGATAAATTCTTAGAAATGAAAATGAATAATATTTATTATCCTGATAAAAAAACAGCAGAGTATTTTCACTTAGAATTAGCTCCTTTTTCTAGCGAGCATGAAAAATTATTTAAGGAAGTTAATGAAGTATTAGAGTATTTATCTAAAAAGAAATATAAACTAGGAATAATCGCCAATCAAAACAAAGGATTAAAAGAAAGATTAAAGGAGTTTGGGATTTTACATTATTTTGACTTAATAATCTCTTCTTTTGAAAGTGGAATTAGTAAGCCCGATAAACAAATATTCCTTCTTGCTTTGAAAAAAGCAAACTGTTTGCCAAGAGAGGCTTTTATGGTGGGAGATAGATTAGATAATGATATAATTCCTGCAAAAGAAATAAAAATGAATACTATATTAATTAGGCAAGGTATGTATAAAGATTACGTTATTCCTAGTGAAGATAAGCCAACATATGTGATTGATAATCTATTGGATCTAAAAAATATTTTATAAATTTGTATGTTATTTTTCTTTTTTATATGAGAAACTATATAAGAAAAAGGTGGAAAGATGAAAGAAATATATATTAAAAATCTAAAAATAGAAACCCCAATTATTCTTGCCCCTATGGCGGGTATTACCAACTTCGCATATAGAAGGCTTTTGAAAGAATATTCCTGCCCTCTTGTAGAAACAGAGATGGTTTCTGACTTTGCTCTTTTTTATGGAAATAAAGAAACGATTAACATGTTAAAAACCGATGAAAGCGAACATCCCTTAAGCGTTCAACTTTTTGGAGGATCAAAAGAATCTTTAGTTAAAGGAGCGAAAGTGTTATTTTCTTTAGGCGGATTTGAAATATTAGATATTAATTTAGGTTGTCCAGTCAATAAAGTAGTTAAAGAAAACGCTGGATCTAGTTGGCTAAAAAATAGTAGGCAAGAAGAACTATATGAGGCGATAAAGGCTGTTGTAGATATTTCTCCAGTTCCTGTTACTTGTAAGATAAGGCTTGGTTGGGATGAAGAATCAATCAACGTAGTTTCTATTTGTAAAATATTAGAAAGCGCTGGGGTAAGCATGATTAGTATTCACGCTCGAACTAGATCGATGATGTATTCCGGTACGCCTAAGTATGAATATATAAAACTAGCAAAACAAAGCGTAAATATTCCCATTATTGCAAATGGAGATATCGACTCTTTAGAAAAAGCCAAGGAAGTGTTAGATATTACTTCTGTAGATGGGTTAATGATTGGAAGAGGGGCTCTTGGAAACCCTAATCTAATTAGGCAGCTAGTAACTTATTTTTCCACTGGAGGAATTATAAAAGATTCTACTTTAATAGAAAGAGTGGAAGCTTTAAAAAAGCACTTTTTATATTTAGAAGAATTAAAAGGAGAATATAAGGCCATATCTGAAATGAGAGGCTTATCTTCTCATTATTTAAAAGGATTTAATGATACAAAAAAATATCGAGTAAAATTTACTACTATGAATTCAAAAAGTCAGTTTCTTGATATCTGCCAAGAGATATTGGCTAATTTGAAGCAATAAGCTCTAATGCTTGTATAAATACAAAAGACCTCGAGTTTCATTGTTCAAGTGGTTTATTTTGCTTTTTCACTAACTAAAAAATTTAAGAAATCACCTAAAATATTAATAAATATGCTAGATATAGAAGATAATTAGAGTTGCTTGTGTTATTATTTTTTAGTAAAATAATAAATGGCTTTTGAGAAAGAAGGTATCATATGCAAGAAAAATTATCAGATCAAGAAATAGTAAGACGTCAAAAAGTTGAAAAATTGAAAGAGTTAGGAATAGATCCTTTTGGTCAAGCTTATGACAGAAGCGATTATTCGACTGATATTAGAAAAAAGGTAGAAGGAAAAACTCACGAAGAAGTAGAAGCATTAGACTTACATGTTTCTATCGCAGGTAGAATCATGTTTATCCGTAAAATGGGTAAGGCTAGTTTCTTTTCTATCCAAGATATCAAAGGAAAACAACAAGTATACATTTCTATTAATGATGTAGGTGAAGACACCTATGCATTGTTTAAAATGGCTGATGTTGGAGATATAGTTGGAGTAAAAGGAAAAGTTATGTTGACTCAAACTGGTGAACCAACAGTTAAATGTTTTGAGTATACTCACTTAACTAAAGCTTTAAGACCTCTTCCAGAAAAGTTCCATGGATTAACCGATAAAGAAGAAAGATATAGAAGAAGATATGTCGATTTAATCATGAATGAAGAAGCTAAAAGAATTGCTCTTACTAGACCAAAAGTTATTCGCGCAGTTCAAGAATATTGCGATAGTTTAGGCTTTGTCGAAGTTGAAACTCCAGTTTTACAACCTATTCAAGGTGGCGCTAGCGCAAGACCATTTATCACTCATCACAATGCTTTAGATAGAGATTTTTATTTGAGAATCGCTACTGAATTACCACTTAAGAGATTAATCGTCGGTGGACTTGAAAAAGTTTATGAAATAGGTAGATTATTTAGAAATGAAGGTATGGATTTGTCGCATAATCCTGAATTTACCACGATAGAATTATATGAAGCCTATGGCGATTTATCTTCTATGATGAGAATTACTGAAGGTATGATTAGATATGCCGCAGAAAAAGTTGCTGGCAAAACAGAGTTTATCAATATCTTTGATCCTGAAGCAGAAAAGATTGATATTTCTAAGCCATTTAAAGTAGTAACGATGTGCGATATGATTAAGCAAGAAACTGGTATTGATTTTAAGGCTAACAACTATACTTTAGAGGAAGCAAAAGAACTAGCAAAACAACATGGAGTGGAAGTAGAAAAACATTTTACTACCGGTCATATAATCAATGCTTTCTTTGAAAAATTCTGCGAAGATAAATTAATTCAACCAACCTTCTTATGCGGTCATCCAGTAGAAATTTCTCCATTGACTAAAATCGATCCAGAAGATAATAGATTTGTTCAAAGATTTGAATTGTACATCGGAGGGCATGAATTCGCTAACGCGTATACAGAATTAAATGATCCTATTGAACAAAAAAATAGATTCTTAGAGCAATTAAAAGAAAAAGATGCGGGAAACGCTGAAGCTAACGATATGGATGTCGACTTTGTGGAAGCTCTAGAATATGGTATGCCTCCTTGTGGAGGAGTTGGTATGGGAATCGATCGACTTGTAATGTTTATAACTGAACAAGTTTCTATTAGAGAAGTATTATTGTTCCCTACGATGAAACCACTCTTAGACTAAAACAATTAATCAAAACACAGCAATATTAATTTAAAGATATAGCTAAATAAGTTTCATATGCTCGAATTGAATTAAAAATTATTCATTTCGAGCTTTTTTTGCTTTAAAAAAAGAACTTTTCGAATGCACTATAATGAGTATTACCGGTGAATGAACCATCTTGATATTGGTTATCATATATGATAACACAATACCAAAAGAAAATGGTGATTGTTTGTGAAAGATAAAGAAATCCTGTCTGCAAGACAAAGTATTATAAAAAAATTTACGAATGCAAGACTTGAAAAAGGATTGACGCAAGAACAACTTGCAAGACTTATCTGTACGAAACGATCTAACATTTGCCGTATTGAAAGCGGAACACAAAATCTCTCTCTTGATATGATGTTACGGATTGCTGAAGCGCTTGAAAAAGACATCAGTATTATTCTCAAAGAAAGGAGTAAAACTAAGGCGAATGTATACAGCCTTCGCCTGTATGACGAGGATTTGATTACTTTTTCTCTTGAAGAAAAAGAACTAGAAGGCTTAAAAACGAATATCCTTTATTCCAATACACAAAAAGCCCAGCTTCGCCATTTGATTGGGTTCCACTTTAAGCGCCATCCTTCACTTAATCTTCCTGAAGAACGGCTGATAGCTATTGAGAAGCAAATAAATGATCGGGTTATGGAACTACTTGCTATTCCGTCCTACAGAAAAGTAAAACAAAAAAACGAACTTACAAAATAATATCTAAAACAATATTTAGCCGCTTTATTTATTCTAAAAACCATGCGGCTTTTTGTTTCAAAAAGAAAAGTGTTTCATAATCAATGAACTAGACAGCAAGCTAATTATGAAAAGACATAGAAATAATATTATGAGAAAGTCATAAAAGTGATACTTTGATGTTTTTGAAATGTTGGGAAACCGCGCTATTTATGACGTTTTTATAAAAGTAGGCACGATATTTAGTATAAATATCGAAAAAGGCTATTTTGGAAAATGTAAATAATATGTTAAAATCGCAGGAAGGTAAAAGAAAGAGATTATCTTTTCCTTTTAGTGGTTATAATTATGCTTAAAATGTGTGCTTATTTTTTTAGTAATTAAATATTATTTAGTATGGATAAACTATGCATTGGGAATAACACATATATAGATAGTTCGTGTAAATTAAGTGGTAATATAGTTATTGGTAATAATTGTATTATTGGACCTTTTAATGTTTTAAAAAATGTTACTATCGGTGATAACAATGATATTACTAGCTCTTATATTGAAGATAGTAAGATAGAAAGTAATTGCGATATTGGTCCTTTTTCTCATATTAGAAATAATTCTTTAATAATGTCTAATTGTCGAATTGGTAATTACGTAGAAATAAAAAATAGCATTTTACATTCAGGGGTAAAATGCGCTCATTTATCTTATATTGGGGATTGTGAAATAGGTGAGAAAACCAATATTGGATGTGGAGTAATTACCGCGAATTACGATGGAAAAAAGAAACATCATACTAAAATTGGTAGTTCTTGTTTTATTGGTTGTAACAGCGTTTTAATCGCGCCTCTTGAAATAAAAGATAATTCCTTTATCGCTGCAGGAACAGTTGTTACTTCTTCTTTAGAAAAGAATTCTTTTGCCATCAGTAGAACAAAGCTAGAAATCAAAGAAAGAAAATAGATGAATAAACAATTATTTAAGTTTTGTTTATTATTCGTATTTTATTAATAATAAAAAAATTAAAATAAAAGGAAAAAGACAAATTAGCACTCTAGTGTTGACTTTGCTAAAAAATGTACTATACTTATAATTAATGCGTAAAAATTGCAGAAAAGGAGGACTTAATTATGGCTTCTAATGTCGAAACCAAAGAATTTAAAACTGAATCAAAAAGACTATTAGACTTAATGATTCATTCTATTTATACAAATAAAGAAATATTTTTAAGAGAATTAATTTCAAATGCAAGCGATGCGATCGATAAATATCACTATTTATCCTTATCTGATGAAAGACTAGATAAAGGTAAAGAATTTGAAATAAGAATTACCCCAGATTCAAAAGAAAGAACAATATCTATTGAGGATAATGGTATTGGGATGACTTATGATGAGATCAATAATAATCTTGGTACTATCGCTTCTTCTGGTTCAGCGGAATTTATTAAGAAAATGCAACAAGCTCAAGAAGAAAATAAAGAAATTGACATCATTGGTCAATTTGGTGTTGGCTTTTATTCTTCTTTCATGGTAGCAAAAAATGTAGTTGTGGAAACTAAATCGCCTTTTAGTGATAAAGCTTATCGTTTTACAAGTACTGGAGAAGATAGTTATACCATTGAAGAAATTGATAAAGAAGAAAATGGCACAAAGATTACTTTATATTTAAGAGATGACTCTGAAGAAGATAATTACAGCGAGTTCTTAGAAACTTATGAAATTGAATCTTTAGTGAAAAAATATTCAGACTATATCCGTTATCCTATTAAGATGAAAGTCACTACTTCAGTTAATGATGTCGATGAAGAAGGAAAAGAAATCGAAGATAAATATCACGATGTAGTAGAAGATAAGACATTAAACTCTATGCTTCCTTTATGGAAAAGAAATAAAAATGAAGTTACTACTGAAGAATTAAATGAATTCTATAAGAGTAAATTCCACGATTCGGAAGATCCTCTTATTGCAACCTTTGTTAATGTAGAAGGAAATATTTCTTATAATGCATTGTTATTTATTCCTAAAAAAGCACCTTATGATCTATATTCAGAAAAATATGAAAAAGGTCTTCAATTATATACAAAAGGCGTCTTTATCATGGAGAAATGTAAAGATTTAATTCCTGATTATTTAAAGTTTGTTAAAGGATTAGTTGATTCTTCTGATCTATCTTTAAATATTTCAAGAGAAATCCTTCAACAAAATAGCGAATTAAAGAAAATTGCTACTTCGGTAGAAAAGAAGATAGTTAAAGAACTTGAATCTTTAAAAGAAAATGATTTTGAAAAATATCAAGAATTCTTTAAAACTTATGGATCTCACATTAAATGGGGAATCTATGAAAACTATGGAATGAAGAAAGACCTTCTACAAGATTTATTAATTTATAATTCCATAAATCAAGATAAAATGATTAGCTTAAAAGAATATAAAGAGCAAATGAAAGAAGGTCAAAAAGCAATCTATTACGCTTCTGGTAAAGATAAAGCAGCAATCATCAATCTTCCTCAAATGGATGCGATGAAGAAACATGGATATGATGTTTTAATTCTTACTGATGACATCGATGAATTTACTTTAACTATTTTACATGATTATGATAAAGTTGAATTTAAATCAATAACCGATGAAACATTAGATTTAACTAGTGAAGAAGAAAAGAGCAAAGTTGAAGAACTTAAGAAAGAACATGAATCTTTATTAAATCGTATAAAGGAAGCATTAAATGGTAAAGTAGATGATGTAAGACTATCTACTCGTTTAGTTGATTCTCCTGTGTGTCTTGCTTCTTCTGAAGGCTTATCATTTGAAATGGAAAAAGTATTAAATAATATGCCTAATTCTGAAAATGTAAAAGCGGGAAGAATACTAGAATTAAATCCTAATCACGATTTATTAAAAGCTATTAATAAAGTATATGAAGATGATCCAAGCGTAGTTGATAAATATGCAGAACTATTATTTGATCAAGCTTTATTAATTGAAGGACTACCTCTTGAAAATCCTTCTGAATTCTCTAAGAATATGTGTGATTTGATGATTAGATCCGCAAAATAAAGCATTATATTAAAAAAAGGAGTGGGTTTCCACTCCTTTTTATAAGCATTTGTTTTATTCTTCGATATATTCTTTTTCTTCTTCTACTTTTACATATTTTATGTACTCATAATTAGAATATTTCTTTGCTCTTTCACACATAACTTGGTATACTTTGTCTCTTAATTCCATACTAGCTTCATTAGCGCTTAATTCAGTATTAGGGTAAAATGGTCCATCGACAAAAGAAATAATCTTAG
Organism: uncultured Caryophanales bacterium; assembly: GCA_945929875.1. Classification (GTDB taxonomy): domain Bacteria; phylum Bacillota_I; class Bacilli_A; order RFN20; family CAG-449; genus UBA3210. Next base: position 7,672 of record CAMEOO010000009.1, read on the forward strand.
GTTTTTTAGAAAACTTTCTCTTTTGAAAGCAATGAGTGATTGCAAAGACCGGAGCGTTACATTTAACAGGATACTTAAATGAGATATTAGTAAAAGGTCTAATTTTCGTGTAGTAAGGCCAGATGTGAGCTTCTGGATAAATAGAAATCACTTGCTTTTCTTTTATTCTTTGCTCAATGCATTTTACCATCTCTTTGTGCTCCTTTAAAGTATTGGCCAAAGGAATAGCACCCAGCATTTGCACAATATTCTTTAACCCTTTAATGGATAGAGCATCTGGATTACAAATGATATAGGCTCTTTTTGGAAGGGCCATAATAGGGACAGAGAAGCAATCGTTAAGATGGCTTGTATGATTTCCATAAACAAAATAACCGCTTTTTTTAACTTGCTTTAAAACTTTTTTATTCTTTAATCTTTGATGATGCACGATCTTGTTGATAATAAAAACTAAAGGAATTGCAACTACGTAATAAACTATAAAACAAACAACTCGCCATAGGGTATTTTTATGTATATATTTATATTTAACACCCAAAGGTTTTCGTTGAATTTCGGTTTTAGCAAAATCATCATTAAGCTCATCAGTATAGTAGATTACTTTTTCTTTCATTTTACTTTTTTACCTTTTTTCTTTTATAGTTGTTTAATAGAAATTCTTCCATTTTATCCATGCACACTTTTAGATCAAAAACAAAAGAATTATTTCTATACTTATTTGAATACTCTTTCTTTTCTTCTGGGTGTTCGATCCAATAATCTATTTTTTTAGCTAGATCAGTTGAATCTTTATTAATAAATAATGATTTATCATCAAGAGCGAAATATTTTGTCGCACATTTTTTTGAGTTTGCTACGATAGGAACTAATCCGCACGATATAGCTTCTATACATGAAATAGATTCGATTTCAATTTCTGCTGGATGACAATATAAATCAGAATAATTAATTACTTTAGCTAAATCTTCTCTTTTGAAGAAATTGAATTCACAATCGATTTTGGTCTTTTTGACTAGATGCATTAAACGGTTTTTATCTGGACCTGCACCTGCAAGAATTAAATGGATCATATCTTTATATTTACTTTGATCGATTGCTTTAATTAGTACGCTTTGATTCTTTTCACTACAATATCTTCCTACATTTAGTATGACGAATTTATCTTTTAGACTATCTGGCTTCTCACAAGGATCATAATGGTATATTTGGTTAACACCATTAGAAATAACTACTCCGTTAGTTTTTCCTACGATGCTTTCGAAGACATCTCTAATAAATTGAGTTGGGTAATGTATTGCATCAACATATCTATATACTCGTCTATAGAAATATTTATATACCATATCATTTGCAGGCTTAAAATTCTTTAGAAAAAGATGGCTAGTAACATTTTCCGCTTGAGCATGAAAACTTGCAGTAAGAGGAATTTTATTCCTTTTACAATATTTTGCAGCATAATGTGAAAGAGAAAGAGGAATTAGTAGATGAACTAAATCAGCATTGTGTAAAGCCTCATTTAAAATCTTTTTATCAAGTTTTGAAAGAGTAACTCCATTTCTATGCACGATTGGATTTAAAAATAATAGATTTAGTTCTGGAACAACATAGTATCCTTCTAAATTTTTCTTGTCTTTATCGTTGCATACTACTTTTACATCATGACCTTTTTCTTTTAAAGAACGAATAAGGTTCATTGCTGCGATAGTAGTACCATTATTTTCTTTTCCTAAGACATCACATACAATAGTAATTTTCATAATACACCTCTACCAGTCATAATAATTATATTATACAGAGGTGATTAAAATATATAAACTATTAAACTACTTTGTAAACTAATAGTATAATTTATTAACCTTATAGTTTATTTTACTACGATTTACTAGTATTATTAGTTTATTTATTCTAAAATTAATGATAGGTGAAATTTATGGAACTACAGAAAATAGTTGGAAACAACATTCAAATTTTAAGAAAGCAAAATAACATGACTCAAAAAGATTTAGCGGATATTTTTTCTTATACCCCTAATGCAGTATCAAAGTGGGAAAGAGGAGAAACCCTTCCTGAACTAGCTACTTTAAAGGCGATATCTGATTATTTTGGAGTTAGTGTCGATTGTTTAATCACTGAAGATGGGGCAAATAACAAAGAGCATTTCCTTTTAGAGAAAGATAAGAGGAAGATCAGGTTAGTTCAAACTTTACTAATCATTTCTCTTTTTTGGACAATAATTGTCGTCGTTTTTGTCTACTTATATCAAAATAACATAAATAGAGCTTGGACTTGCTTTGTTTGGATGGTGCCTATTTCGGCTTTAATTCCTACAGTTATCTATCGTAAAGAAAGCATGCCTATATTGAAATTTATCTTATCTACAATTGTTTTGTGGGGACTTCTAGTGTCTGTTTATATCCAATATATCGAATTAAATTTGTTTTTGATATTTTTAATTGGCATACCAGCGCAGATTTCAATTTTTTTATGGTCAAAGATTATTAATATTAAGAAATAGTTTTGTTTTTTCTTTTAAATACTAAATAAGCGATTAATACACTAGTTCCTGCAATTAGAGCGAAAGGTGAAGTGTAAAGTAAAATATATAGAATATTTATTCCTGCATCTTTTAACGCATTAATGAAAATATCAAATCTACTTTGCTCTTTATTTTGGTTATAGGTGATATTTATCGTTACAAAATCCACTTTTTCACTAGTGGAATCTAGTTCTAAGTATAGTTGTTTTAGCGATATGTTTATTTCATCGATTTTATCATTTATTTTAAATATTTCATCAAAGGTTAAATTCTCATTTCTTAATAAATTCTCGTAAGCGGTTTTACTAGCTTCTAGGACGCTTATTTCCGCTTGGATATTATTATATGAAGTAGTAACATCTGTAGAAGTAAGAGATTGATAAGTGATAACATCTCCTTGATCGTTCATAAAACTTAAGAAATCATTTAGTTTTTCCGTTGGAACTTTATATGTGAATCTAAAGTAAGAAGAGCTAGATTGAGTGGATGAAGATATGTAACCATTTAATAAATATACTTCATCGCTTATTTTTTTCGCACTTGTGGAAATGTCAGTACAATTGATAGAGTAATCAAGTGTATAGATGATTTTACGTGAAGAATCACTATAGATATTTATTTCATTAGTTGATCCATTATTTTGATTACTACTATCTATTACGCTAGAACTATTTGAGCAACTAAATAACATAGTTGAAATAAATAACAAACCTCCAATTATTTTTAAACTTTTATTCATTTTTCTTTCCTCCTAGAGATAAGCTCCAATGATGGATGCGATACAAAAAACAATAGAAATAATTAATAAAGCGATCGGTAGAAACTTTCCTTTGTTTGTTTTGATGTTTATCGAACTTAAGACTATGGAAAATATATTAATGAAGATCGATATAATAGGAACCATCCAAAGACATACACCAAATACTACGCTGAAAATGTTTATATATAAAAGAGTGTTTTTATTTTTTTCTTTAATATCTTTTTTGTTGTCGCTAGGAACACTATTTTTACATTCCATTATATTTTCGCTATTTAGTTGATCTAATGATACTGATAAATAAAGAGATATCTCCTTTAGTTTATCTAAAGTAGGCGTTGTTTGATCATTTTCCCAAAGGCTGACGCTTTGTCTAGAAACGTTTAAATAGGCAGCCATTTCTTCTTGAGATTTCCCTTTCATTCTTCTTGCATAAGCTATATTTTGTCCTAAACTCATATTTTCACCTCAAGTTTATTATATTATTTTTTTAATTTGCAAAACACCTATTTGCAATTATTATTTTAGCAAGATTTGTTTTACGTTGACTTGCAGGATGATAAATAAGATAAATAAGTTTATTTTTTGTTTAAAAAAATATTAAATGTCAATAATTCATTATGGATAAACATAAATTAATTATGAAAGGAAATAAATATGCTTGAAAAGTTTTCTAGTGGCGCTCAAAGGATCATTTCTCTAGCGGAAGCTCTCGCCTTTGAATTTTCTCATCAAAGCGTCGGAAGTGAACATTTACTATTAAGTTTTTTAAAATGTAAAGATAATTTGCTATCAAAAGAACTAGGAAAATATGGAATTGATTATTTAAGTTTAAGAGATAGAATTCAAAATCTTTATCAAGAAGACGATAGCGGCAACCTTTATGTTCAATATACATTTGAATTAAAAGAAATACTTACCGATTCGATGAAGTTTGCTGATAAATATAACGAACCGCTCATCAGCGTCGATTCTTTAGCTATTAGTTTACTATCAAGTAAAAATGTAGCCTATGAATTATTAACTAAAGAAAAAGTAAATATTTCTTCAGTAATTAAGTCGATTAATAATTCAAAAAAAAGAAAATCAGAATTATCAACTATTCAAGATTTACATTTGCTAGGTTTTAATAATAAAGATCCTCTTATTGGTAGAGATAGTGAACTTTTTCAATTAATTAACGCATTGAGTAGAAGAAATAAACCTAACGCCATTTTAATTGGTGAACCAGGAGTAGGGAAAAGTGCAATTGTTGAAGAATTAGCAAAAAGATTAATTGAAAACAAGGTTCCTTCTTTAAAAGGGAAGACTATTTATGAGTTAGATATTGCTTCTACAGTTTCTGGAACTAAATATCGAGGAGAATTTGAAGAAAAAATCAAAAAGATTATCAAAAAGGTTCAAGAAGATGGGAATGCAATACTATTTATCGATGAAATTCACACTATCGTTAAAGCAGGCGGCGCGGAAGGAGCCATCGATGCTTCCAATATTTTAAAACCATATTTGTCTAGAGGGGAGATTCAAATCATTGGCGCTACTACAGAAGAAGAATTCAATTTAACTTTCGACAAAGATAAAGCTTTAAAGAGGAGATTTCAACTTATTAGGGTAGAAGAGACCTCTTTAGAAGAGACTCTAGATATATTAAAAAAAATCAAGCCCATATATGAGAAATATTATAAGATAAAAATTGATGATTATCTTTTACAAGAAATAGTTGACGTTTCTAAAAAGTATCTTTTAAATCAGAAATTCCCAGATAAAGCAATCGATATTTTAGATAACTCTTGCGTGATAAGTAAAGACCATTTAAAGGTAGAAGATATTTATTACACTTTAGAAAAATACTATAAAGTAGTGACTAATTATCAAAGGATTAATACTTTAAAAAAGATGCTAGAAGAAGAATTGATTGGTCAACAACAAGTTATCGATGAAATTGTAAATGAGTTTACCATGATTGAAAAATCTTATGTGGATAATAATAAGCCTTTAGGCGTATTCCTTTTTAATGGCCCTTCTGGATGTGGTAAAACTCTATGCTCAAACATTATTTCTAAATGCTATTTTTCTTCTTTGCACACTGTTACCTTAAACATGAGTGTCTATAGAGATATCAATGGTTTAAGTAGGCTTATAAACTCTTCTTCAAACAACTATCTTGAATATATATCTCCTTTAGTAAAAACTTTAAATAATTGCCCTAATTCTTTAATTATTCTGGATGATTTTGATAAAGTAACTAATGAGATAAAAGACTTCTTCTTAGATGTGTTTGACAAAGGATTTTTCTATGATAACCGCGGGAATTATATTAATTGTACGAATTCGATATTTATTTTAAATTCTAATTATTCTGAAACTAGCTATAACGATTTTAAAAATAATTTATCTAATTCTAACTCTCAATATGTTGATTTAGGAAAGAAATATGGAGAAAGCTTTCTTTCAAGAATCACTAGAGTAATACAGTTTAACGAACTTAAAGAAAATAATATTAAATTGATTATGGGGAAGTATTTAAAAGAAAAAGGATTAGAATTTGAAACTGCGACTCTCGATGAAGCATTTAATTTGAGTTCTATAAACGAATATCGAAAAAGCGGAGCTAGACTAGGGTATAAAAATATTAAGAAAAAAATATTTCAAAAAGAGAAGATAAAAAATAATTAACTCTAATGGAGTAAAAATAAAAAATCCCTCTAATATATTAATTGAAGGTTAATTTTGCAAAAACAATTTTTTCTCTTTACTCTTCCTATAACTTAAGTTATAGTTTATACGGGTGTGAAGGCCCATTTACTCTCTGCTACTTAGGAAAGTAGCCAGATTAGACCATAGGGAGGTGTAAGACATGAAAAAATACGAGATTATGTATATCTTAAAAGCTGACCTTGATGATGCTAGCCGTAACGAACTAATCGGAAAGTTAAATGAAATTCTTACTGTTGACGGAGGAACTATTGATAACGTTAACGAATGGGGATTAAGAGATTTAGCTTATGAAATCAAAAAGGAAGTTAAAGGTTACTATGTTGTTGTTGACACAACAGTATCTAGTGCAAAAGTAGTCGAAGAATTCGGCAGAGTTGCAAAGATTAATACAAATGTTCTCCGTCATCTTGTTATTGCAAAATAACCTAAATTAATAGGAGGAAAAAATATGATTAATCGTGTAGTATTAGTAGGACGCTTAACGCGTGATCCAGAATTAAGAAAAACCACTAGCGGGGCTTCAGTTGCATCCTTCACTTTAGCAATTGATAATCGTATGAAAGGACCAAATGGAGAAAAGACAACTTCTTTTATTCCATGTACAATTTGGAATCAACAAGCAGAAAATGTTGCTCGTTTTACCAAAAAAGGTGCTTTAGTTGGTGTTGAAGGAAGATTGAATCAAAGAAGTTACGATTCAAAAGATGGACGTCGCGTTTCGGTCATTGAAGTTATTTGTGACTCATGTCAATTCTTAGAAAGAAAAGATGATTCTTCTCCATCTTTAGTTGAACCAACAAGTGGAGATGTAGGATATCATGCTGATCCAGAACCAGAAATGGAAACTGAACCAGAGAGCAAAAACGTTTCTTCTATCGATGTCACAGATGACGATTTACCATTTTAGGTAAAAGTTATTGTTCTCTTTTTTAAAGAGAGGAAAGGTAGGAAAATATGGGATTTAAAAAAGCAAGACCTAGAAAAAAGGTCTGTATCTTCTGCAAAAATAAAAATCAAGCAATCGATTATAAAGATGTTGAATTATTAAAACGCTTTATTTCACCAAATGGCAAGATTTCACCAAGACGTGTAACAGGAACTTGTGCAAAGCACCAAAGAGCTGTTGAACAAGCAATTAAGAATGCACGTTTTATGGCATTACTTCCATACATTGCAGACTAAAAATAATTTTTGTAATATTACAAGTTCGTTTTGGAAAAATATGACAATTTGAATTTGGAAAAATTACAGATAGCATTCGTATAAAAGAATATATAAGATCGCTTAAAAGAGCGGTCTTTTTTGCATTTTAAGGCAAAAAAGATAAATTGCGTTTGAAAAAGAGGGCACAATTAGATCATTTTATATTGAAAAAGAGGGCATTTCATAATATATATTTATGGAGATGATATTTATGCTATGGAGAAAACGTTAAAAAGATATTATAGCTTGGATTTATAATGAGAAAAAAGAATTATTAGTAACTGGTGCTAGAACAATTGGTAAAACATATTTGATTAAGAAAACATTAGAACAAGAAAATTGTGATTTCGTTGAATTTAATCTAATTAAACAACCTGAAACAGTTAAGCTTTTAGAATCTGTTTCTAATGATGATTGTAAAACATTTTTAGAATGTTTAATATTAATGATTATTACATTCTGTGAAATAAATATGTAAATAATATTATTATAATAAATAAAAAAACCTTTGATGTTGGAAAAACGCAACAAAACGGCGTTAAATAGGTTGGAAAAATGCAATTTAAGTGTTGTAATATGGATGTAAAGTTGAAGAAGTGATTTTTGTGCTAAAAAGAAAAACTTATAATTCTATAATAAAGTGGCATAATCAAAATTTAAAAAATGTCTTTTAGTAGATGGAGCAAGACAAATGGGCAAAACATATATCATGAGAAAATTTTTAGAAGAAAACTCAAAGTCTTTTGTGGAATTTCATTTCTGTGATGATAATTTAACTAAAAAGGCATTCGTAAAAGAACTAAGAACCTTACTATGCGTAGGGTCCTTTTTTGTTGTCCATATGACGAACAATGTCAAAACGGCATATTATGTGATTATTGACAAGCCAAAATGGCTTAAACTGTGTTGACACGTGTGCCATTAAGGGCTATAATTAAAATGGGTGGAAGAAATGAATTTGAAAGAATATAGAATTTCATTAGGAATAACAATTAAAGAAGCTTCAAATGCTACAGGTGTAGCATTAAGAACATACAATAGGTATGAACATGATGATAATTATGGAGATCCTTTAAAAAGAGCAAGTATTTTAAGTATTTTAAAGGAAAAATATGAAGTTACTGAAGAAAAAGGATTACTGACTATTGAATTAATAAAAGAACATGTGACTGATATTTTAAACAAATACAAAGAGAAAATTGATTTTTGTTATTTATTTGGAAGCTATTCAAAAGGATATGCTAAGGAAAATAGTGATGTTGATTTATGTGTTTCTACTACATTGACTGGGTTAAATTTCATAGGTTTAATAGAAGAACTTCGTCAATCTTTACGTAAAAGAATTGATTTGATTAGATTATCTGATTTAAAGAATAATATTGAACTTTTAAATGAAATAATGAAGGATGGAATTAAGATTTATGGATAACAAGAAAAATGATAAATATTATGTAGAAAAAATCTTGGAAAATGTTAATTTCATAATCAAATATACGAAAAATATATCATATGAAGAATATATTAATGACGAATTATTGATAGATGCTTCTATGTTTAGACTGATACAAATTGCAGAAAATATAAAGGGACTATCTGAAGATTATAAGAAAACTCATGCGTCTATTCCTTGGGGATTAATATTAGGTTTTAGAAATGGGATAGTGCATGATTATGGTAAAACAGATTATTCGATAGTATATGAAATAATAAGTGATGATATACATAAATTAAAGAATGAATTGGAAAATGATGAGTATTATGAGCCATTACTTTTAGATGAAGAAGGATAGTGTTAATTTTATAATCTCAAGCACTCAATTGTTCTTTAAAGGACAAAATGAATTTTCCTGGATATAAGCAAAATTAGTTAACAAATAGGTAAAGGAAGAATTAATAATGTCACTTAAAATTTTATGGCCTTTTTCCACCATTTTTTGCTGTGTCGCAAGAATTGCGATAAACGACAAATCTAGTGTAGAGGAATTCAAGAATGAAATTGGATAACATAGTGAGGATTTCCACTAGAAAGCCTTCAGCGCTATTTTCTGTCGCTAGATGCCCCAAATAGGTAGACATAGGTGTAAACACTGCGTAAAAAGCTAAGACTAGTAGCATAGCTATTTTCACATTATTCGCAGATTTAAACGTAATTTTTCTATTGATTGTAAAATTCCAAATAATCTATAATAGTAAACTCACTAAGTAACTAACCCAATAGTCCCAATGCATTAGCTCATACATCAGTGCGAATGTTCCTATTTGTATAAGGCCGGCACTTATAGATATTATAGTGAATTTAATTGCTCTAATTACTTCTTTATATTTTTTCTCTTTTTTATTTTCCATAAATACAACTCTCAAAAATATGAGTAATTATATATGAAAAAACTATAATTATCAAATATATGAAAAAAATATTTCCAAATGAAGTATAATAAGAAATAAGTTAAAATGTTTTGTGTTACTTATTTTAATGTAAAAAGAAAACGGGAGGGCAGAAATGAAAGTAAATATCCTATCCTTAGACTTAGGTAAAGGCTCTTTAGGAATTGCTATTTCACGTTCGGGAGTATTAGCTTCACCTTTACCAAATATTCGATTTCATATGGGTGATTACGACGAGGCTTTGAAGTTATTAAAAGAGGCAATTAAATTTGAAAAAGTCGAACATATCATAATTGGATTACCACTATATCCTAGTGGCGATCCATGTGAAATGACTCCTATTGTGGAAATGTTCATTGAAAAATTACGTATAGTTTTTCCCAATGTTGATATTGTAAAAGTAGATGAAAGAAATTCTACCGTCGAAGCTAGCGAGATGCTCCACCTCAACAATAAAAAAAGCAAGAAGCAAAGAGCGGTAATTGACAGCGCTGCAGCAATGATTATTCTTGAAAGATATTTAAAGCAAATCGGACAATATTAGTTGCCTTACTTTTCATATATAATTTTTATAATTTGATTTTGATTGCGTTAGTTTACTTAATATGAAAAAATATTTTTACTATATATTGTAAAAAATATATAGTATAATAAGGCATAAAGAGGTGTTACTATGCAAAAAAAACTAAAAAAATATATGATGATTGCTTTTTGGCTATTTTTTGTACAACTAGCGCTGATTACTTCTTTATATATTCTGTATGTAATTGAAGGAAATGATTTATTGGTAAAAATATTATTAAGCACTTTAACAGGATCAATTTTTATTGACTTAGTTTATATTTGGATCGTCTTATCTAAAATATCTCACTCTAGATTAAAAAACGACGTTGCGGCAGTAGATATTATCGGCGATGATATTCAAGATGTTTATACTTTTGCCCAAATTGGATTAATTTTAATCGATGATAAAAACATGGTTATTTGGGTCAACGATTGGTTTGAGGATGAACAAATTGATATCGTTGATAGAAATATTTATGAATGGAAAGAAGAATTATCAAAATTAAACGAAGGCGCTGAAAGTGTTACTGTCGAGCATAATAATCGAATGTATGATGTTAAATTCTTAAAAGATGCTAGATTATTTATCTTTAAAGATGTAACAGATTTCAATACGATCTCTAGTTTCTCTAAAGCTCACGCGCCAGTGGTAGGTATTATTACAATTGATAACTATCAAGATTTTGCTTCTCTGGTCGATGACGTTAAAGCAAACGACATGCTAGCGTCTGTTCAAAAGATTATAGTTAATTATGCTAGAAAGTATAACCTTTTAATTAAGAAATATCGTTCTGATAGTTATTCTTTATATGGAAATTATGAACAATATGAAAGAATGCTCGCGGATCATTTCTCATTAATTAATGAAGTTAGAGAAGAAAATAGTGACGATGATTATGAACTTACTTTGTCAATTGGTATCGCTCTTGGCTTAAATGACGTTGTAAAGTTAAATGATTTAGCCACTTCCGCCTTAGATGTTGCTTTATCTAGAGGTGGAGATCAAGTAGTCATTTCTCCGTATGGAGAAAACTTAATCTTCATTGGAGGAAGAACGGAAGCGAAAGTTAAGAGAAATCGCGTTAAGATTAGAGTGTTATCAAGATCGATTGAGACATTGATAAAAGATTCCTCTAACGTTTTGATTATGTCTCATAAAGATATGGATTTAGATGCTTTAGGTTCTGCTTTGGGCTTATATTATTTCAGCAAAGAATGTGGAAAGCAAACAAAAATCATTTATGATGAAAAATTAGTGGAATCTAAGACTAGAAAAGCTTTAAAACAAATGTTTACTCCACAAGAAATTAAAGAAATGACTATTTCTTCTAAGGATGCTTTAGAAGAACAAAAATATACTACTTTATTAATTTTAACCGATGTTCATAGACCTTCAATTACGATGAATCCTAAAATTGTCGAATCCGCTTTAAAAGTGGCAATTGTCGATCATCATAGAAGAGGGGAAGAATTCGTTGAAAAACCAGCGTTCTCTCATATTGAACCTTCTGCTTCAAGCGCTTCTGAATTAGTCGCGGAATTGATTAGATACAATGAAAAGAGAATGATTATTCCAAATAAAATAGCAACGATGATGCTAAGTGGAATCTTACTAGATACCAACTATTATCGTATTAGAACTGGGCCTAGAACTTACGACGCTTCATTGATTTTAAAAGAATTTGGCGCGGATAATGCTATTGCTGATTCTTTCTTAAAAGAAGAATTTGAAGAATACGCCTTGAAGATGAAGATCATGTCTAGCGCGATAACTCCTTATTTTGGCATAGTGGTTTGTAAAGCTGATGAAGAAGATGTAATCGATCGAACTACATTAGCTATTTGCGCTCAAGAAGCACTTCAAATTAAAGGGATTAACGCTTGCTTTGTAATTGGAAGAATCGAACAAAAGAAAGTAGGAATATCATCTCGAAGCGATGGAACGATAAACGTTCAACTATTAATGGAAAAAATGGGTGGCGGAGGGCACTTCTCTGGAGCCGCCGCACAATTTGACAATTTATCGATTAAAGAAGTTAATGACCAACTTCTTAACATATTAGATATGTATTTAAATGATGCAAGAGCATAGGAGGAATATTTATGAAAGTAATTTTATTGCAAGATGTAAAAAATATTGGAAAGAAGAACCAAGTTGTTGAAGTCTCTGATGGATATGGCCAAAATTATTTAATCCCTCGCCGTTTAGCGGTTAAGTCGACAGAAAAAGGACTTGAAGTTAGAGATCGTCAAATTCAACAAGAAAAAGATGAATACTTAAGAAAGCAACAAGAAGCTCGTTTGTTATCAGAAAAAATAAATTCGTTAGTTTTAGAATTTGAAGCTCCATCTAGTAAAGATGGGAGAATGATGGGAACTATTTCTCAAAAGCAAGTTGTTGAGCTATTAAAAGAGAAATATGGAATTGCCGTAGATAAAAGAAAATTTCAAGATAAATATCCAATCAACGCCTTTGGATATACCAATTTAAAAATTGAATTATTTAAAGATGTTTATGCAACCATCAAAGTGCATGTAAGTGAAAAAAAGTAGGTATATATGGATAAAGTAGTATTGAGTAATTTAGAAGCAGAGCAAGCCGTTCTTGGAGCCCTTTTAGAATCAAAAAACGCGAGAGACGAGATTGTTTCTTCTTTAGATGTCGACGATTTTGTCGATAAGAGAAATAAGATCGTTTTCCAAGCTATTTATACGCTTATCACTAATGGAATTGAAGTAGATATTCCTTCAGTGGTTAATCAAATTAATGTCGCGATGAAAAAATTAGATCAAGTAGGAATCGACTATCTTAGCGAACTACAAGAATCTTATTATGGTGACACTAATGCTTTTTATCATGTGCAAATATTAAAAGATGCTTCTTTATCAAGAAAATTAATTTCTACTTTGCAAGAATGCATAGATGGCTTTCAAAAAGAGAAGATAAAAGATGTCTCTCAATATATTGCCGAATGTGAAAATAAAGTATTAGCTATCACTCAAAAAAGAAGAGTTGCGGAATTTGTTACCGCTCAAGAAGTAGTATCTAAAGTGACGAGCAAATTAAAGATCGCCCAAAATCAAGAAAAGACCAATCGTTATTGTATAGGTCTACCTACCGGATATGAAACCTTAGATCGTTATACTCAAGGCTGGCAAAAAGGTAACTTTATCATTATTGCTGCCCGTCCTAGCGTTGGTAAGACTGCCTTAACTATCAATTTGATTTATAATGCTGCAAGTTTAGCTAATAAGCCAATTGCTTTCTTTTCCTTAGAAATGGACGCCGAATCAATTTGTAGACGTTTAATTTCAATGGTTTCAGGAATTAACTCCGTTTCTTTAGTGACTGGAAATTTAACTCCAGATGATTGGTTAGCCCTTGATGTAGGCACTTCTAAATTAAAATCTACGCAAATATTTATTGATGATACTTCTGCCCAAAAGTTAAATGATATTCGAACTAAAGCAAAGAAGCTAAAAGCTTCTCATCCAGATTTAGGGGCGATATTTATCGATTATCTAGGTTTAATTACTACAAATTTGAAACTAGGAGAAGTATCTAGAGCAAATGAAGTTGCAGAGATTTCTAGATCTTTAAAAGCTTTAGCTAGAGAACTTGAAATCCCAGTTATTTGTTTAAGTCAATTATCTAGAGCTAGCGAAAAAAATGCTAGACAACCTATTTTATCCGATTTAAGAGATTCTGGAAACATTGAGCAAGATGCCGATCAAGTATTGTTCATTCATCGAGATGACTATCAAAAACCTGAAAAGCAACAAGAAGAAGCAAAAAATAATCCTAGCGCTGAAGGAGAAGGCCCTTTTGATGTGGATAAACCAACAAAGATTATCGTCGCTAAGAATCGTAATGGGAAAGTCGGAACTATCGAATTACATTTCTTAATGAATATTGGTCGATTTATCGAAATTGACGCTCATCAAGGAGAATAAGAATGCAATATCACATATTTGAATCAGGATCAAAAGGTAATTGCACTTTAATTTCTTCTAAAGGAAGATATCTTTTAATAGATATGGGAATTTCTAAAAGAAAGTTAAAATCGAAATTAGAAGAGATTAATGTCGATATCAATAAAGTCGATCATGTTTTATTAACTCATTCTCATATTGATCATATTTCTGGAATTGATTTTTTTGACAAAAGTCAAATATTTACCACTAGAGATGTAATAGAAGGACTACCTTTATCAAATCAACTAATTCCTTATCAAAGTTATAAGATAAATGGATTTAATGTATTAGTTTTACCAACTTCTCACGATAGCGATGGATCTATTGGCTTTGTGATTGAAGATGAAAATGAAAAACTAGTTTATATTACTGATACGGGATATCTATTTGAAAAAGTTGTGGAACTAATAAAAGATGCCACCTACTATATTTTTGAATCTAATCACAATGTAAAAATGCTAATAGAGACTAACCGCCCTCAATCATTAAAGAAAAGGATTATGGGTGATTATGGTCACTTGTCTAATGATGACAGCGCGAATTACTTGTGCGACGTGGTTTCTTCTAACACTAAAGAGATCGTTTTAGCCCATCTTTCTGAAGAAGCTAATAGCCCAGAACAAGCTCTTTGCGATTTAATGAAAGTATTTAAAAAAAGAGGAGTGGACTTTGATAAATATTACATTAGATGCGCTAGTCAAAAAGATACAGTATCAGGTGGTAAGGTTGAGGTTGAAGCCTAATGATTAATATTAAACTTGTATGTGTAGGAAAGATTAAAGAATCTTTTCATAAAGAAGAAATCGGAGAATATCTTAAAAGATTGTCAAAATATTGTAAAATAAATATTTTTGAAGTGGAAGAATATAAAATAAAAGAAGAATCACCTTCCTTAATAGAGCAATGCTTAATTAAAGAAGGAGAAAATCTTCTTAAAAATATTAAAGATGATGAATATTTAATCTTACTAGATTTGCATGGATTAGAGATGACTAGCGAGAGATTCTCAGAAAAGATTGATGAACTAGTATCACTTGGAAAAAATATAACATTTGCTATCGGTGGATCTTATGGTTTATCTAATCAAGTTAGAAAAAGAAGCAATGTACAATTAAAATTATCGGAGATGACCTTCACTCATCAAATGACTAGAGTAATAATTTTAGAGCAGATATATCGTGCATTTAAAATTATCAATAAAGAAACGTATCACAAATAAAGGAAGAAAAAATGACGCTGACAGAAAAAGTAAAAACGAATAAGTATTATCAGAAATTTATTAATTCTAAGTTCTATAGTTTACTTAAAAGATTTATTGAGCATAAGAATGTTAAATATGTACTTTTTCTTTACTTTGTAAGCTTTTGTCTTTTTGCCTACACTTTAATTAATAATTATTTTGTAATTCCTTTAAGTGGAGATTTTTACCTTCAAGAAATTCCATTTTATTACAATGGATATGATGATTGGTGGAGTTATCTAAAAAGTGGAGAATTTGTCTTTTGGGATGAAAATACAAATATTGGTGTAAATAATATCGGCTCAAATAGTTTTTACTATTTGTTAAATATTTTCTTTTTACCAACTTTATTAGTGCCAAGGTCATTAGTTCCTCAAATGCAAGCTTTCTTGATTATGACTAAGCTTGTTCTTGCGGGTTATTGCATGAAAAGACTATTAAATGATTGCTTTAATATCAGTGAGGATACTTCCAAACTAATTGGAGTTTGCTATGCTTTCTGTGGATGGAATTTATATTATTTATGGTTTAATCACTTTTTAGAAATTTCCGTTTTATTTCCTCTTGTTATTTATGGAGTAGAGCAAGTAATCCAAAAGAGAAAAGTATCTCCTTTAATTTTATCTTTAGTCTTATCAGCGGTAACGAACTATTTCTTTTTTATCATGATTTGTTTTTGCACAGTTATTTATGCTGTGTTTAGATATTTTCAATCATTTCCAAAGTATGATAAAAAAGAAAAAAGAGATGTAATATTATTGGGTATTTCTTCTTATGTAGTTGGACTTATAATGTCTTTGGTGATTTTACTTCCTTGCTTCTATGTGGCGATGCAATCTTCTCGTGCAGGTTCTTCCTCGTATGTAGAAGCATTAACTAAATCTCTAGAATGCATAGTTTTAAGCATAAAACAAAAAGATTTTAGTAATTTTTTCAATAATTTAAATTCTTTAATTAAAAATATGCTTTACTTTAATGCGGGAAGCGGATATAGTACCGCGAATGTAAGTAATTTAGCAAGAGTTTATCTCTATCCTCTTGCAACTTTCTTCTATCCAACAGTTTCTTGTAACGACCATATAATCATTAACAATAACGGATATGATAACGCATTAAGTTCTTTATTTGTTTTTACTCCAGTGATGTTAATGCTTATTCCTTCGATATTTCAAAGTTTTAAAGAAAAAAAGATCTCTCATATAGTTGCTGTATGTGGAATTTTAATTTTGATCTTCACTCCTTTTGCTTACTATTGTTTCTCTGGTTTTACTAATGTGTGCTATGGTAGATGGCAACTTTTCCCAGTTGTATGCCTATTGATTTATGCAGCGATTAATTTAGATAAAAGAAAAGAACTCAAGAAATGGTATTTTGATATTTCCGTTGTATTTTGTTTAGTTATGGAAATCCTTTGCCTTGTTTTAGCAATAAAATTACAAGGGACAAGCGGTGTCAATAATATGGATGTAGATGCCAAAAATGTCTGCTACGCTCAAATGGCGTATGTAGTTCTTCTTTACATATATATTAGGTGGAAGAAGAACTCTAAAGAATTTTTAAATAATCTAACTTGGGCTACCGCTATTGAAGCTTTAGTTTCATTTAATCTATTACTGGGATTTACCATAAATATTGGAAATGAAGACCTTTATGTAGGTTTTTTTGGAACCCAGGATTATGAGAAGATTTATGGAGGAAAAGATAGCGTTGAATTAGAAACAAAACTCATTTCACAAATTAAAAAAGAAGATGATTCTTTCTATCGAGTCTATAATACTTCAATGATGAGAGATAGTAACAATTTAGGAATGGTGGAAGGATATAATGGAATGGGAACTTTCCATTCAATCTATAATTATGAGATTGACGATTTTGCTATGTGGACTCATTTTAAATATAACAATAGTTGGTCAATGGGCGCACATGAAAAGAAAGCCAACATGGATTCTTTCTTAAATGTGAAATATTATTTAACTAGCACTAGCGATACAAATATTCCTTTTGGTTATTCTAAACATCTAGAAGAAGGAGACAAAGTCGTTTATAAAAATGAAGATTATGTACCTTTAGGATATAATTTTTCTTCTATTGTTAATGCTGATTATGTCAACGAAACTATGAATAGATGGAGTAGGAAAACTTCTTATAGCAATTATACTTATACTGGTGCTGTTCCAAAGATAGAATCTTTATTAACTAGCGATGCAATTTTATATGAAGAAGATGTAGAAGAAATACTAGAAAAATATCCAGAGTTTAGTTCTTCTTATCACTCTTCTGTTAACTTTAGTTCTTACTTTAATGGTAAAGTTAATTTACGATTATTAAATAATAGCGAAATACAAATTGAAAGAGCTATTTGGAATGATGGTCCAGGCGGAGATGGAAAATTCGTAGGAAGAGAAGATCCGGTTAGTTATTCAAAAGAAGCAGCTACAGGATTAAAATGGAATTCCTTAGTGACAATTTCTTTTAACGAACCAATTTGTAAATTTGCTAGTGAAACTAATAAAGCCTACGTTACTCTTGTAGCCAGAATGGGAGAAAACTTAGTTATTACTTTTAAAGATAATAATGGTGAACCAATTTGTTCAGATAGCCATATGAAAAATACTTTTAATCGAGATGGCGATACTAAGTTTGAAAGAGGATTTTATGTTGATCGACCAGTTAAAACAATCGAAATATTAGTGAAAGATACTTTTAAGAGCAATGCTTTACTTTATAAACCAGATATCACTTATCAATATTATGATAGCTATCATAATAACATGGAAAAGCTAAAAGAAACTCAATTTACTAATGTTGTTAGAAAGAATAATCTTTATCAATTTGATAGTTCTCTTTCAGAAAATATGATTTCGGTTTTATCAATTCCTTACGACATTGGATGGAGTTTAACTAGAATTAATGAAGATGGAACTAAAAACGATGTCAAAATCTATAAAGGGCAAGGTGGGTTTGTAAGCTTTGTTAATGAAAAGGGTAATTGCACGTACAAGCTTACTTATCATACTCCTTACTTAAGTTTAGGATTAGTTGGATTTATTTTCGGCTCAATGATTTTCGCTGGACTATATTATTCTCTTGAAGTCTTTAAAGAAGATAAGAAGTACTTAGATTCTTGCTTAAAATTTAACGACTAAATCGTTTCAAGAATTATCATTAAACAAAAGCCAATGATAAAGGACCAAACCCCTAGAAGTGGGCGTCCTTTATTTTTTGAACTTGGTATCAATTCTTCAATGGTGATATATATCATCGCTCCACCGGCAAAAGAGAGTAGCCAAGGAAGTAGATAAGTGACATCCCAAAATAAGAATAAGCATAAAAAGGCAAAGATAGGCTCAACAATTCCAGATAATACTCCCATGATAAATGATTTTATTTTTGAATAACCATAATCGTATAAAGTTAAAGAAACCATAAGCCCTTCTGGAACATTTTGTAGAGCAATTCCTAAAGTCAAACTAATTGCACTTATTAGTAAAGAAGAATCATTATTTATTAAAGCTAGATAATAGCATAGACCTACCGCTAATCCTTCTGGAATATTATGGGTGGTTACTGCGATAAAGAAGCGAAGTGAAGATTTATCTTCTTTGTTCCTATTTAAAAAGATATCTAATAAATAAAGAAATAAAGAGCCTAATATTATACTAACGACAATTGGAATAAAGGATATTTTATAGAGAATTTTAGCTTGCTCTATCGAAGGGATAATTAAACCAAAGATCGATGCGGACATCATAATCCCAGATGTGATTCCAAAAATAATATTGGAGAATAATTCATTTGGTTTTTTTCTCAATAAAAAAACCATACTTGCGCCAAAACTTGTCGCGACAAATATGGAAATAATCGATATTACAGCGTGAGATAGTATACTCATATTTTCACCCAGTTTATACTATGAAGTATTCAGGCGCGCGCTACTTATTTTTTATGGAATTAGCAAGTTGATAGACGTAGTTTTTCTTTAAAGAATAGTTTAAACTAACATTTTTAACTGCATCTTTAATAGAAGAACCGCTACTTATTTCATCTTCTAAAAGGGAAATTATATCTTCATCAGTTAATAGTTTTATTTCTTTATTGCCTTCAACTACCACGACCATTTCTCCTTTTATAGAAGAAAAATCAAAGTCTTTAAATTCATCTAAATCTCCACGAATATATTCTTCATGAATCTTTGTAAGTTCCCTAGCGATTGATACTTTTCTATTTCCTAAAACTTCGTTTAATAAAAGGATTGTTTCTTCAATTCGATGAGGAGATTCATAGAAAATCATCGTCTCCTTCTTATTCTTTAACTCTTCGATTTCTTTTTTCTTTTCTTGGTATTTACTACTTAGAAAGCCATGAAAATAGAAGTGAGAGGTATCTAGTCCAGAGCCAATAAGTGCAGGAATAAAAGCATTAGAGCCATTAATTACTGATACGGCAATATCATTTTCGATGCAATGTTTAATTAGTATTGCTCCTGGATCAGATATTCCTGGATAACCCGCATCGCTAGTTAAGGCAATCTTCTTACCTTCTTTTAATAAAGAGATAATCTTTTGACTTTGCTCTTGTTCGTTATGTTCATGATAAGAGAGAAAGACCTTATTTTTAATGTTGAAGTTACTAAGTAGACTAGAGGTAGTTCTTGTATCTTCACTACAAATTAAATCAACTTCATTAAAGACTTCTATAGCTCGAGGAGATAGTTCTTTTAAATTGCCAATAGGAGTGGACACGACATAGAGAATAGAGTCTAAAAAATTTGTTTTGACTCGATTCATTCTAATTGTCTCCTTTATTTGAAGAAAGAGGAGTGTCTTTAGGTAGAATGTTATCTTTTATTTCTTCATAGTTTACATTAACTACTTCATCGCGATTTTCTAATCGGATCACTTGAGTAATGACATTCATTGAAGTAATTTTATAGACTTGATCTTTATATTTTACTTTTGAACCAATACGAGGTAATGAATTTTGAAGGTCGCTATAGGTATCATTTTCATATTTTAAACAACACATTAATTTTCCACATTGGCCACTTAATTTTGGAATGTTTAAAGCAAGCATTTGGTTTTTAGCCATCGTGATGGAAATCCCATCAAATTCGTTTAAAAAAGTGGTGCAACATAGTTTTAATCCACAGACGCCAATTCCTCCAATTAATTTAGCTTTGTCTCTAGAACCAACTTGTCTTAGTTCGATACGACAATGAAATTCTAGGGCGAGTTCTTTTAATAGATCTCTAAAGTCTACGCGGTTTTCTGATAGGTAGTAGATGATTACTTTTGATAAATCAAACATAAATTCACTAGCGATTACTTTCATTTCTAGATTTTGCTTATCCGCGCATTTTTGACATACTCTTATCGCTTCTTCAGCTTTTTTTAAGTTGATTTCATGAATTTTTAAATCGTCAGAATCTCCTTTTCTTAAAATTGGAGGATACTCTTCTAAATTCTTACTTTCTTTAATGATTGATTTATCAAAAATCTTACCGATTTCTATTCCTCTTGTAGTTTCACAAATAACGATGTCATCTTTTTTTAAAGAGTCGTCATTTGAGACAAAATAAAGAGTCTTACCCATGGTAAGTAAGGTGACAGGGAATAATCTAATTTTATTGTTTTCCATTTACATTTCCTCCGTTGATGATAAAGATAAATAGATGTTCAAGTATTAATCCAAGAGAGACGTTAGATTCAATTTTTCCTCTTGAAAGCAAGATCTCTAAATATATTTTATCAATATTTTTTAAAGATTTAGATAAATTTGTTAAAGTTTTTCTATACATTTCTATAACGATATCTTGGTCTAAAGTGATGCTAAGTATATCTTTAAATGCCATGGCAAGAAGATCTAAATACATTCTTAGCGACTCTTTGGTTTTGATTCTTCCAACTAGTTCATTTTGACAATAGAATAATCCTTTTAATGGTGATTCTTCTAAGGCATCTAGAGTGTCGAATAAACATTCTTTCATGTTTTTATAGGTATCATCATCTACGTTATTCATTATCGCTTCCACATTAGTGTACATGCTAGAAAGAATTTGACAATCATCGATGGAAAGACCTAGGCGAAGCACTTCATCTATAACCATTTTTCTATCGATAGGAAGGAGCTTTAGAATCTGACATCTTGATAAAATAGTAGGAAGAAGTTTTGATTCGTTTCTAGTGGTAATGAAACAATAGACGTTATCGTGAGGTTCCTCTAGAGTTTTTAATAAGGCATTTAGAGTTTCTTTGTTAGAATTTTCAAGACAATTTATAACGTAAATCTTCTTTCCTTTTTTCTCCATACACGTCGAAGAGATAAATTCTTGAAGAAGTTCGATATCACTTACTTTTAATGTTTGCTTATTCCCATCTAAAAGTAAGAAATCCGCATAATTTCCTTCATCAAAGCGAATGCAGTCAAGACAAGAAGAGCAAGCTAGAAGTTCACTTTCTTCACAGACTAAAGATTTACTAAGGAAAAGAGCCGTCTCTAAAATTGGCGCGCCATCTTCTCCTTTAATTAAATAAACTTGAGCGAGTTTATTATTTTTTTTCGCGTTTATAAAAGTGTTATATACAAATGGCTGATTTTCCTCTAAATACTTTTTAAAATCCATTTTTACCTTCCTAGTTTTTTTATAATCTCTTCAAATACTTTACTAGACACTTCCTCTAGAGGTTTAGAAGCATCTAAAACGATGTATCTATCAGGAAATTTTTTACTTAATAATAGATATCCTTCTCTAACTTTTTGATGGAAAGAAAGTTTTTCTTCATCTAAACGATTAACTTCTCGGTCTTTATTTTTATTAATGCGTTCAAGTCCAATTTTTGGATCGATATCAAAAAGAAATGTGATATCTGGGAAAGTTCCTTCGGTTGCATAATTATTGACATTTAAAATCTCTTGAATTCCTAAGCCTCTTGCATATCCTTGATAAGCTAAAGAAGAATCTAGATAACGGTCGCAAAAGACGATTTTTCCTTGTTTTAAACTAGGCCAAATCTTTTCCACTAGATGCTGCCTTCTACTTGCGGCATAAAGAAGAGCTTCCGTTCTTGGATCCATCATCGTGTTCTTTTTATCTAAGATGACTTCTCGAATTTGCTCGCTTATTAAAGTTCCTCCAGGTTCTCTTGTCATTTCTATCTGATAACCTAAAGATTCTAAACGATCTTTAACAATTTTAATCGCAGAAGTCTTTCCACTTCCTTCAGGTCCTTCTAAAGTAATAAATAAAGACATAGCTAATCCTTTCTAATGATGGATCTTCCTTCTAAAGCTTTAGTTAAGGTTAATTCATCAGCGTAATCTAATTGACCTCCCATTGGTAAACCATAGGCAAGTCGAGAAATAGTAACAGGGTAATTTTCTAATAATTTAGAAACATATAAAGCGGTTGTTTCTCCTTCTAAAGTTGGATTTGTGGCTAGGATTACTTCCTTAATTCCTCCTTTTTCTATTCTTTTAATTAAAGAAGGAATGTTGATATCATTAACTCCTACTCCTTTAGAAGGATTGATTGAACCATTTAAAATATGATATAGACCGTGATAACTTTTGAGCTTTTCAAACGCTAGAGCGTCTTTAAAATAACTGACTACGACGATAGTGTCTTCATCTCTTTTATCGTCGTTACAAAAAGGACAAACACCTTTTTCCATATAAGAAGAACAGATGGGGCAAAGAGAAATATCGTCGATACTTTTAAAAGCGAGAATCATTTCTTCTCTAGTCTCTTTTTTCATATCGAGGATTTGATAGGCCATTCTTTCTGCCGATTTAATTCCTACCCCAGGTAGTTTTCTTAAACTATTAATTAATTTTTCTATCGTTTCAAATTGTTCCATATTTTAAAAAGGCATCTTCATTCCACTTGTTAATTTAGCTTGGAGCTTTTCATTTTCTTTATCGATAGCTTCTAAAGCTTCATTTAGAGCGATTTTGATCATGTCCTCAAGCATTTCTTTATCTTCAGGATCGATGGCATCTTTATCGATAGTAATTTTTTCAACTTTTCTATTGCCATAGATTGAAAGGTGAATAGCTCCTCCACTAGAATCAAATTCAAATAATTTTTCATCTAATTCTTTTTGAGCTTTTGCTAAGTCTCTTTGCATTTTTTGAGCTTGTTGCATCAACGCGTTGATATTCATATAGTATTTTCTCCTTTATAATTGAATGTTTGTTGGATAAGGGGCAGGCAACTTATTTGCTTGCCTTAGGTTTTGAAATTTTTGGACTCGATCTAAACTTTCTTGATAAGTTAGAGCAAGCACTACATAAGATTTTCCACATATTTTTTGAATTAATTCTGAAAAGCCTTTTTGATTGGCTTTGATTTTCACTTTATTAGCAATGTGAGCAAAATTAGTGTCTAGAACTAGTATATTTTGGCTGACGATTCTTGGTGAACATTTAGAAAGGACATTCGCGTATTTTCCGATTTCTTCATTTTGAATATAATCTTCTAATTTATTCCAATTTTCAATGATTTTATTCTTTTGAATCTTATCTCCTTGAAGCATTAAATTAATTGTATCTTCTTCGCTTAATGAATATGATTCTCCTACTTCTACAAAAGGAGGAACATTAAATTTTTCACTTGGATTATTAACTATTTTTTTAACTTCCGCTTTTGTTTCTTCCTTTTTAATTTCTATTTTTTCTTCAGGCTGAACTTCTTTAACTTGAGTTACTTTAACTTCAACCTTATCTTCTTCTGAGCATAGAGAAGATACTTTTAGAAGAGAAATTTCAAGAAGGGATTTAATGTTAGAAACAAATCTAAATTGAGAGTATGTGTCTACGAAAATATCGATGATTTGAGATAACTTATCTTTAGAAATTTTAATGGAAGAAACTTGTTCCCCATTTAGTATTTTTAATATAGAAGTATTTTTTGTGACTTTATATATCAATAGATCTTTTAATATTTCAATGATATCGCTAGTGAGCCTTTTGATGTCGATTCCTTGCTTGACGTAATCATCTAGTTTTTTGCTGCAACTTAAGACATCTCCACTTATTACTAATTTTAATAAAGTCAATTTTTCTTCGACAGTGGATAAACCATATAGTTCTTGGATAGCTTTTACATTAAGGGAACTACCAGAATAGGCGATTGCTTGATCAAGTAGCGATAATGAATCTCTAACACCACCATCAGAAAGAGAAACAATTAGTTTTAAGGCTTCTTGATTATAGATTATCTTTTCTTTGTCACAAACTCTAATTAAATTGTCTAATAAATCCTTATCGCTAACCTTTGTAAAGTCGTATCGTTGAACTCTAGAAAGAATGGTAGGCATTAGTTTATATGGTTCAGTGGTGGCTAAAATAAACACTACATTTGAAGGAGGTTCCTCTAAAGTTTTTAATAAGGCATTAAATGCTTCGGAAGTCATCATATGAACTTCATCGATAATGTATACTTTATATTTTCCTTTAATAGGCGCGTATTTTACTTTGTTGATTAAATCTCTTATATCGTCGATACCACGATTGCTCGCCGCATCGATTTCAATGACGTCTGGATGAGTTCCTTCGCTGATTGCCTTACAGTTTTCACACATATTACATTGATGACCAAAGCCATTTTCACAATTTAAAGCTTTAGCGAATAATCTAGCCATCGTGGTTTTTCCAGTTCCTCTTGGGCCACAGAAAAGATAAGCGTGAGCTATTTTATTTTCTTTAATTGCATTAGTTAAGGTTCTAACGATATGTTGTTGCCCATAGACTTCATTAAAAGTGCTAGGACGATATGTTCTATATAAAGCTTTGTAAGACATTTTTTAATCACCGTTAACATTATACACTTAAAAAGTGTATTTTGAAAGAATTAACGCAAAATAGGTGATATCTATATAAGCGAAAAAGATTATTGATTAATTATTGAAATATTGATTAATGACTCTTCTTTAGTTGACCCAGCGTGAGCCCCAATGAAGGTTTCTTCTTGATAATTGGTAAAGCCATATTCTGATATGCTCGTGGCCATAAAATCTCCGATGAAATCACTAAATAACGGATGATATTCTTTTGGGCCGAACCATTCTTCTTTAATAACTTCTTCTTTGGTCTTCAAAACAAAATATTTTCCATAGTATTTGTCGAAAAGTAGAGGAAATTCATTAATTTTGTCAGGTTTCACATGAAAGAAAGATGAACGAGAATCTAATGAAGTAATGGTTTTCAAGCATGAAGAAAAGTCATCGTGCTCAAAGGTGTAAAAAAATTTGGTGTCGACAAGAGAATGATCGGCAAGAACTAAAATTAGATTATCTTTATTTTCTTTTGCAAGTTTTTGAACCATTTGGTTAATCTTTTTTACGTTGCTTCTAATACAATAATGATTTGTTCCAAACTCGTGGATTAATGAATCTGGTTCAGGCCAGTACATATAGATAAAATGAGGCTCATCTTTTTTCATCATTTCGTCCGCTTTTATAAAAAAGTCATTGAGATCTTTTGCTCCCTTAGGATCTATTTTGTCGGGGTAAAGAGAATATGCTTTTGCAGCGCTATTTGAATTTATTAGATCAAGTATTGAAGTATATCCACAATATAAACTAGATAAATATGGAGGGTTGATCCTTTCTCTTGTTAAAGGATTGACGTTAGTGAACATTTCGACGATTAAATCGTGTTGTTTAAAATATTGTTGCCAGCCAAGCCATCCATTTTGACTAGGATAAAGGCCAGTTAAAAAACTCGTTGTTGCAGCAACTGTTGTGGGAGGGAATACTGAAGAAATAGTTATCTTTTCTTTTTTTCTTAAGAAATCATTCTCCGATAAATGCTTTTCTCTAATTGAAGCCCCTAATCCATCAAAAAGCATGACTACTATCTTTTTGTACTCTTTCTTTTCTAATATAGCATCTAGTTCTTTGCAAGTTTTGTTGAGTTTAATTCCAGTGAAGTGCTTTAAAATAGAGTTTGACACAGTCACTAGATTGCTCTCTTCATTATATTTGTATAACATAATTGGTCCTCTAATGTTATTACTAATTGTATCATCTTTTGCTTATAAAAGTATAATTAATTAATTAATTTAATTAATTTCAGCGAATTATCCTAGTTAGGACAATATCTTTTTAAAAGATTCCTATTCCCCAAAAATATAAAATATTTGATTTTGGGAAATAGCTTTAGGTATTTATAAAAGTAAAATAATATATTTTTATATTGTTTTTCTAAACAATAAAACAATCCATTTTCTATTTATAGTTTATTTTCTTATATTTTTTTGATATTATTGTAAAGGCTTATTTATTAGGAGACATTTATGGCGGATAAAATGATTGAAAGATTAGAAGCTATGTCTCAAAGAGTTATCGATATCGATAATTTACTTTGTGAAGAAGAGACAGCTTCAGATGTAAAAAAATTAACTTCATTAAATAAAGAAAGAGCTTCTTTAATTGAAGCGGTAGAAGTATATTCTCAATATAAAAAAGATCTTCAAGATTTAAAAGATGCAGAAATAATGGTTAATGAAGAAGATGAAGAAATTGTCAACTTCGCTAAAGAAAGCATTAAAGAATTAACCGAAAAAACCACTCAAACTTATGAAAAGTTAAAGATTATGCTTCTTCCAAAAGATCCAAACGATGATAAAGATATCGTTTGTGAAATTCGAGGGGCAGCTGGAGGAGATGAAGCGAACATTTTCGCTGGCGACTTATTTAGAATGTATACCCGTTATGCGGAAAGTCAAGGTTGGAAGATTCAAATTGTCGATGAATCACCTTCAAGTGCCGGTGGATTTAGTAATATCTCCTTTATCGTTAGAGGAAATAACGTCTATTCAAAATTAAAATTTGAATCAGGAGCTCACCGCGTTCAAAGAATTCCTTCTACTGAAGCAAGTGGAAGAATTCACACTTCTACCGCGACTGTTTTAGTGATGCCAGAAGCGGAAGAAGTCGATGTAGAAATCAACCCTCAAGATTTAAAGATCGACACCTATCGTTCTTCTGGAGCGGGTGGACAAAACGTCAATAAAACTGAATCTGCGGTTAGAATTACTCATATTCCAACGGGAATTGTTGTGGCTTGCCAAGTAGAAAGAAGTCAAATTCAAAATAGAGAAATTGCTATGAATTTATTGAAAACTAGAATTCTTGCCGCTAAACAAGCAGAACAAGATGAAAAGATTGGAAATGAAAGAAGATTAAAGGTAGGTACTGGTGAAAGAAGTGAAAAAATAAGAACTTACAACTATCCTCAAAATAGAGTTACAGACCATCGTATTTCCTTTACTGTTCAAAAGTTAGATCGCGTTATGGAAGGTGAACTTGACGAAATTATCGAAGCTTTAGTTAACGCTGATCAACAAGATAAGATGGAACAAGAAGCTAAAAAATATGGCGAATAGACTTGTTAAAGATATATTGCTAGAAGCACTAAAAATTAATAGTGATGAAGCCTATAAACAGGATATTTATTATCTTGCTCAAAAGGCTTTTTCTTTAAGTTTAGAAGAATTA
The DNA here is from genome assembly GCA_945929875.1 of uncultured Caryophanales bacterium. GTDB lineage: Bacteria > Bacillota_I > Bacilli_A > RFN20 > CAG-449 > UBA3210. Next base: position 35,550 of record CAMEOO010000009.1, read on the forward strand.
ATTTTAAAAGAAAACGAAATAGTAGATGACGCTATTTTTATTCAATATTTAAAAAGGTATTTAGATAAAGAACCTCTATATTATATTCTTGGAAAAGCTCCTTTTTATAAGAGAGAGTTTACCGTTAATAATAATGTATTAATTCCTAGAAATGAAACGGAAGAATTAGTTTATTTAACTTTAAATAAAATTAAAGAAAAGAAAATAATTAACCCAAGAATTATCGATGTTGGTTCAGGAAGTGGATGTATTTCCATCACCCTTGATAAAGAAATAAAAGACTCGTTTGTTACAGGTGTAGACATATCTTTAGAAGCTTTAAAAGTAGCAAAAACTAACAATGAAGAATTAAAAGCAAATGTGAATTTTTATCAAAGCGATTGCTTAAAAAATGTTGTAAAGAACAAAGAAAAATATGATGTTTTAGTATCAAATCCCCCTTATATTGATAAAGAGCAATTCGTTGAAGAATCAGTGTTAAAGTATGAACCTCACCTTGCTTTATTCGCGGAAAATAAAGGCTTAGCTATTTATGAGAAAATTTTTCTTGATTTAGATTTAGTTTTAAATGAAAATGGGTTTGCTTTTTTTGAAATTTCTCCTGATTTAAAGGATGGATTAATTAAACTAATAAATAAGATATTACCAACATACAAGTATGATTTTATTTTTGATATCAATAACTTTCTAAGATTTCTTTATTTAGAAAAATGAATATATTTCCTCTTTTGAAGAATAATTAACTTTAAAGGAGGTTTTTTATGAATAGCAAAGTATTAATTTCGCTTATTTCTACAGGTATTTTAT